>CAZWHY010000012.1:0-62141 GCA_964633725.1 Uncultured Candidatus Berkiella sp.
CCAGATAAACGATCTTGGGTTTTTTCTAACTGGGCTATTCTGGCTGTCGTATAATGTTGCGCAGCTGACATCCTGCTTTCTTTGGCATCTTTGATTTCTGTACCGTTACCACCAGAGATCGCGGATTTTTCAGAACTCAAAGCAGACTCGAGTGTTTTTAGTGCTTCACTCGCAACATCTCGCAAACTCTGTTCAGAACCAGCAGCTGATTTAACCTTTAATTCTGTCTTCTCTTCTGCATCATCTTTTGGCGTCTTACCTTTAGGCATATCTTTCTCGCTTTTAAGCTACTGTCTAAAATGCCAGTTGCCTGACATTTTGCTTGGCCAAATTTTTTTGGCACCTAAAAATTTAAGTGCCAAAATGCTATTTCCTTTTTTCTCTATCTTTTTTCTTAAATATTAATTAAAGAGCATCATCTGCTATCAGCTGCCACCACCGCCCCGCGCATACTGAGAAAATAACGTATATAATTGCTCTAAAATATCTAATGTGCCCTCAATATCAGATGGCAATACATCTTTAGGCGGATAATATGTCGCTTTAATAATATCGTTCACTAAATTCTCAGCAGCCGTGTTGGCCTCTGCCTCAGATTTACCGGTCAAGCGTTCAATATGCATAAGCGATTCGCGTGTACGCCCCTTTAACAAAAGAGGATTTGAAAAACGCTGCAAATCATCTTCCCCAATAATCGCTTTCGCAAATTCTGGCACACAAACTGGTGTAAAAGCATGCACTTCATTTGCAAACTCTTGTGCTTGCTCAGCTTCCATTTCTTCTCGAACAACCCGTTGCTTTTCAACCTCTTTTTCCAAAATCGCAATAACGGCCGCTATCCCACGTTCGAATGGTTTCAGGTGCCCATAAGATTGCATAGATTGCGCAATGGTATTAATATCCTCCCCTGGACTCGGTGCATCCATGGCAAATTGCGGTGCATGGAAAATTTGTGTAAACCGGCGAATTCTTTTATCTATACCAATCAAGACTTCATCTGGTGGTTTTTCAATTGTTAGGTATTGATTGACTTGCATTTTACTAGGTGGGGAAGGATTCGCATAAAACATTCTAGCTCTGATAATTCTAGAACGGAAAAATATATGCGCATCCCCTTCTCTCTGATCTCTCAAATCCAGCAAATCAATACGCGAACGTTTCTCAACCGAAGCGTTTTTAGAATCTAAGTAGTTATTGGTCATGCTGCCAGTATTAATTTGGAAACCACTTACACTCGTCGCATAAGTCTCACCAGCCACTTTATTAAAGAATTCCCAGGTTTCACCCGGATCTTCCATTTTCATACAGATTTTAATATTCGTATTGGCACAAATAGACGCCGCTTCTTCTTTTGACGCTTTTTGGAAAGCAGGTAAATCCTGTCCAGCAAAAATAGCGGAAAACCCTAAAGAACGCGCTTGTGCCGGTACAACCGCAAATCCAGGTACCGCATAATAACCATATTCGTCCATGATACAAACATAGGGCGTCGGTGAATTGGTGGGTTTGCTTAAGATAATGTCTCTGTACGTACCCTCAACCTCATCTCCCAAACCAGATGCCATCATAGATTTTAAAGAGGCAATAATAATTTTGCCTAAATTGGACAATTCTTCTGGTGACTTCTCTAACGCGGGTAACAGCACAACCAATACGCGTCGATTCAAAACAACATCTTTTAAATCAACTTCCGCTAAATTCGCTCGAACAATATGTCCATAGGTATCTGCTAGGGAAGAAAACACCCGGCCTAACTGCATGGTAATAAAACCATGCTGTTCACGCACCTCACCCGCTTGATTGCCTTTTTTGGCTTTATTGTAGCCAGGCAAGTTAAAAATATAATTCTCAAGCGGCTCCAGCAATACCGGATTTATAATATCTAACGGCACCAGTCTATTGGTACCATCTACTGGGAATTGCTTATCCACAACAATTTGTTCTAGCTTTTCTAAGGCGAAATAATTCCGAATACAGTTGGCATCCAAAAGAATATGGCCATCTTCTCGCATCGCGACTAAAATTTTCATCAAGGCTTCAACAAATGTAATCGCACGCCCTTTCCACATGTCGCCATCACCGCCGCCACTACCACCATCCATCAAGCTCACGACTAGCTGCGATATCATACTGGAGGAGCCATTTGCAAAAGGATTCATAGTATTGGACAATCGGGTTTTTTGCGCCCCCACAACATCTCGCGCACCCGTCATGAAGTTAATTAACAATAAATCATCTAGCCGACCCATACGACAAACCATGCCAAATATCTTAGCGTATAAAGAGTTGTCACCTTTACCATCAATATAAATAAACCCACTACCTTGGGCTAAAGAGTTAAAGGCAATAGAGATTAATGCTTCTGTTTTACCAGAACCAGTTGAACCAAATATCAAAACATGCGTACGCATGTCATCGTTAGAAAACCATATTTCGTTATTGGTGTTATTTTCATTGCCAAAAAACGCAATACCTTGGGCTTTTCTAGGCTTTGTTGTACCAGGAATACAATCATTGTGATCATCTAACTTAGAAATCATCGGCATTTTACAAGGCAAAGTGACCTGACGCGTCATAGCATATAAAAACTGCCCCAATCCACACAAAGCAACAACATCAGCGCCTTCCGGAAAAACAACAAGCGTCGCAATACACGAGGCAATAATACAAGCGGCATAAAGCGGGTTACCAAAAAATTCCCCAACACGCACGCCCAGCGGGCGCGTGTCACGTGCCATCTCCGAGGCGCCATGCTCATATCTCTCTTCTAAACCACGAACAACATTTGCCATCTTTAACCCCTACGTTCTTTAAGTCACGGCTTTATCTTTTTTCTCGAGCTCTTCTTCATCCGGCACATAAACTGTATTTATAATAGCGATATCTAATGCTTTTACCGCTTCCTCTACCATCGGAACACTCAATGCACGCCCCATTTGCTTTTCTGCTAACCAATGCGCAAAAGCACCGCCAATCTCACAAACCGCAACTTGTCTACCCACACAATTTAAAATATACCAAAGCCGTCTATCAACAGGTTTTAGCCAAATAAAATCTGACGTTGCAAAAACACCGTCTAATCTAGCAATTTGTAGCAATTCAGCCATAACCGTCATGACGTAGGCATGTCGCTCTAAACAACGTTGTACGACTTTATTTTTGCCGTATTTTTTTATTATTTCATCCGCTTCTGTGCAATCTAATGCCCCTTTGGTTGCGGAAAGTGCTAATTTTGCCAATAATGCTCTGGCTTCATCCGGCTTATGTTCTGCACGCAGTAAAAATGTGGCGTACATAGCTCTTGTATGCGGTGGTAATTGCTTTGCGCCCACCCACAAAGGGCCTAATTGCGCCGCAAGTGCTTGCGCTGCTTTTTCTTTGTTTAAGGTTGAAACATACACACCTTCTGATTTCCAAGCCGATCTTTTATCAGCCACAATTTCAATATCTAGTAGTTTGTTTGCTTTGCAGTATTGCATGGGATTTTGCGCAACAGCCCAAGGACCAATGTTAATATCTTCCTTCACGAGATCTAATTCAACGATGGGAGCAATCTGTGGCCAGTTTCCCTTTTCCTGCCTAGCCAGAGCATCCATATTGTAACTTTTATTGAAACGCATCGTTGCGTGCCCTCTATAGAGGAACCAAGCCATCAAGGCTAGCAAGATACCTAAAGGATAGCGTAAGTATTCACCTGTTATAGAAGCCATTTGACCTGCTTCATACATAGTCAAACCGCCAGAGGTGCCTTCTGCAAATGATTGATTAATCAAATCAACCCGTGTCTGAACATCTGGATCGTCCACAAAAAAGGAAATGGCAGCCATTTCCCAATATTTGACTTTCATGAAGCCATATTTCAACTGTTCACTATAGAACCACCAAACTAAAGCCCCTATGACAAATATTAATAAGATACCCCAAAGCAATCCGTAAGAATTCTTATCTTCTTGTGGGGATTGTTGTCCGCTCATAGTCTCTCACTCATTATTTCACGTATAATTTTAAAATTATTATAAAATTTAGTCATACATCAAATCATCCAAAGGTGTAACCTCTCGCGAAGGAGCAGATTGGATAATCTCGATCAATACATCTGTTGCGCAAAGTAACCTAAGAGAGTTCGGGGTCTCACTATCAAATTTGACTTTAATCCCTAACATGGTGCCTGAGACTTCATCAAAGCTAACGCCCAAACCAAACCCCATACAAAAAGAACTAAGCTGATCGGCTCGCCTCATAATGGAAGGAAGCAATCCCACATCATCAAGCGCTTGGTCAATAGTCACAGGCTGATCCCGTAACGTAAAATTACAACGTAGCAATTTTGCAACTGCCTTAAAACTGGTAACAAATTCATCTGTCATTGTTGTTACACCACCAATTTAATCAAATAAAAAAACACACCATCCCTAGGCTAATATAAAACATATCTAGACATCTATACAATTGTACTTTAGTCTAATATTCGTGGTATGTCAGTACTGGATGCATTCATTGCTATCATCATATCATGAAAATTAGATACTTAGTTGTCTCACCATATAGTTAGAGTATATATACTCAACTTTAGTTTGAAAAATTTGATGGCAAAATAATCACTGCATATACGTCAAATAATCGTTATAATTGGGTAAAATTAATTTTGTCTTAAGGGTTTTTATGAGAGTTAAAGTATTACTAAGCTGCATATCCTTATCGCTACTAACAGCATGCACCGCTAAACCAACGTATCAAATGACTGATGTTGATAGACAGTTACAGAAAGTTGCCCTATCAGTAGAAGATTCCTTAAAAACACTAGCTCTCACGCAATTAGCTTATGCCAAAGAGCCCATAAATACAGATATTCTTGTCACGCCAGAAGGTGGTATGGGCGGTGCAACAAGCATAGATTGGTCGGGTCCTATCGAGCCATTACTAGAAAAAATAGCTTCGATGTCTAGGTATCGAGTCAAAGTACTAGGTCCTATTCCTGCTGTTCCGGTTCTCGTTACTTTGGCAGCAAGAGATCGTGTTATTGCCGATATCCTAAAAGATGCAGGTATTCAAGCAGGCAACCGAGCAAATTTGGTTGTGTATCCATCCAGTCGCGTTATTGAGTTACGCTATGTTCCAACTTAATTTGTTAAATAATTTATTTAAATTTAGCCCCATTAGAACCAAAGACATGTCATTAATACAAGAAGGTTGCTGGATATAATGAAACGTGCTTTATACACCCTAGCCGGATCAATTAGCTTTGCATTTTTATTTGGATGTACAGCCCCCTCTCCATCTACGCATGCAATAGAAGAATACCAAAGCTTATCGCGCTTTGATTCATCAACTTTTTCTATTACAGGTATTAGACATCAATCTTTAAGGGATGCTGCGATGAGCGTTGGTGCTAGAGGTGGACTAGCGTGGCGTGCCGCACAAATTAATAAAATCGTGAGCCGATACCACCACCCTTTAGATCGTATTTTTAACTTTAATTCTTTGTTACTCGAAAAACATATTCTACCCCCTGTACTAATTGAAGGTAGTCATAGCTATGATCAAAGCAGTGATCGCGCCATTCGTTTAGCAGATCGTTCATACGCCATTGAAAGTCAGGCGCGTTTTGTTAGCTTACCACCTACTTGGCGCGACTATGTTTATCTAAAGTTTGCAAAACCCGAGCAACCCGATCCGTCCATGATGCCTAAAAATATTGCAGAGCGAAAAGTCTGGAATAGGTATGTAGGAGAAGGCTGGCAAGCTGGTATCGACCAAGCTGATAGCATATTTTCTGAGAATTTAGGCCGCCTAAAACGTGATTATAGCGGTATGGTTCGATACCGTAACCTGCTGGCACAAAATATTGTTAGTCCGCCTTATGTTGCAGAAGTCAATATGGGTATCACAGGTAATGATAATGAGATGACTGTAAACGATCGCATTTACAATATTACAGCACTCCCCTCATTTCGTTATCAGAAAAAAGGGGAAGATTGGCTAACTCAATCCTCTCCTATCTATATTAATTAGGACTACACTAAATTAAGCGCTAATTGGATGGGGTGAGAAACTAATGAGTAATGAATTTATTTTGCCAGATGAGCCTATACGTTTTACGGCAAGGGAGATGGACAGGCTTCTTGTGCATTGCACGCTAAAAGATGCCTCTGATGTTACTATCCAAACAGATAATAAAATATTAGGTGAAATATATGGACATTTGCATCCTATAACCCAAAGAACCCTGTCCAACACCGAAGTTGGCGAAATGATTAACTCAATATATGGGCCAAATGGCACGGCACAGCTATCCTCAGGCACTGACGTAGACACACATTATGAAATTCGTCCCGATAGAGATACACGATATAGATTTCGGGTCAATGCCACAGCTTGTCAAGTGGAAGGCCGAGATGGTATACAAATTACGATTCGTACGATTCCAGCCGATCCTCCCTTATTATCCACAATGAATCTAGAACAAGAAATTTTAGATAACATGGCTCCCATGCAGGGAATCGTGGTTGTAACAGGCTCCACCGGTTCAGGTAAAAGTACTTTGTTAGCTTCCATCTTGAGAGAGCTAATTGCTGATCCAGAAGCCAACCGTAAAGTGTTGACCTATGAATCCCCTATTGAATTTGTCTATGACGCTGTTGAAAAATTAACGTCTATTGTAAGCCAAACCGAAATCCCAAAACATTTACCCACTTTCGCCGCAGGTGTTAGAAATGCACTCAGACGAAAACCTGGATTAATATTAGTAGGGGAAGCAAGAGATGCTGAAACCATTGCAGCAGTAATTGATGCCGCCCTTACGGGACACCCTGTTTATACGACATTACACAGCAACGGTGTGGCAGACTGTGTACGTCGTATGATTTCAACCTTCCCAGCAGCAGAACGCCATGGACGAGCTTTAGATATTTTGGAAACAATGCGTCTAGCCCTTTGGCAGAAACTAGTTCCAACTGTTGACGGCAAACGGGCAGCTCTACGAGAATTTTTAGTTTTTGATGAAGATGTTCGTGATATTTTAGTCAATACCGAAGTTGAAATGCTTGCCAATAAAACAAGGCAGCTTTTAAAAGAAAGAGGCCAACCTATGATTGTGGACGCACAAAGAAAGTTTGATGCTGGTATAATAAGTGAGAGAACATACAATCTTATAGCGACTGGCTCTAAAAAATTAGACCAAGATTCAAACGTTTAGGGGAATTTAAGCCATGAGAAATCCGGATACCGTTCATTGGCGTGATTCTGCCCGCCCTGCTAAATTCTTTTTTTTAGACGCATATTCTGCTCTTCCACTATTGGTTTTTATGTTGCATATTCGACTATGGACTTTTCTGTTGTGTTGCTCTATTTGTATTTTTTTTGGCTTATTAAATAAATTTGGTTTTACCTTGCCGGTATTTGGTAGGTGGTTGAAAGTTTTTTTTGGGGGAAAAGAGCGATCTGCACGCCCCTGGTTTGATAAATATCATGATTAATATTTACAATTTAATTTTCAAACAAACAAAATGTATTCTTTAATAATATGCTTACCAAATTAATGCTCAGCACTGTTATAGCAGATAGAGAATGTTATACTGGTGAGAATTGAGCAGTTAGAATTAGCTAGTTAGCAGCTTTTAATTTCGAACAAGGAAGCCTCACTTATGGCAACAGGAAACGAAACACAAGACGGATCAGACAAAAATAATCCTGTCGTAAAAAAGAGAAGGTCAGCACCGGCGACTAAACCCGATGTCATCCCGAAAAGTGCCTCTACCGGCGGAATAGAACTTGTTATGCTGCGTAATAATTTTTATCGAGATAATTTCCGCCGTCTTATGATACTTTGTCTGCTGCTATTAGGCGTCATTGGTGGGCTGATGGGATATATTTATTACCAAGACCAAAATAAGCCCAGACCCACTTATTTTGCCACCACATCTGATGGCAAACTAATCAAGTTAGTCCCCTTGAATCAACCCAATCTCAAAACAAACGCTTTGTTACAGTGGGCGACAGAAGCTGGCACTGCGGCCTATACATATGACTTTGTAAATTACCGAAAAGCGCTACAAGACATCCGCGAATATTTTACCAAGCGTGGATATCAAAATTACTTAAAAGCCCTAAAAGAATCGACCAACCTAGAAGCGGTTAAAAGCAAGAAACTAGTGGTTTCTGCGGTACCAACTGGCGCGCCAGTCGTATTAAAAGAAGGCGTCACATCAAATGGTAAATATGCATGGCAAGTACAGTTCCCAATGCTTATTAACTATCAAAGTGCCTCAGATACCATGAGGCAAAATATTGTTGTCACAATGTTAATCACTCGTGTTAACACCTTAGAATCAGAGAAAGGCGTTGGGATTGCTTCCTTTGTTGTGCGTGTTACTTCAGGCTAGCAATACAATAAAAATCGGGCAAAAATTGGGGCAATAACTGCCCTACTCTTTGCCCATATAATAAAGATATAAATCATCACAGTATTTTGCTGAATGTTAATTGCAAAAGGATAACGCTAACATGAAAAAATCAATGCTATGGTTGCCATTCATAGCGATGACCTTTATACAACCAGCCCAAGCCATGCTTGGAGATAAGGCATCCCCTGCATTGAAAAAAAGCAGTGGCAGTACAACTAATACAAATAAACGCTCTACACCAAGCAAAAAAAACACTCAAACTGCGACCAGAGCAAGTACGGACAGCACCGCTAAGATAATTTCCGATTATAGTGGTATGTCCGAATCAGAAGTCAGTGATTTTTTAAGTAAAACACAAAATATGAGCGGCGAAGAGCTGCAAGTTTATTTGCAAGGCTTGCAAACCAGTTTAGAAAGTGGACAAATTCAACCTAATGAAGTTGATTCCAGTATGCCTGCTAATTATAAACCTCATGGCAGCAAAAAATCTAAAAAGCACAGTGGAAAAACCATTAAGCAACAGCAAAATGACGAAGCGTTTGAAGGCTTGCTTGAAGAGGCTTTACCTTTAAGCCCCGATCAAATTACAAAAATGCATAAATTTTATGATTTAGCATTACAAGCAAAAGCAACCCCCTCAAGCTCCCCGCCTACACCTCATTTTAGCTCCATGCCAGTAAAATTGGAGCCAGGTAGTCAAGCACCCGTTATTCGTTTATCCGCAGGTTTTGTTTCTACGCTATTATTTGTTGATCGTACAGGTGCGCCTTGGCCCATCACCGCTTACTCTCTTGGTGACCCTAATAATTTCAATATTCAGTGGGACACTCAGTCGAATACTATGTTTATACAAAGCACAAAAAAATACGTGCATGCCAATATGGCGGTACGTCTAGTTGGCTTAAATACACCCGTTATGCTAACACTGGTATCAGGCCAAAAAGATGTAGACTTTAGAGTTGATTTGCAATTACAAGCCAGAGGCCCAGAAGCCTTTCCAGCCGTTGTTAACAACAAATCATACTCCTCTGACGTAAACGCTGATATGATTAATATGTTAGACGGCGTTCCACCCAAAGGCAGCCTAAAGCTCAATGTCAGTGGAGATTTTGCACAAGCGTGGCTCTATAATGAAAAAATTTATTATCGCTCAAAGATCACATTGTTATCACCTGCCTGGATGGCCACAGTCTCTAGCCCAGATGGTACTCATGTGTATGAGATCATGCCTACACCTTACTTATTGGCATCTAAAGATGGTCAAACCATCAACATTAAGCTAACAGGGTTATAACAATGGCAAAAAAACAAATCGCTTTGGTAGCAACTTTAACAAATGCTCGAAACAGAACACTGGTAATTGTTTTGGGTTTTATCTTGTTTTTGGGCGTTGCATTTGCTGTCTCAAAATTTAGAAACGCCAATAAAGATCCTTTAGCTGGGCAAGGCTCCAGCACAGGCTCTGTCCCTAACATCCGCTCTATCCCAGGCGCCAAAGCGCCTGAAAAGTATGTCAAATTGCAACGAGAAGACAACATTAAAAAGGCAGATGCCGCCATCAAGAAAAAAACAGCGGCGATACCCACTATTCTAGGTGCAATTCAAGATGAAACCCCAGAAGAAGGTCTGATTCAATTAACACAAATTGACCCAAGTTTGGGACCAGCCACCGGCGCCCCTAAAGTGGGCAAAATACAGGTCGGTGAAGCACGCACAGGCGCCTTCATTGATTCAGGACCTTTTAAAGCTCAAACACAAAAAGAAAAGCGCCGTAAAGAGTTAGACAAAAGACGGCAAGAGCAAGTCCAACGAGTTGATAAAATGAAAGCAGACCAAAAAGCCGCCAGACAAGCAACTCAAGCGCGCCAACAAGCCGATACAGAACGCCAAGCTTATACAAAAACCGTTAAAAACATGCAAAAAAATATGGGCACTTACGCAAAAGGTGCTCATAAAGAATGGAGCACCTATAATAAACAGGCTTATACATCGGGTAAGTGGGAAACAGAAGAATATAAACCTAAAATTACTCGAATGCTAGAATCAGCGACTAAGGGTAATAGCGTCATAACAACCATCAAAGATGCTGCGGGTAATCCTCAAGCGATCACAATCACTAAGAAATCAGCAACAGCAAAAATCAAGTCAGAAATCATTAAAGCAGGTACTATTTTGTTCGCAGTCTTGGATACTGCGGTGAACTCTGATGAACCAGGCCCTGTGTTAGCGACAATTGTGCATGGAAAATATAAAGGGGCAAAATTGATTGGCACAATTGCCCATGAGTCTCGCCAAGAGAAATTATTAATGACTTTTGAAACCATGACATTGAAAACACTGCCCACATCAATGTCGGTCAGTGTTGTCGCCATTGACGTCAATACAGCTCGAACAGCGGTTGGTTCTGATGTCGACAAACATTACTTACTAAGATACGGAACATTATTTGCCTCATCCTTCTTGGAAGGCTACGCTGATGCCATTACAGAGGCTGGTACCGTTACAACGACCTCAGCATTTACAGGCTCTACGACAACCCAAAAACCAGAGTTATCCGGCAAAGAGGAATTTTTAGCCGCACTGGGTGAAGTGGGTAAACGGTGGGGACAACAAATCCGTCCTGTATTTAATAAACCGTATACAGTCACTGTTAATCAAGGTACAGGCTTAGGCTTATTATTCTTAAATGACGCCGATGTAACTCCTAAGGAAGGATAATCGAATGGTTAATCATGCAGATGATAAAGATGATTTTGAAGATGAATTCGAGTTTGATTTAGACGATGAGTTTGATGAAGATGAAGATAAAGCAGAAGAAACGAGCAAAGCTCGCCCTTCTCCTGTAGCCGAACGCGGCAAAAGCAAGTTTCCATGGCTAATAGCCGTTGCCGCAATAGGGGCGGTTGGATTTGCGGGTTATAAATTTGTTCAAATGGGAGATGCCTCTGATAGCGTCGGTGATATTGTACAAAAAGCACCAGCGGTTCAAACCACTCGACAAACTCAAGCGACACAACCTGCAATACCTACAACAGAAGATCCTGCATTCGCGTTAGATAATACAGATTTTGTGACCACTGATTCAAGTACTCGCACGACTTCCAATACATTGGATAATCAGTTAGATACGCTTTCACAAACATCAACCGAAGCTCAAGCCACTGACAGTTTGTTTGGCTCAAGCTCATCTGAATCAACACAAGCCAACACAACTGACGTCGAGAAATCTTTATCCGCGTTGAAAAAAGAACTCACGACGTTGAGCAAAACCAACAAAGATGTCAAAAACAATGAAAAAGATATAGAGCTTACAGCAAGCAAAGTTGTCAACATTGATAAAAACTTAAACCAAATACAGCAAGAAATTAAACAGCTCACGCGTATTGTCAAAAGCTTAGCAGAACAAGTCGGTGATTTACAATCTGCTAGATCGCAACTTCAAGCGGCACGAGCTGCAAAAGCAAGACATCCTGGTAATAGCCATCACGCAGCGTCTGCGCAAAAATCTGTCAGTGACGCGATGACGATACATGCCATCATACCAGGACGTGCATGGCTCAGAACGCAGGCAGGCAAAACAGTCTCTGTAACAGAAGGTGATATGTTAGGAGAATACGGCAAGGTATTAAAAATAGATGCTCCAACTGGCTCAGTCATTACCAGTTCAGGTGTTACAATACGCTAACAAATACGCAATTTGCGTCAGGGATAATGAAAGAGAGGTAATATGGGAACCTTTATTGATCCAGTCTTAGATAGCATCGATGCCCTCTTAGCTTGGATGGGTTCTGCTTTAGGGCAAACAACGGAACACTACTGCACACTTGAAACAGCAGATAATAGGCATACATTAGTTGCTCGAGATGGCTCATTAGTCTCTGTGGTTCGCCTTATGGGGGCAACAGAGCTGGTGGGTGTTGCAGAGTTTCAGCGTATTCACGCTGGATTAATCAACTCTATTTCACCCGCATTAAAACGACCTGGCCATGCTATTCAGGTGTTTTTTAGCTATAATCGAGAGACCGTTAAGGATGACATTCGGGATGTCTTTAGCCCTGCGATGGACACGTGCAAGCGCCTTAAAATGGACTTGGCCGATCTCTTTGAAGAAAGAATCAACCATTTAGCAAAATTTACGGCCTCAGAAGATTGTTTTTTTGTCCTATGGACGCGTCCTTCCGCTTTAAACAAGACACAGCTTGATATGTCCAATAAAGCCAAAATAGAAATCATGAAGAAGGCAAAACAGCCTATTATGCGGCGTGCTCAAAATATTATGGCGGCGGTTCCTGAACTTCGCGAATCTCATGACTCTTTTGTACGCTCCGTTGTGAATGATATGCGAGATGTTAGCTTATATGCCACCCTGTTAGATGTGCATCAAGCATTATGGGAAAGCCGAAACACAGTCGATCCAGATTACACGAATAAAAATTGGCAACCCGTGCTACCTGGCAACAAGATCCCTTTGCGCAACATCAGAGATGTCAAAATGCGCGATTTGTCTGAGATATCATGGCCACCTTTGGTTCCACAATTAATTCCCCGAGATGGTGAAGTTATAAACCTAAGGACAGCCAGAATTGGTGATAAGCTGTATTCAACACACTTTATTGATTTGTTTCCACAAGATATTAAGCCATTTTATGACCTGTTGAAAAAAACACTTCAATCTAAATTTCCTTGGCGAATTTCATTTTTAATCGAAAGTGATGGCATTAGAACATTAGGCATTAAACCTATATTGGCTTCATTTTTGAGTTTTGCCTCGGCACAAAATCCTCTTATTACCGATGCGGCAGAGCTGCTCAAAGAAATTGAAAACAGAACAGATTATGCTATCGTCAAATTCCGTGTTTCGGCCTCTACTTGGGCGCCTATAGGCGAAGAAAGATTGCTTCGAGCTCGTTCTGCCGAGTTAGGTAAATCATTACAAGGCTGGGGTAGCTGCGAAGTAGGTGAAGTATCAGGTGATAGCTATGAAGCCGCTCTTTCAACCTGTTTGGCACTATCAACAAACAGTGTCGCAACCCCATCTGTCGCACCACTAAATGATGTTTGCTATATGTTGCCTTTTGCCAGACCTGCCTCTCCTTGGGTCACTGGCGCAATATTATTTCGCTCCCCTGACGGAAAACCTTGGCCGTACCAACCAGGCTCTACACAGCAAACAACCTGGATTGACTTGGTCTATGCAAGACCTGGTTCTGGTAAATCCGTGCTATCTAACTCTATTAACTTAGCCTTATGCTTGCAAGGTGGTATTGTTCGCCTGCCTCGTATTGCCATCATTGATATTGGTCCTTCTAGCGCTGGGTTGATATCTTTGATTAAAGAATCTTTGCCTGAAAAGAAAAGACACTTAGTGGCATACCATCGCTTAAGGATGACGCCAGAATATTCTATTAACCCATTCGACTGCCAATTAGGTTGCCGTGCCCCAACACCGCAAGAAAGAAGTTTCTTGGTCAACTTTATTACTTTGCTGGCAACCCCCATTGGTGAATCTAAGTCCTATGACGGTATTTCTGATATGGCGGGTATGATTGTTGATGAGATGTTCAAAAGCCTAAATGACAGTGGTAATCCCAATAAATATACACGAGATTTAGATCTTGAATTGGATAAAGCCCTAGATGCCTTTGAGTTTATAGGGGATGCGCATACGTCTTGGTGGGAAATCGTAGACGCGCTTTTCAAAGCAGATGAAATTCACTTGGCCACCAAAGCACAGCGGTATTGCTCCCCCATGCTTGCAGATGCTGTTGCAATTTGTAGAACACAAGTTGTGGAAGATTTGTATGGCAAAATTATCGCCCCTACAGGCGAGCCTTTAATTACGGCTTTTGGCCGTATGATTTCTGCCGCCATTCGTGAATATCCTATTTTATCCCGTATTACACAGTTTGACTTAGGGGATGCCCGTGTTGTCTCGTTAGATTTGGATGAAGTCGCCAAATCAGGTGGTGAAGCAGCAGAGAGACAAACAGCGGTTATGTATATGCTTGCACGCTACATTATGGCAAGACATTACTACCTCACAGAAGAAAACTTAGAAGATTTTCCACAGCTATTTACAGAGTACCATAGAGAACGGATTTTACAGATTAGAGAAGATCCGAAACGTCTCGTCCTTGATGAGTTCCACCGTACCTCTAAAGCGCAAGCGGTGCGCGATCAGGTTCTGGTGGATATGCGAGAAGGTCGTAAATGGAAAGTACAAGTCGCTCTATTATCTCAATCTCTGGATGACTTTGATCCCGTTATGGTTGAGTTTGCGACAGCTGTGTTTATCATGGATGCGGGGCCCCAGCAAGCTATCGATAAATCAGTCAAAACATTTGGTTTAAGTGAAACGGCAAAATACGCATTGGCCAATCGCGTTCATGGTCCAAGAGCAGAAGGTGCAACATTTTTAGCTCAGTTTGCAACAAAATTAGGCACAAATACGCAGCTTTGTACCAGTACGTTAGGCCCCATTGAATTATGGGCTTTTAATACCACGGCAGAAGATGCCCGTATTCGTAATTCGTTGTATACGAAAATTGGGGCAGGTGAAACACGCAAACTGCTAGCGATGCTCTATCCAGCAGGTTCTGCGGCTAATATTGTTGAGCAACGCCTCAGCAAGCTCAAAGAACATCAAGATGAGTTAGAGGAAGATGCAGGTGCCAGTGTTATTGACGAGCTAATTGAAGAAATCTTGCAAGTTTATAAGAGTTCTTCTAGTCCTACGGCGCTCTAGGCTGGAGATTCAAGTTTGTAGGGGCTGACCTCTGTGTCAACCCCTAGTCTTGGGTTGGCACAGAGGCAAAGACCACCTAATTATTACTATTCTGCAACCCAACCTTCTAAAGCTGCGATAATCTTCTTCGCTTGATCTACACTTGAAATATTAAATTTAGATTTTTGTTGGTACTCGCCATTACGTTTTTGGTAGCGTCTTATAGTGAATTTTACAGGACCGTACACTTCTTCTTTTTTATTCCAATCCTGACATTTAAAAATAATTGTCGCCCAAGCACCTTTTGTCAAAATAACTTTGTCCACTTCTTTGACGGTTTCAATATCATCTTCAACATAGGTTATGCTGATTTCATCTACATTTGAAGCCATTAAATTAACCTCCACTATCGGATTGTATTAATATTTAAGAACGAAATTTAGAAATCAAATAATTTAGCAACGAACCTGCTAATACAGAGGCCACTAGTCCGCCTCTTAGTAAAAATAAGCCGACATTGGTCATCGTAAAGATTGAATCACCATTTACAATGTAAGCTACCAGAATAAATATTATAAGAGGCAAACTGCAGCCCAGCAAAAAGTAATAGCGATATTTATGACTGATAAGCAATAATAAAAATATCGCATAAGCTATCGCAAGAAAATTTATAATAATTAGTATTGGTGGCATCAGTATCCTAGCGTGCAGCCTTGTATTTGTTTAGCTTAAATTCAAGGGGGCATTAATTAAGTTATTCCATGCCCGCCCCTTAACTTTCCGACAGGATACCATATATCCTAAGTATATATTCTGCACCACTCAAAATTTACTAAAATTCAACGCCAAATTCGTCTGATAACAGCTCTTGGCCAATCTTATCAGCAAGTTCTCTACCTTTTGAGGCTTGCTCCGACGTTAGCTTTTCTAGCATAACATCTCTTGCTTTATGTATCTTGGGCCCACCACCGACTGAAGCAAGCTTAAACCATGCATAAGATTTAACCGGATCCGCCTCAGTCCCTATTCCTTTTTCATAACATAGCCCCAACTGATACTGTGCCCCACTGTCTCCTTGATAAGCGGCCTCTTCAAATAATTTAAAGGCTTCTTGAGGATTTTCTTCTATCCCCAATCCTTTTAGATAGCTCAGCCCTAGTTCATAGCGTGAACCAACATGCGCTTGCTTTGCAGCTTGTTTAAAATATTTTAATGCTTGATTTTCATCCTTAGCGATCCCTGTACCATTTCTATATCTTAATCCTAATAAATATTGTGATTCTGCGAAGCCTTTCTTAGCGGCTCGTGTTAACCACTTAATCGCTTCATTATCATTAAAATCTGTGCCCAAGCCTTCACTATAAAACTCTGCAATTTTATTTTGTGCGGGTCCATAATCTTCTTCAGCGGCTTTGAGAAACCATTCAAATGCTTTCACATAGCTCTGTCCACCAGCCATAAAGCCATTTCTATAGCACTCTCCTAAATGATAATATCCTATAACAAATTTTTGCCTGGCAGATCTTTCAAACCAATGGCAGGCTAATTTTGGGTTAAGTTCATATCCATATAAGCCTTTAGAATGCGCCAACCCCACATACACAATGGCATCTGGATAACGATGCTTGATGGAGGCTTCCAACCACGTCCCCGCTTCATTTTGTTCATCTAGAGAGCCATATCCATCAGAAAAATATCTGAATAACTTAAACTCAGCAGCTGGATATGATTTTGCGGCAGATCTCTTAAACCACTCTAGTGCCTCTAATTTGTTAGGCTCAATACCCAATCCTTGCTCAAAAGCAATCCCGACCTCATACATTGCGTGTGCAAACCCCTCTCTAGCCGCTTGTTGATACAGTTCTAATGAACGGCTATAGTTTTTCTTTGTTCCTTTCCCTTCACGATAAATCATTGCCAGCTCAACTTTTGCAGATAAAGATCCATTTTGTGAGGCTTTTCTAATCCATTTCACATACTTTTTCTTGGATTTTTCGGTGCCGATCCCAAGCAAATACATTTTAGCGATAACACTTTGTCCATCCATGTCGCCTAGTTCAGCTGCACGCAAATAGTTTTCAAATGCAATTTTATTGTCTTTGTCTACACCGAGCCCTTTTTCATATGCTTGACCAATCGCATAAAATGCTGGCGCATAATCTTGTTTACTAGCTTTTTGAAACCATTTCATTGCCACTCGATTATTTTGGCCAAATCCCAAACCTTGACTATAAGACAAGCCCATTGCATATTCAGCTGGTGCATAACGCTGCTCAGCCGACCGAACAAACCACATATTCGCCATTTTAAAATTAATATCAACCCCATATCCCTGGTTGTACATAACCCCTAAATGATAAGCGGAAGGTCCATGGCCTTTTTGTGCCCCTTTGGTAAACCACTCAATTGCTTGTCTATAACTTTTAGGCGCCCCTATGCCTTGAAAATATATCTGACCTATATTATAAATCGCATTAAAATTACCTTGCTCAGCCGCTCTCTTGAACCACTTTAATGCCATGCTTGGATTTTTTTCAACATAGTTTCCTGTCAGATATAGTACACCTAAACTATATTGTGCTTCCGCATTACCACGTCTGGCGGCTTTTTCAATATTGTCATATTCTCTTGGTGTAACAAATTCACTAAGATACGCTAAACGCATAGCGGTTTTCTGTACTAGACGTTCATCCAGCCGCTGTGCTTGTACATTGATACTCAGGGTGACTAGAGCCAAACTTGTAAGTACAATAAAAAGCATATTTTTTAATTTAAACAACATGAACCTAACCTCTATATTTAGCGATTTGCTAAAAACCCAGCGCTTAACTATTAATATAATATATAATTAAAGTGTAAATTATTTTGATACGGTTTTGTTCATTAAATGGATTTAAGGCAGACGGATAGTGACTTATTTTGCAAATTTTACAAAAAACATAAAAGCATTTAGTATATTGACGTGGATGATTGGCAGTATGTCAACAGCCTATGCCGAGCAGACAATTGTTTTAGACTCTAGCTGTTTGGATACACACAACACAACAATATCAAATCAGTGCATCTCACCCTGGGTAAATTACCAAGCACTACAACCCATACAACCCGCTAATCAAGAAATGGCCATATACTGGTTAACAGAATCCGCCAATCAAAATTACTATCATGCGATGTACCTGTTAGCCCAAGCATATGCTTTAGGCGAAGGGCTGCCTCAAAATCAAGCCAAAGCATTTCAATGGTATCTAAAATCTGCCAAAACAGAGCACCCTCTTGCCCAATATCATGCAGGCAAACGCTTTCTAGAAGGAAACGGTATTATCTCTGACTCATATCAAGCCTTTTATTGGTTTGAGCAATCAGCGAAACAAAATATTAATACCGCTCAATTCGAATTAGCCAAAATGTATGAATATGGCACCGCCACAACCCCCAATCCAGAAAAAGCCTATGAATGGTATTTGAAATCTAGCAACAATCATAATGCGGATGCACAGTTCAGATTGGGCGAAAGCTTCAGACTGGGTATCTTCACTCATATTGATCAAACTATTGCACACTATTGGTTTTGCCTTGCCGCAAAAAATCAAATGGCAGAAGCGCAATTTCAATGTGGTCATGATTATATCTTAGGGCAAGGCGTTGACAAAATCGATATGACTGAAGGCTTAAAATGGTTAGAATCAGCCGGATACCAAAATCATATAGAAGCGCAAGCCATGCTGGGTACATTGTATTATGAACCTTGGGAGGCTTCTACACTGCTTGATCCAGGTGAGGGGCAGAATTTTGAAAAAGCAAAATATTGGCTGACAAAAGCTGCCAATAATCATCACGGCATGAGTCAATGGAAATTGGGTATGATATATTGGAATGCCAATGGAACAGAACAAAATTTCCAACAAGCCACCCGCTACATTGCCATGGCCGCCGACAAAGGCTATGCTATCGCACAAGCACAACTGGGTCTTGCTTACCAACAAGGTTTCGGTGTTGCCAAAAACTATAAACGCGCAGCCAAATGGTACAGAAAATCCGCTTATCAAAATAATGCTCAAGCACAATATAACTTGTCTAGCTTGTACTTCAAAGGCCAAGGTCTCAGAAAAAATTTAATTCGCGCTTATAGCTGGTCTGATCTCGCGGCTCAGAATGGCCAACGTGATGCCAACAGACAACGTAAACAAATTAGTCATTTACTAACACAAAGACAAGTGGAAAGTGCCCAACAGCTCACTGATTTATTGATTAGAGAGCATAATTTAGTAGGTTTTGGGGGCTCTGACTCAAAATTATATGGTAAAACATATTTTCCTAGTGGGAAATGATATGGAACGGGCACGTAATAACTTATGAGCGTTACAGAATATGTGAGTGTTTTTCCAATTGAGGTTCATTTAAAGATGGCTTGCTTAATGAGATGATAAAACGGTAAGTTATTACATGCCCATTCCTAAGGATTAACATAACGGCTGCAGTTTTACCGCCACGATTTGAGTCTGCAAAGAGCCAGTTTTTACGACTCAATGCCACAGGCCTCATAGCTCGTTAGCTTTTAGACTCAAAATCGTATATTATAATTTTCGCTGTTATAATGACGGCAATGAAATATCAGAGCTGACACACTTATTTAAACGCTCTCCGATTTTTTATCGTTGTTGGTTTGTCGTTAAATACATGTTTTGGTTCGTCGTTAAATACATGTTTTGGTTCGTCGTTAAATACATGTTCTGGATCTTCGGTTGATACATTTATTCGAACTTCACTAAGTCTTTTCAAATGCTCTTGAAAACCTTCTGTTTGATATGCCTTAAATGCTCTTAGTTGTTGATATTTAGGGTAATCTAAAGCACGATTGGTCAAGTTCGCATTAGATTTTGAACTGAAACAATAAGCACTGTATGCATAGGCGTTATAAAATAGTTGTGTGTATGTCTTTTTTGGCAGCACATCATCAAGCATACTTACAATTACAGTATGCCCATGATATGCCGAAATGGCTCGAAGATTCCAAAGGAAAGTGTCATTACATCGCAAACGATAAACCTTTCTGTCATCATCACGCAAATATTGCTCGTACAGATAAACACGAAAGGCATTGCCTAATCCTAACCTGGCAAATGCTGTAAGACTATTAATACAGCTTTCATCTTCAAAAGCTTTCATGTCTATGCCGGCTTGCATTAAAAATTCTGCAGACGCCCTATTACCTTGCATAAGTGATGCTTCCATAAAAGCAAAACCTATATTTTTTTCTTTTCCAATCTCTAATAACCTTCTTGCTGGAGCGAGGCCACAATTAAAGTTAGATTGGTTCCAATCAGCAAAAGCAACCATAAGCGCTCTGGGTAAACTAGCCCCTAAGGATATTAATTCGTGTATTAACCGATCATCCCCCGTCACAGCGGCATAAAATAAGGCATAACTACCATTGGTTATTTTTCTGGTAATTAAATTTTTTAAAAGTTCAATGCGATTATTGTAGTAACATGCTTTTTCTATTTTATTTTGAACCACAGTGAGATTGCTGTCGACGCTTAAAAAGAATTCTTTTCTACGTTGTCTATCCCCACTCAAAGCTTGCTCTAGCTCATGTAATAAAAGCCTAGAGTTTTCTTTCTCGACTATATCTTCAAGAAATGGGGCAGAGGGTGATATTGCATCTTCAAGAAATGGGGCAGAGGGTGAATAATCATCTTTCATAAATCAATAACCTAAATATTTTCTATAATAACTTGTTCGTGTACATGCAACTTTGTCATCAACATAACTTTGATCATTATACTCATTTTGGGCAATTTAGCAACTAACATGTTAGCGACTGTTGGCGACACGCTAATTGTCCCCCCTAAACTTACTCTATGTTGCTGATAAATATGGAGATGGTTATGAAACCAGCAAAAGTTATGCAGGAGGTACGTGTCATGCGATTTAAAGAAATTTACAGTAGATGGGAGACCAAAACGTTAACAGTTGAAGATCTGCTGATATATTGAGTGTACATAAACGCACTTTTCAAGGTCAATGTAGGAAATATACGGAAAAACACTAGATTTTAAATTTCGCACCAGGGACCAACTAACCACAACAGAAAATTATTGCAAATACATGTGTTTCTGATAATGCATCGTAATTTCTAATCCCGAAAGAGCGGAGCGAATCAGATAATAAGCATTTTTATGATAAAATAAAGTTATTATTTGTGTGAATATTTAGAGCAAGCATTGAGCCTTAACATCCGAAAAATCATTCATATTGATATGGATTGTTTTTATGCCCAGGTCGAAGAACGAGAGAACCCCAAGCTAAAAGGCAAGCCTATTGCGGTGGGCGGATATTCTAATCGAAGAGGCGTACTTTGCACTAGTAACTATATCGCTCGCCAATACGGCGTACGAGCCGCCCTCCCCACTCAAATGGCTTTACAGAAATGTCCTGACTTAATCGTTGTGCCTCCTAACTTTGAGCTATATAAAGAAATATCTCAAAAAATTAAAATCATATTTTCAGAATATACCGATTTAATTGAGCCACTCTCTTTAGACGAAGCCTACTTAGATGTCACACATAATCAAAACTGTCATAACTCCGCCACATTGCTGGCTCGTGACATTAGGCAAAAAATTTGGCAAGAAGAAAATCTTACCGCTTCTGCCGGCATTTCCTCTAATAAATTTTTAGCCAAAATCGCAAGTGATTGGAAAAAACCCAATGGACAGTTTACGATTCCACCAGAAGATATTAGTCAGTTTGTTTTAAGCTTAGATATCAAGAAAATTTTTGGTGTGGGACCTGTTATGGCCAAAAAACTAAATGATATGAGTATCTACCAATGCTCTGATTTACAAGATTTTAGCTTAACACAATGCATTCAAAAATTCGGCAAAATGGGCGCTATGCTATACGAGAGATCACGTGGCATAGACACCCGAGAAGTGATTAGTCATCGCGAGCGCAAGTCTTTAAGCGTTGAAGAAACCTATGAACATGATTTAGCCAATTTAGACGCATGCTTACAACACATACCTGATTTGATACGAAAATTAACACAACGCCTAACCAAAGCAAACAACCAAAATAAAATTTATAAATTATTTGTGAAAATTAAATTTTTTGATTTTAGCCAAACCACGGTAGAACATATCAATAGTATTATTAACCAAAGCGCCTATGAGTCCCTACTCAAAGAAGGCTTTGCCAGAGGGAACAAAGCCGTTAGGTTATTAGGGTTAGGCGTTCGCTTCAAAGAAAAAAAAGAGAACGACTTTGAACAGCTCAGCCTACTATAATACCTATAGTATTCGCATTATTCTTAACCTATCCCTGTAGGTTTTTTTGTTGTCTTGACAGAGGGGGGCTCTATCGTCTTAGTCTGATTAAGCAAATTACGATTACCTTTTTCTCTTTTTAATAATCCTCTCTGCGGCGTAAGTGGGTTCTTCGGCAATTGTCCCATGCCCGCTTGTCTTTTTAAAGGACCGTGAGGATTAGAATGTTCTTGCTCTCTTTCTGCGCTTTCTTGTAACTTTGGCGGCGTCTGATTCAAAGCATCATCATCCTCTTCTTCACTCTGTGAGCCTAATGCGCTTTCCACATTTGCATCACTTCTTGAGCTCTCTCCATCTGAGATTCTTGATGAACTGCCTGCTCCATATTCTGCACCAAAAGAGCTATCTCTAATACTAGTAGCAGAGTCCAAGAGTCTATGTAAATCTTGTCTGGACATGGTTTTTAGCATTATATCTTTAATTTGTTCAGCTTTAAATTCAAGTTCTTGCGCGCTCATTGGTTCCTGTTTCAACTCAGATACTGCATCATGATCAAGTCCGGCTTTACCTTTGTCCCTATTTATGGGGGGTACAATAAAAGGTGATAAATCACTTAGTCTATCGCCTTTTTTAAGAGTCCATGGCATGCCTCTAGTGCAAACTTTCTCGGGAGAAATTATTCGAATATCACGCTGATATCCCTGCATGCTTCCACGTCTTCCACGCGATACAACGGTGGCAATTGGGTTAGTGGCACCTTGCCCCCTACTGATAATGTCTAAGTATTTTTCCTTGGAACTTAGTTTTTTGCTAGCACTTGCAATTTCCTCAGGCTGGATATCTCTTCCTTTTTTAAAGTGCAAAAAATTTGCGGCAGGATCATGGCCAAGCGTGGGATCTGTGTGTGGATTAAAAAGTGAACTTGCAGCTGGTTTGAGTGATTTAAGGGCTAGCAAGATATCATCAAAGACATTCTGCTTATCGAGTATTTCATCTCCCATCTCATTGGTTGCTTTTATTTTTATAGTGGCTTGGAAGCGACCTTGGTTTTCGGCTTTTTGCGTTTCTATTGCTAGTAAAGCCTCTATACAGTCAGCTATTATCTGATCACGCTGTAAATTTTGTGGAGATTCACTTGATGATGAACCGCCGTGTTCCTCAGACTTTCTTTTATTGTACTCTTGCACCACCCTATCGGGGATTGACTGTCTATACTCTAAAGAAGTCTTTTTTAATACTTCCACGGATATTCTTTCATTTGTATTTGTTAACAGGTGGCGACCAATCAAATGGTCACCAGTAAGTGATACAACATCGCCCTCAACCTTTACTTCGGAAATATTAACTGATAAAAGTTTATCATGGTCAAAATTATCTTGCTCATGGGTCGTTAGTATGGCAAAACAATCTCCTATTTCCGCGAGCGATTCATCTAACATGCTAACATTCAAACCCACTACGGATACTTTGCTGACAGACCCAATCCCAGAAAACTTTTGTCCCATTTTTTCACGGTTCATTAGGAAATTTTCATTTGTGGCCACAGCTGCACGTCTATAGTCATCATCAGAAACATTACTATCAGAAAACATATTAGCTTGTTTTAATAAATTTTCTATCTCTTCTTCAGATATATTATCGTTGTGATTATAATCATAATATGCTTGCAAGAATTCACTAAAAAAACGATTAGCCAAAGAACCACCTAAGCTATGACCTACTGTTGTCATGCTTATTTCCGCATCTTTGTATTTTTCTTGTTGTTTTAATCCAACAATAAGATTATTAACACTTTCTAAAAGCTGGAGGCAATTTGAATCCATGACACGTTTACCTGCGCCTCCTGCCTCAAGATCCATAATGAATGAGTCAGGACATTGTGAACCTCTGAATGCAATTTTAATATCTATCATTTTATTCTTCGGTGCTTCCCACGGCGTGAATGCGTAACAAACAAGTCCCATATCATTTGCAAGTTCATGTACTTGATATAACCTTTTTTTGCCTTCATCGTCAAATAGGGGAATTAAGCTTCCATTAGCTAGATTTTTGTATATAATTTCTTTTGCAATGAAAGCGTTAGATGCTAGTTTAATGGCATCTTCCCTATTATCAATTGCGTTTGAATATGCGCTGTCAGTAGTAGCATCCCCCATATATTTATTTTGGACTACAGTAACTTTATCTAATATTTTTGCATGATTTACAAAATTTTCATTTATCACCAAAGGTCTACCATTATCTGATATGTCTAAAGTTTTACTATTTATCTGTTCAACTAAAGTATGCGCCATTCCACCAACTTGTTCGTAAAAATTCAAGCAAGATTTCCCATTTTTTCCTCTTACTCTGCCTTTTTTTATTTTATTATCTTCCATCAAGTATAGGCTTTGCTCCAGAACAGGTATATCTTCATGCGTTAATTTTGCTAGGTATGCCATTAATAAAGCTCTAGCATCATAAAGCTCAAGCTGATGTTCCTCACCACTCTCAAAGTATTCTCTCAGTAATACTTGTTTATCATCACTAGTTAGTAATTTCATACCCTCTAAAAAAATCTGATAATCCTCTGGAGAGATTGGCTCATTATCATCTGTATTAATTACTCTTGCTAATATTTTATTAAAACCTTCTAAGGCTTCTTGTTTTTGTCCTACTTCGAGATCAACATCTGAACTTGACATACGAGCATACACCTAAAATTAAACCTTCATATTGGTAGTGTACTAACTTATGTGTGGATTTTCAACTTTTCTTCTGTTTATATAATTTTAGCCAAACCACGGTAGAACATCTCAGTAGTATTAGCATTATTCTTAATCTTTTCTTTTAGGTCTTTTGGTTGTCACTTTAGTCTTAGGCTGACCAAGCAATTCCCCACGATTTTTTTGCACTAAATTCCGTGTTGCTTCTGTTCTTTTTAATAGAGCTCTACGAGGCGCTATTGCCGGTACTCTTGGAACAGGAGGGGGCGCTTTTAATGGAACAGGAGGGATTGTTCTTGAACTTGAGGCTTCTTGCGTCTGGTTAAAATCTCTTGGCTTAACATTTTCTTTATTTGGTTCCCTTCTTTTCCAAGGCACTCGCTCAATTTTTCCCTCAACGGAGTGGCCTGCTTGCGCTGCACTTTGAACCTCTCTATTTTGCTTTTGCTCTTTAGCCGCACTTGATGGGGCAACTCGACTCCAACCATGATCCCTTGCAGGTAGTGGCGGTAAATCTGCACGATTGTCCCTTGGAGGTAGTGGCGGTAAATCTGCACCATTGTCCCTTGGTGGTAGTGGTGGTAGTGGTGCTAGTGGTGGTAACCCTGGTAGCATCTCTGCACCTTCACCTTTAGCGGGGGCTTGCTCTCCTTCCAGAAAATTTCTCAATGCCTGATTACTCTGAACGGTATGTCGTTTCATCATTTCCGTCTGATCTTGAAAAACATCCCAAGCCGCTTGATGCTCAGGAAAAATAGGGGCTGAATTATCTTTATTCGAAATAGATTCAAATACCGCTTTCATCAATATCGGATGTCGCCCGACTCGTTGAAACGGCATTCCCATATAGGCATACAAACCTCTTTGATCCATACTTTCAAATGTACTGTTTAATTTGGCAATGGCAGGCGATTGATCTTGAGAAAACCTTTGGATTTCTTCTTGGTCAATTTGTGTTTTCAAAATAGAGGCGTCTGTCAATAAGGCATAGTATTTTTGAACCGCGCGCTTAGCTTGCGGCGTCATCAATACGCTGGGATCATCCATTGCTTGTTTAAATAATGGCGATACAATTTTAGACTGGTCAAGAAGATTACCACTGATTCCAATGAACTCAGCCATTTTTGGATACTCATTCTCTTTCAACGTCCTCACAAAACTATGCTGGGCAGACATAACAGTCAATTTTGTCATATCTTGTTTAAACGTTTCCTCTGAATCTGCAAGCTCTTGTTTGGTCTTAACATAATTTCGCATCACTCTTTCTTTGTTGACCACTTCCATTTCGCGCTCTATAATAGGTTGAACTTCCAGCTCATTTCCCAAGCCCACTAGCAAACTATCGGTATTGTCGATTAAACCTGATATTTCCGCTATTTTGCCACCACTTTTTCTTCTCATTTTTTCGTACGCAGGGTTTGTTTTTAAGGCTGTCATTTTGCCAAAAGAACTACGCTTTTTGTCTTTAAATTCTGCTGACAATCTTATGATTTCGGTCAGTTGTTCTGACTTAATCACACCATTTGCTTTTGCCATATTTACAATCGCATCTAATTTTAATTTTAATTCATTTGCCAATTCACATAACTCAGAGACCTCCCCTAAGTAACTTGCGCCTTCTACCTCCAAGCCTGGACTCGGTGCGGCCTGAGCATCTAATTTTGCAATTAAATTTGCCTTCCCAATGAGTTTGTCTAGTTTTTGAAGCTCTTTTTGTTTTTGCTTTAATGCTAAAAAAATATCTGGTGATGAAATGGATGGCATTATAAACCTCTAAGTCAATAAAATTACTGTATAAAACAGTTAGCGATAAAGGTTAGACTGTATACACTGGAAAAAGTTTCATCTAATATGTGACAATACACGTAATGAATTAAAGTAAGAGCCAGATTGGAGCAGTTAAAAGATGATAATGTCTGAATTAATGCCGACCCAAGTCAAATATAATATTTTAGATCAGGCGATTATTATTTCTGTATCCTCGAATAATTTTCGAGGTGTTTACGCCGCGATTCATCATGGATTTTATTCAGATAATCATGAGCATTGGTGTTACCAAGCTATATTACAATCTGCCGCTTTGGGTCATATGAAAATTTTAGAATATTTATTAGCACATAATTTTATTAAAACATATGCTAGTTCTCACAATAATGAAGCTCTAAGTTTAGCGATTAAAAATAAGCAATATAACACCGCATATTTGCTAATGGGGATTGATGCTGTAAAAGATCTTGAAACAACATACCAACATGTTCAAAAAAATTACTCGTCTAACTGGGAGGCTTTTCAGAGTGCCTGTCTTAATCACAATGGGGTATTTGATATCCAAGAAGAAGAAGAACAAAGAGAGCATGAAGATTGGGTCATTTTCAATGTCCCCTCCTCCCCCATTACAACAGCTTATGATACACAACAAACACAAACCGCACATGTGCCAACAGAAGAGCAAGCAGAATCCATTCCGAAAAATAAAGCTTCTGGTTGGTGCTCCATCAGCTAGGCTCATGAACTAGAATACTCACCACTTGCATCTATAATCACATTTTATTAGTATCTAACCAAATCTTAAATATCGACCTGGAATTCATAAATGCTCAACAGCAAGTCAACGGACTTTTTTGATCCTCAGAATCTATACCACGCTATACTAAACCAAGGCTTTGCCAGCGTGCCTTTTGATATATCCAGTACAATGATACAAGAAGCCATGCAGTCCTTCATGCGGTTTTTAGCAGAACCTGAGAACATCAAAACAACTATAGATTTCTCTATCGCCCCGTTGCATCGTAGAGGCGATGTCGGCTACAAACAGCGCAAGGCAAACGATCATATTTATAACGATAGCAAAGAGTTCTTCCACTTTCACCCAGCTCTCATGCCTCGCTATTTAGACTATATCGACAGCCATCCTGTAGTCAAAGATTTCATTCAAAAAGCTTATCCTATCTGGCAACTGGCTTATCAAACCGTTCAGAAAATCTTATTAAACCTTGAGGCACAATTTCCAGGGATTGTCAGTCATGTTTTTGATGCAAAAGAGGTGCACGTTGTACTTAGATTTTTGAAATATGAATGGTCACAATCTGGAAAATATCTGGCCAAGCCGCATTATGATGCCGGCTCGTTTACGCTAGCCATTGCTGAAAGTTGCCCCGGCCTTAGAATTGGAACAAAGCCAGAAAATTTAGCCCCTGTTCAACACAAAGATGAAACCGCTTTGTTTTTTCTATCTAGTAATTTTAATAAGATTATGCAAACCGATGAACTCAAGCCCGCTTGGCATGACGTGATTCAATTAGATGAAACGGCTATCGGTAAGCCCTTTGCAAGATGGGCGCTGGTGGCTTTTATAGAAGGCCACAGTGTTGAAGCATTACCACGCACTGAAACGCACAAATGGTTTAAACCATCAGGCGTATAATTTGCCACCACCTAAATATTTGTTTTTATGTTTTTATGGGTATATACCCCTTCTGTCCGACAAAAACGTCATAACATCTAACTAACATAGACGTTTAGGTGTTATTTTGCTACAATAACCTCATACTAATAATTATATAACATACTGTTATTAAAGAATAAATTGGAGGCTAATTATGAAATATAATCAAAAACACACGGATTTAAACTTAACACTATCAAATGTAATCTCTTTGTTAACAAAAGAGCAAAAAATTGCCTTAGAATGGAAATATGAGTTATCTGATTTATCAGCGCTTGCTAAAATGCTACCTTCTATGGCAGCTAGTGCCAGGTTAGGCTTAACCCCTAATACAATCGCATTAGGTTTTTGCTGCTACGCTTTGTTTTTAGCTCAGGTAAACGCAAACAGACCAACTTTTAAACAAATGGTATCCGGACCTGCATTAACGAGTACGCTTGAATTAAAAGCTGAGCTACCAAAGCCACAGCCTTACCTTTACACACCCACGCTACAACCTGGGTATTAGGGAATGGGCATGTAATAACTTACCGATGAGCCAAACCAATATTTGCTTGGCTCATATTGGTACTTTAATTTAATTCTTGCCAAATTTCTTTTCAATATAATGAACCACAATTTCTTGAAATTCTACTGCAATATTATTGCCTCTTAAGATTTTGAACTTCTTGCCATCCACAAACACAGGCGCAGCAGGCGCTTCACCCGTACCTGGTAAACTAATACCAATATCAGAGTGTTTGCTTTCACCTGGGCCATTTACAATGCAGCCCATTACCGCGATCTGTAGATTTTCGACACCAGGATAAGATTTTTTCCAAACTGGCATTTGTTCTCGAATAAATAGCTGTATCGATTGTGCTAATTTTTGAAACACCTCGCTAGTCGTTCGCCCACAACCAGGACACGCGGTGACCATTGGGGAAAAAGCTCGCAAATCAAGCGATTGCAATATCTCTTGGCAGAGCTGGACTTCTAGTCGCCTGTCCCCACCTGGCTCAGGTGTCAAAGAGGCGCGAATCGTATCACCTATGCCCTGTTGTAATAATATGGCAAATGCAGCAGAGGTTGCGGCGATGCCCTTGCTGCCCATTCCGGCTTCTGTCAGCCCTAAATGTAACGCATAATCACAGCGCCGTGCTAATTCAGTATAAAGCTTAATGAGATCTTGCACTCGACTGACCTTGCAAGCTAGAATAATTTTATTCGGCTTCATGCCTAATTCTACCGCTTTTTCTGCACTGGTAAGCGCTGATATAATTAATGCTTCTCGGGTAATTTCTTCTGTGGATTTTGGTTGTGCTAATTTAGCATTTTGATCCATCAGAGCCACCACCAAAGATTGATCTAAACTGCCCCAGTTGACGCCAATACGAACCGGCTTATCATATTTTATCGCGATTTCAATCATTGTCGCAAAGTTCACATCGTGCTTATTACCAAACCCAACATTGCCTGGGTTGATTCTATATTTTGCTAGCGCTTTAGCACATTCGGGATATTCGGAGAGTAACGTATGACCAATATAATGAAAATCCCCAATTAAAATAGGATTCTCCCAGCCCATGGTAATCAGTTTTTCTTTAATAAGTGGAACCGCTTGAGCGGCTTCTTTATTATTGACTGTAATGCGCACTAACTCAGAACCGGCTTGCCATAACTCAAAACATTGCTGTGCTGTCGCAGCAACATCCGCGGTATCTGTATTCGTCATGGATTGTACAACGATAGGTGCACCACCTCCTATTTGTATACCACCAACATCAACGCCTATTGTTGCATGGCGCTTAATTTCCCTATTCATATTACTGCAAACCCTCGAGTTAGTTATTTGATTAACGGTTTATATTCTATTGCTGCCATATTACCACTTATTTGGTATTAAATTTACTAAGAAAAATTTTTAAGTTGATTAGATTGTCATGGGTGTCTTGTTAAATTTTTTATTAAATTTTGTTAAGTTGTGTGACCTGATTTTTAGAACATGCTATAAACATAGTAATCATTGGCTTGGAGGAAATTAAATTGAAACCTAACAAACTAACAAGTCGAATGAAGGCAAGAACCCGAAAAGAGAAAGAAGTTTGGGAAGCCTGTCAGTATCTTAGATCCAAAAAGAAGAATTTGACCTATTATGCCATTGGTGAGCAATTGGTTCATTCTGGCTACAAACGCGGTAGCAATTCGGATATCAGACGCTATCTCACAACCTGGAAACAATATCATTCTCCTACCCCTTCATCACCAACATTGACCAAACAAACGCAGTCCATACCTCTGGCAATACAAGAACATGAACCATTACAAAAACAAACTGTAGAATTTTCTAACATAAGCCAATCTCAAGAAATATTGACTCAGCAACTGCTCGATATCAGCCTACACTACGCCAAACAATTCGACAGACTATTAAAATCTAACGAATTTTTACGTACAGAAAATAAAATACTTCGGAAAAAATTAGAACAACGTGCAGAAAAAACAGATTAGTTTACCTCTGCTCTGTAGTATTGCTTAATACAAACATACAAGGCAGAAGCATTTCTTATATTTAGATTTAATGTTTGTGTTTATGTTTATGTTTGCGTTTTGATTTAGAACTAACTGGTGAAGAATCTACAAGCGCATCATTTGAAGCGTTAGTACTTGGCATCTCTTGTCTATCTACTTGCATTGCTTCATTGCTAAACAACACAGAAGAAGAACCTTGCTGCACTTTTAACACCTCGTTCTCTTTCGTTAACTCATCACATCTCTGACTAATCTCAGCCAGTGCTAAATTTAAGTCTTTTGTTATAGTTGCTCGGAACCCTTCTGTTTCGGTTAAATAAACTTCAACTGCTTTATAATTCTCACGCGCTCTGGTTTCAACCATAGGAAATAATCCTACACGTGTTAATAAAGCCGCTGCGCCACCCGTAAACATTGCCACAGTCATTGTAGAGATTGCGAGCAGAGAAAAAGAACCAAATGCACTAAGGTTAGCATATAAAACCGGCAAAGCGCCCAGCCCTGACAAAAATGCAGGCACAGCCATGAGACCTGTTGTCATTCCCGCAATTAACAACGCGGCCATGACACCAACGGTAATCGGAAACAACCATTTAACCGCACTGTACCAACTAGGAACATCTTTTATATACTGGTATATCCCTTTTTTTTCCTTTTTATATGTACCATCCATCATTTGTATGCTCTCTTACTTATTATAATTATTGAATATCGGTAATATAGCATAACTAAAAGTGAAATCTATAAAATTTCACATTCCCTCAATCAATACAGGCTGCTCAATTAAATTATGTTCGATAATGGGTTCGGGTACTATTATAGGAAATAAATCAGGAGCACTCTGTATATTAGTAGAGGTCTCAGAAAAGATAATATCCTCAAAAATAATATCATCACCACGGTTCTCAATAAATTCGTTATCACTCATTAATAGCTGGTATTCAAAATCATTAACCATATTATCTATATTGGCATCTGTATTTTGTTCAACTTCGGGAAAGAACGCTGGATATTTTTGAGCTAATGTATCAATAAGATTTGGATCGATATTCTGATTATTTTCGAGATATTCTGTTAGAAAGCTTATTTGGGTAAAATCAAACCAATCTTGATACCATTGATGTGCCAAATCCGCTGCCTCATTAGACGCATAGCCTTCGTCTAATAATTCTAGGTAAGTAAAAGCTTCTACAGCCACTTCAATACTACGCCACCCACAGTTCCCAACCGTCTGGTGAGGGGCAGGCAATACCGCAACTTCCTCTAAGCCTAATTCATAGAATAAATCATACTCTAAATCAAACTGCGCTTCATTATTCGCAATTTTTTCTAATAACTCAGGCGTAATTCTTTCTGGATGATGCATTTTATATACAATAGAACCCGAATCTAAGTTCTCATAAGCTTGCCCCGTATTGGATGTGACAAAATAACCATTTTTGCCATCAATAATAGTCACCACAAAGTGACCTTCCCAACCGGTCGGTATTAAAATAGTTTCACCTTGTTGGAACTGCTCAAACAAATTATTCAATACTTCATCATTTCTAGAAGCTTGTGATAAGCTCAATGACTGAGATAATGTTTGTTGAAGATGTTCAAAGCTTCTCAATTGTATAGGACTCAATGCTTCGTTATTTTTTTCCATATACAATTCAATATACTGCTTGGCAGCTTGCACGGTATAAATACCAAACAAACCTTCTGCATCAATGCCTGATGTATAATAATTTTCAGATCCCTGTATAGGATAATAAACTTCGAACCCACCATCCAAGGCAAATATATGGGTCAATAATTTTGTTTGTATAAATATTTCGTGACTAGAATCAAACATTTGGATGTTTTTTGCAGACTGTAATAACATATCACTCATTATTGGATTTTTGGTTTCTGCTGCCTGTAATTCTAAAATAAGAGAAATAGGTATAGAATCCACGCGCAATTCAGTCATCGAAAAATTATAATCTTCCTCTTCAAATATGGCCACATCCATTCGGGCTGCCAATCCCTCAACAAGATTTAAAATATGATGTAATTCACTCACACTTTGCTCATCAGCACTATCAACAGTTGTTATTAATAGCTCAAATGCAAACCATAAAGCCGCATCATCAATTTCAAGTGTATTCTGATTCATTAAGTAATCAATTGCTTCAAAATTTTGTTTATGAATAGCCAATGCAAGGGGGCTATACTCTTCATATGCCAGAGCATTGATATCAGCGCCTTGTGCCACTAAATATTCTACTGCCACTTGTTGATTGCTGATAATAGCAACATGCAAAGGTGTACTATCTAATTTATCTCTTACATTAATATCTGCCTCTGTTAACAGATATTCTAATGCTTCAATATTTCCTTCCGAAGCAGCAAAGTGTAATGGGTATTTATGATTAAGATACATGCCCATTTGCAAGCCAGTATTTTCTATTTCTCCTGCCTTTGCATCACCGTATAAATTTTCTATAGACTCAATCCATTCTTGCAATTTTCCACTATCTGCTGCCGATGATGATGCTATTTCACCTAATCCTGATATGCTACTGTTTTCATTTTCATCTAAATCCACTGTGACTGGTGCCACAAAAATATCATCTGTCATCTCCTCACCCCAAGCATAAACCCCATCCGTCATTAGCGCTTCTTTTAATGCGATGGCTAGCTCTTGATTTGAAACTATGTCTGTTTTCGATAAGTTTAATGGTTTTACTACAGATGTCATTGTTCACTCACTAAGTCTAATTAGGGGTTAATTTTAGGAAAGAGGCGAGCATGCTACCACAGAAGTCATCGAACCAACAGATTTCTGTTGGCGATCTTTGTTTTATTGATTAATGCGCGATAATTTGGCTCAAAAATAGCTTAGTACGCTCATGTTTTGGCCGATTAAAGAACTCCCCTGGCGGTGCTTGCTCCACCACTTCCCCATCCGCCATAAACAATATCTCATCTGCGACACTTTTGGCAAATCCCATTTCATGAGTGACACAAATCATAGTCATGCCCCCAATGGCTAAATCCGTCATCACATCTAAAACTTCTTTGATCATTTCTGGATCTAGCGCAGAAGTAGGCTCATCAAATAGCATGATTTCAGGCTGCATACATAAAGAGCGCGCAATCGCCACTCTTTGTTGTTGCCCGCCCGATAGTTCGCTAGGGTATTTATCAGCTTGCTCTGGAATTTTGACTCTCTCTAAATATTCCATTGCTAACTTTCTCACCTCTAATGGAGATTTTTTTTGCACATGCACAGGCGCAAGCATTATATTTTCTAAAATAGTCAAATGGGGAAATAAATTAAACTGCTGAAACACCATGCCGACACGTTGATGTAACTGTGCCAGCTCTTTAACATTATCAGCCACTTCTATGCCTAATACATTGATTTTGCCTTTCTGATGTTTTTCTAACCGATTAATGCAACGAATCAAAGTGGATTTTCCAGAACCAGAAGGGCCACAAATGACAATTTTGCCCCCCTTTTTTACTTTCAGATTAATATTTTTTAGCACATGAAAATCTTGATACCACTTGTGTAAGCCGTTAATCTCAATTGCCCATTGTTCATCATTATATGACGTCATTTCTATTATCTACTCACTTTTAATTTTTTCTCAAGATGTTGACTATAAGCCGACATACTGTAGCAAAACACCCAATAAACCAGAGCGCAAAATATATATGCCTCTAATGCACTACCAATCCATTTTGGATCTGTAATAGAGGATTGAACAATACCCAAGAAGTCAAACAAACCAATAATCAAAACCAACGTTGTGTCTTTAAATAAAGCAATAAATGTATTCACAATACCCGGTATCATCATTCTTAAGGCCTGAGGCAAAATAATCAATCGCATCATCTGCCAATAATTAAGTCCTATAGCAACACTGGCCTCAAATTGGCCTTTAGGTAAAGCATTCAAACCACCTCGAATCACCTCCGCCAAGTAAGCCGCCTGAAATAAAGTGATCCCAACCAACGCCCTCAGTAATTTATCAAAACTAACCCCTTCCGGCAAAAATAATGGCAACATAAATGATGCCATAAACAACACAGAAATCAGTGGCACACCACGCACGGTTTCTATAAAGATCACACAAAGTGTTTTAATGATTTTCAGACGCGATTGTCGACCTAAGGCTAATAATAAAGCAATGGGAAAAGCGGCCATGATACCGCCAAATGCCAATACGAGCGTTAAAAATAACCCACCCCACTCATCTGTCTGAACAATAGGTAATCCCCAATGCCCCCCCATTAGCAACAAAGAGATAAGCCATAAACTGATGAGCAAAACTAAAATTTTTATTTTGAATTGAAATTTAGATAGTGCAATCAATAGACAATTGAGAAAAAACAACCCACAAGAAACGTTTACACGCCATCGCTGCTCAATAGGATAAAAACCATATACAAACTGCTCCCAACGTGAGGTGACAATTGCCCAACATGCGCCAGGGCGCTCACAACTAGACAAATCCTGCCCAAAAAAAGTGGCATGCCAAAATCCCCACATGAAAAACTGCCATCCCACCCACAAGGTTGCATAAACAGCAATAATAGACAGTATCGCCTGTTGCCAAGAGGCAAATAAATTTTCTTGACACCACCCATAAATATTTCGTTTACTATATTTTGCTATCACGTAATACCCTATCCCCAGCTATTTTTCTTTTCGTACAGAAACATGGAAAATGAGATGCTCAAACTAATGGTTAAATATACAGCCATTGTAATGCCAATAATCTCAATCGCTTGACCTGTTTGGTTCAATACAGTCCCCGCAAATACAGAGACCAAATCAGGATAAGCAATAGCAGCGGCAAGAGAAGAATTTTTGCTCAAATTTAAATATTGATTGGTTAAGGGGGGTAAAATCACCTTGGTCGCTTGCGGCAAAATAACCAACTTCATCACTTGGCCTGAGCTAAGCCCCAAAGCTTTGGCCGCTTCCCACTGCCCCTTGGGTATGGCTAAAATGCCGGCTCTGACAATTTCTGCAATAAACGCAGCGGTATACAAACTCAACGCAAATAGTAATGCCAAGAGCTCGGGGATCAGCACAAATCCACCTTGAAAATTAAAGCCTTTTAATTCTGGAATACTCCAATTTGTTTGCCATAAATATCCAATAAAAATTACACCACCAAAACCCAACAAAAATTTTCGGCAGTCTGATATCAGACGAAGCATAGATATATTGGTTGTTTGTGTTTTTTCTAGTTTTTTTATAACGTACTTTATAATACTATAAACAGCAATGAGAACCAGAACTAATATTACAATAAAAATCAAACCTTCGGGTTGGGGTAGATAAATCCCTCTATTCGTAATAAATATGATGTCTCCCAAATCCACCGCCTGCCTAGGATGAGGGGCCGCTCTGAGCACCACAAAATACCAAAAAAATATTTGTAGTAGCAACGGGATATTCCTCAAAATCTCCACATAGACTTGCGCGAGTTTTGCCCATAGCCAATTGTGAGAAACCCTAGCCACACCTATCATGATACCCAAAAATGTCGCTATCACAATCCCAATACTCGCCACTAACAAAGTATTTAATAACCCGACCCAAAAAGCACGCAAGTAACTAGACTGCTCATTATAGTCAATTAAATGCATAATAATATTAAAGCCTGCGGTATTGCTTAAAAAATCAAAGCCTGAAGTAATACCGCGAGATGTAAGATTATGTTGTAAATTGCTGTATAAACTATAAAACAAATAGCCAACACAAAAGAAGACAATGCTCTGTGCAAGCTGCAACCTGAAGTTTTCATTATCCCAGAAATGTGTTTGCTTTTTCATAATTTCACCTTTCACACCCCCTATTTAACCTCACCCGGCGTTTCACGCCACCCTCTCCTGACATCAGGAGAGGGGATATGTTTGCGCCGCAAACTTTAAAACCCACAAGCCAAACCAATACCACTTCTTTCTTCGATGAGCAAAGCGAATCTTGCCCCTCTACTGATGTCAGGAGAGGGTGGCGTGAAACGCCGGGTGAGGTTATTTAAGCTTATTATAATCATTTAATTACCTCAGCGGTGGTGCGTATAGTATTCCACCTTTTGTCCATAATTCATTCATTCCGCGCTCAATCTTCAACGGTGTTTGCTTGCCTAAGTTGCGCTCAAAAATATCATTATAATTGCCCACTTGCGAGATCATTTGATAAGCCCAATCATTTTTAAGCCCAACTTTTTCACCAAAGTTCCCTTGCACGCCCACAAAACGCTGAATGTTGGGGTTTTTGCTATTTTGATTATTTTTAATATTGGTTTGAGTTAATCTTAATTCTTCGGCATTAATCAGAGCAAACAAAGTCCAGCGGACAATATTAGCCCATTGGTCATCCCCTTGTCGCACAACCGGACCTAATGGTTCTTTAGAAATGATTTCGGGTAAAATCATATGGTCATCTTTATTTTTCAGTTGCAAGCCATAAGCATACAAGCCAGATTTATCGGTTGAAAAGACATCACAACGCCCAGCTTCATAGGCTGCAACGGTTTCATCACTTTTTTCGAAAGTGACGATTTGATATTTGAGCCCATTGGCTTGAAAATAATCAGCTATATTGAGTTCGGTTGTTGTGCCTGAATTGGTGCAAATAATCGCGCCATCTAATTCATTCACATGTTGGACACCTAATTCTTTTTTAACCATAAAACCTTGACCATCGTAATAAATAGCCCCGATAAAATCCAAGCCCAAAGTCGCATCACGTATGAATGTCCAGGTTGTATTTCTAGCTAATATATCTATCTCACCTGATTGCAGAGCGGTAAAACGTTCCTTTGCTGATAATGGTATAAATTTAACTTTGTTTTTATCTGAAAAAATACCAGCGGCCACTGCACGACAAAAATCTACATCAAGCCCTTGCCATTGCCCCTGATCATTTGTATTGGAGAATCCCGCCAACCCTTGAGACACACCACAAATCAAATACCCCCTATCTTGAACAACTTTAAGCGTATCACCGGTTGACTCTTTAGCCACCGCGGATACGCTGGATAGAATGCAAAACAATAACGCATTGAATTTTAATATTATTTTATTCAAGAGCCTTCCCTGCTTTTAACTTAAGATCAAAATAATATACTTACATTCCTTGTCGCTTGAAGCAAGCCAATCATTCAAAATTGGTCGATAAACTTAGGAATGGGCATGTAATAACTTACTGTTTTATCATCTCATTAAGCAAGCCATCTTTAAATGAACCTCAATCGGAAAAACACTCACATAGCCCTGCTATGCTCGAATTTTTCCTCAATCGTTCCATCTAAATATGCCAGCTTACTAAGCGCTAAACCCGTAAGTTATTACATGCCCATTCCTTAAGATGGATGTCCTCTTAAAAATTTAAAAAATAAGATAGCACAATTACATAAAGTTTTATTGCGGGTGCACCGATATATTCTTTGTAAGCAAAATAACAATTCCTGATTATATAGTCAGAATTTTATGGTTTTTTAAAGATTAATTGCTATATCTAAGGTGCTGAACATGTACAATAAGTGGAATACTTATACTAAATCTGCCAACTACACTGAACAGAAAAAATCATCAGCTTGCCATGAAGACAAAGCCTTAGATAAAACAAAATCAGCGACATGGTATTCTGCCAATGACGAAGATCTAAAAACGACTAATATAGTGGATCAATATCTCAAAGATATCCGCAAAGTCCCGCTACTCACCAAAGAAGAAGAATTATATTATTCCAGACAAGCAAAACTAGGCCATGAGTTTGCTCGCAAGAAAATGATAGAATCTAATTTGAGATTAGTGGTCAAAATAGCCCGACGCTATTTAAGAAGTGATGTGCAACTATTAGATTTAATTGAAGAAGGCAATCTAGGACTCATGCATGCCGTAGAAAAATTCGACCCAGAAAAAGGCTTTAGATTTACCACATACAGTGCATGGTGGATACAACAAAATATAGAACGTGCCATTATGAATCAATCTAGAACTGTCAGAATACCAGTGCATGTCGTGAAAAAAATGAATGCCTTTTACCGACTCCGACGCGATTTATGCAAAACACTAGATCATGAACCCACCACTCAAGAACTAGCAGAAGCTGCCTCCCAATCACAAAAAAGCATAGAACATATACTGACATTGAGTGAAAAAACATTATCAATAGATACATCAGGAATAGACGGCGCTGAAAATACTACACTGAGTAATGTCCAAGCAAAGCGAAGCGATGATCCCAGTTATATTTATTCTATGCTAAATGTCTCAGACCATATTAGTTTATGGCTAGAGAAGCTTTCCCCCAAACATAAAAACGTCTTAATCTGTCGCTTTGGCTTGCTCGGCACAGAACCTAAAACCCTAGATCAAACCGGTTTTGAAGTTGGCGTCACCCGAGAGCGCGTACGCCAAATTCAAGCAGAGGCACTCAAGCAACTTAAAAAGCTCATTGAATCTGATGGTGAGGGAAAAGTTAACCTACTATCTTAGCGGTTATAAAATCATTTTTGCTGATGTGAAGTCGTGAAAGTGGTAAAATTTCTCAAATTTATGAGTTTTAAGAAAAATATAGAACATGGATACCAATCTTATTTTCATCGGCGCAGGCATTAATCTATGCCTAACGATATGGTTATTGCTAAAATTAACCCACCTACCCAAAAATATCGCGCCCACATTAGATGCGCTACAAAATAAAATCGAAAAAACACTCAAAGCAGAAATGATGGGGGCTAAAGATCAACATAACCAGCATACCCAACAATTATTTGAGGCGAATATCAAGAGTCAAAACTTGCAAAGTGCCTCTATACAAAATTTAATGCAAAGCCTGCAAAATCAACAAGAAACCAGTACCCATGCCTTACAACGTGTCATGACCGACAATCATGCTCAACAGCACAAACAGTTACATGACGTTTTGTCACATTCGACTAAGCAACTACAAGAACAATTTCAAACACTAACCCAAGCCACAGAAAGACATATGGTCGATATTAATAAAAGTATGGGAAGCCATTTAACTCAAGGCTTTGAAAAAACCAACGAAACTTTTACCAATATTATAAAGCGCTTAGCCATTATTGATGACGCACAAAAAAAAATTACCGATCTCTCAGAAAACATTGTCAGTTTACAACAAATCTTACATGATAAACGCACACGGGGTGTGTTTGGAGAGATACAATTAAAAGCCTTAGTTGAAAATGTATTATCAGAAAACTGCTACAAATTACAATACACCCTATCGAATGGCTTAAGAGCAGATTGTGCTTTATTTTTGCCCGCCCCTACCGGTACTATTATTATAGACTCAAAATTTCCACTAGAAAATTATAGAAAACTAACAGACATCACTCAAGAAGTCTGCAACAAAGTTGCAGTACAACGAGCATTCAAACAAGATATTAAAAAACATATACAAGATATTAGTGAAAAATATATCTGCCCTCCCGAAACAGCCGATGGCGCCCTCATGTTTATACCCGCAGAAGCTATATTTGCTGAAATCCACGCCCACCATCCAGAACTCGTTGAGTTATCCTTTCAGAAGAAAGTATGGATGGCCTCTCCCAGCACATTGATGGCCATATTAACAACGGCACAATCTGTGCTCAAAGATGACGCCACGCGCAAACAGATTCATATTATTCAAAAACATCTTAAGTTCCTGGCCAAAGATTTTGGCCGCTTTGAGGACAGAATGGACAAACTCACCAAACATTTACAACAAGCCAATAGTGACGCCGAACAAGTACATATGTCCGCTAAAAAAATTAGCAGCCATTTTATTCGAATCGAAAATGTCGAACTGACACAAGACGATATACCTGAAACACTAGACTGTGAATCAACATAAACGCTCACTAAAAACCCAAAAATACCTACTATATTTACAGTTTATTAAAAATTTAAGTATGTGCTGCAATTTATTTTTATAAAGATTTAAAATTTACGTCGTGAGCTAGGTGTATGAATGGTATAATTTGTACTAATATTATAAGTTGATATAATAGTGTATAGACAACAATAGGCGAGTTTATGAGTGCATCATTTAGTTTGGATATGGCCATTACAAATTTGTCTGAATCCTTTGGAAACATACAAAAACTGATTGTTGCCATATCTTATGTCATGGGCGTCGGCATGGCAGTTAAAGGTGTAATGATGTATCGCGTTTTTGCGAACCAATCGATGAGCTCCGCACAGAGGGGGGAGTTCGCTGGCCCCTTAGTGTGGATAACGATTGGCTGCTTATTAGTTTATTTTCCTACTACCTTAGACAGCTCCCTACAAACCGTTTTTGGCACCAGCGATTTAGGCAACGCAAATGAGCTAGTCGCTTATTCTTCTATTTCTACCGTTGAGAAATGGAAGTCTATCAGTGACGTGATTATTCAATACGTTAAGCTTATTGGCCTAATCGCATTTGTGCGAGGCTGGGTTATACTATCTAAGATGGGACACTCAGGTGCCCAACCAGGTAGCATATCAAAAGGCATCATCCACGTTATTGGTGGTGTGTTACTGATTAATATTGTAGATACAGTCAATATGCTTGCAACTACATTTGGATATAGTTGATAAATTTTGTAGAATGAAAAGAGAACAAAGCGAGGCGGATAACTAGTGGATCTATTACCAGTCACTCTAACAGCACAGAAAGGCACTTGGCGCAGCTATAATGCACGCAAAAAGAGCAAGCGTTTTCTAATGCTTAAAAAACGAGTACTACACAAAGATCACTACACCTGCCGTTACTGCGGCTTTTTCAGCAAAGAGTACCAAGAAGTTATTAATATTGACGGTAACTACCGCAAAAACTCCCTAGAAAACCTAGCCACAGCCTGCGGTTTCTGTGCCCAATGTTTTTTCATTGATGCCGCTGGACTTGATAGCTGCTCAGGTGGAGAGATTATTTATTTACCTGAAATTAGCCAAGCTGATCTCAATAATTTTTGCCGGGTCTTATATTGCTCGCTGGATAAAGAATCAGCATACAAGGGCAAGCTACAAGGTGTTTATATGAGCTTGAAAGACAGAATGCAAGATGTAGAAAATTGTTTTGGCCCAGGCTCAGGCGACCCGAGAATCTTTGGGCAAGGACTTATTGATGCAAAATTAGAAACACAGCACTTACAGCATGATGTTTTGAAACAGTTGAGACTATTACCCTCCAGAAAATCTTTTTCAGTTCAGATTGATTATTGGAAAAAAACTGTTTTTGCGAAGGTACCCTTATAAGCTAAAAGCGTACCTAATTTGTGACAACCGAATTTTAAATGAACGAGAAAATAACATTTGAAATAATACTTATTTTAACCATAGGAGACTATTATGAGTACAACAACGAGCATCGCTAAGCGTCCCACAAATAAGTCACTCTTAAGTTTGTGTGCTTATTTTGGTTCGCTTTTAGCGTTATTTTTTATAGCGGACTTATCACTGGCCGGTGGTGATGGCCAATCATTGGGTGATGTTGCCGAAACAGTCACAGGAAGCATGAGTAATGTAGCTAAGCTAATTACTGCAACTAGCTATGTTGCTGGTGTCGGTTTTGCGATGATGGGTATGTTGAAGTTTAAAGCCCATAAGGATAACCCAACACAAGTACCTTTGAGTCAACCCATTGTCTTATTAGTCATTGCGGCTGGACTTGTATTCTTACCCAACCTTATCTCCACTGGTGGTGCAACCGTTTGGGGCAATGAAGGAACTAGAGCAACTTCAGAAGGTGGTGGTTTAGAGGACTAGTAACACAACTTTCGAAATATCTTACCCAGGCCGTTTTTATCGACCTGGGTATTTTTTTGCCTATTTTCTATTTTTTTAAGTCTTTCTTTACTTTTAGAGCTTCCTCAACTTTATCAGAAATTTCATTCAATTCTTCCGCTTGAGGTTGCTTGCTTTGCTCAAAACCAGGCGTTAAAACCTTTGTTGGTTGAGGGAGAAAATCATTATTATCTGTTGCATTCAAATCTGATGGTATGCCCGTCTCCACTACAGAACTATTATTTTCTGTATCACTTGATAACCAGCCGGGCATTTTGACCGCTAGCAAAAAACAAGCACTAAACATAGCCGCAGCAACAGGAATAAACAGACTAGAAGAGCTAGCTAATAACCCTTCTAATGCCTGAATCATTGGAAGATTCGCTATCACCAAGCCCACCAAAACAACACATGCCGTTACGATTGCTGCTTTTTTGACCGCTTGTATCACAGGATTATCAAACCAGCTTGTCTTATCTATCTTATTCATTTGCGCTAATATTTTATTCGTTTCTTGAACTTGTTCTTGTACAAATTCTTTTTGGTTTATCGTTAAATTCTTTTCAGATATTTTTATTAAATCTTTACCTAAAGAGCGTAATGTTCTTAAAATAATATCTAATTCACTGCCATTATTATTGAGTAGCTCTAATCGCCCTTTACCTTTGTTCACCAAATTTGGACTTTTGGCTAGTCCGTTCTCTGGATTATGAATCAAATCTATCAACAAACTAACTTGGTCTGTGGCTTGATTTTTTTGCAAGTTATTTTGAAACAACTTCTGACTCTCATCAAAAATATGATTCATTTTTTGATTTAATAATTTATGAAACCCAAGCTCTAATTTAATTTTTAGCCCCAAACTTTCATACAAACAAAACAAGAAGCCTCTGTACATTAATAAATATTCTGGGGTTATGCTATCAGGTAAGAACTTAGCCAACCCCGCATTTTGTCGCACCATATCTAAGCCATTCAAAATGGCAAACACACCACAATCATAGCCATTTCTTTGCTTTTGCTGACTTGTGACTTTAATATTGTTAAAACTAACATTATCAGCGCCTAACTGTTGTTTGAAAAAATCAACAATGGGTTGCCTTATGCTATCTGGGCATTGGCTATTAAATGAATCTTTATATGATATCGTCGCCTTTTGATCTGAAATGTGAACAACAGCCACAGTAAAGTGGTTGCTACCGACCCTTATTGGAATCACTATTTGTTGATCTTTCGCAAAATCAACGCCTTGCTCATTCATTATCTTTTGTAAAAATATTTTAATAAATGCATCAGAGTCTAAATTATTATTAAATAATATTTCCTCAATCTTTGCTTTGATCAAACCTGTTCTTTTTCTATTTTCTGCATGAACAGGGTCGTCGTCATCACAATCTTTCTCTCGCAGTAAAATAATATCTTCATACTTTTCTTTTTCTGCCACTATTTTATCGTGAACCAATGTTTGAATACTGCGCTCAAACTCGTTAGGGCAAAGAGTGGGAATCACATGCACCGCATGAGGGATTCTTTGATCTTCTTGCAATAATTTTCTAATGGCAAAATAAACCAACTCAACATCCAGCCAGGAGTCAGATTCGAGCTCTTCTACTGAAGACTGTATTGCATCCGATGATGAGCGATCGAAATGATTCAAATTTCCAGAAACACTAAACTCAGGCAAAAATCCATCATATTGACCATTGATATGTTCTAATAAAATCTGCCCCAACTCTTCTGAGCTGATAACCATCTCATCTCTAACCACCGCCGGTGCAGCTTTCGCTTGACGCTTTATCTGTGCAGCAGTCTTTGCTTTGCGCGCAGGCTGACGACGTATTTGAACTTCAGGCTGACGAGCTTTGGCTTTTTTCCTGGCCATACTTTTGTTCCAATATAACTGTTAGAATAATGTGGAAAAATTATAACGAAAAAAATCAAAAATAGATAGTGATCTAACATATTAAGTTTGTTAACTAATTGGTGGCTTATGCAAGATTTACAGCAAATAATTACAACGGCTTGGGAGCAAAACCAAAATGGAGATTTTAATCCGAGCCTAGAACTAAAAAACGCAGTTACAGCAACATTAGATAAACTAGAATCAGGCGAATTACGCGTAGCGCACCGCCTTGCATCCGGCCAATGGCAAGTCAACGCCTGGCTAAAACAAGCTGTTTTGCTCTCATTTAAGCTGTTCGACAATGTTGTAATAGAAGGTAATTTTACCCGATTTTACGATAAAGTGCCTTTACAATTCCAAAACTACAGTCAAGAAGACTTTAAAAATCACGGCGCCCGCATTGTACCACCAGCCTGTATCCGCCGAGGCGCTCATATCGCAAAAAATACCGTACTCATGCCCTCTTATGTCAATATCGGTGCCTATGTCGGCGAAAATACCATGGTGGATACCTGGGCCACGGTTGGCTCTTGTGCCCAAATAGGCAAAAATGTTCATCTCTCGGGGGGCGTAGGCATCGGCGGCGTATTAGAACCTTTACAAGCTAGTCCGACGATTATTGAAGACAATTGCTTTATTGGTGCCCGCTCCGAAATAGTAGAAGGCGTTATCGTCGAAGAAGGCGCCGTGGTCTCAATGGGCGTGTATATCAGTCAAAGTACACGTATTTATGACCGCGCTACGGGTGAAACCTATTGGGGTCGCGTCCCCAAAGGCGCAGTCGTTGTACCCGGCAGCCTCCCCTCTGAGAACGGAAAATATAGCCTCTATGCGGCTATCATTGTTAAAACCGTTGACGAAAAAACCAAGCAAAAAGTGGGTATTAATAATATTTTGCGTGAGGCAAGCGAAAATGGCTAAGCCATCCCCCTCTTTATTATTATGCCAAGCGTTAATTCGGCGTGAATCTATCACGCCAAATGACAATGGCTGCCAAGCTATTTTGGCCAAACGCTTAGAAAAAATCGGCTTTCATATAGAAACGATTACAATCCATGAGACCACTAATTTATGGGCAACCCGGGGTGATGCCAGCCAGCCCACCCTATGCTTTGCTGGCCATACAGATGTTGTCCCCACCGGAGATATTTCCCAGTGGACCCATCCACCTTTTGAAGCACACATTGAAAACAATTGGTTATACGGCCGTGGTAGTGCTGACATGAAAGGCGCGTTAGCCGCTATGATTACCGCATGTGAAGCTTTTATTGCAAAATATCCCAATCATAAAAATCGCATTGCTTTTTTAATCACGAGTGATGAAGAAGGCCCAGCACTCCACGGTACCAAAGCCGTGCTAGAACAACTCAAAAGTCGTAATGAAATCCCAAAATGGTGCTTAATTGGCGAACCGAGCAGTGAAACCACCTTGGGAGATACCATCAAAGTCGGCAGACGCGGCTCTATTACAGGCTTTGCAGAGTGTGTGGGCAAACAAGGCCATGTTGCATATCCCCACCTTGCTATTAATCCCATCCATAATGCCATCCAAGCCTTGCAAAGCTTATTAGAAATAGATTGGGGACAACCCCACGCTTTATTCCCAACCACCACATTACAAATTGCGAACATTCAATCTGGCACAGGCGCTACTAATGTTGTGCCTGGCAATTTACTCGCGAATTTCAATATCCGCTTTGCCCCACCCTTACAAGCCGAGCAAATCAAACAAACCATAGAAAATAAATTATGCGCCCTGAATCCAAGCCTTAATTTTAAAATTAATTGGAAAGTCTCAGGCAATCCGTTTTATACAGAACTAGACTCTCCATTGGTGAAAGCAGCAATAACGGCTACGCAAAATATAACGGGAACTATGCCTAAAACCTGTACGGGAGGCGGCACATCTGATGGGCGATTCTTTGCATTATATGATTGTGATGTCGTTGAATTAGGCTTGATCAATGAAACCATTCATCAAATGAATGAGCGTATTCAATATAAAGACTTAGATAAGCTATCTGATATTTATTGTAATGTGCTTGAGAATATGATGCTTTAATAACTTAAGTTTTTATCATATTTTTAGGCACCTGAGCCACATCATTGCGCACATACTCTGGTGCTAATTCAAATACATCCGCAGGCTGCAAGCCAGCGGCTTTATCTTGAATCGCCAGCTCAATCACATCTTGAGCATTAGGATAAAAGTCCTCTATCACTTTGGGGTTATATTGGGATATCGCCCCCATCATCGCATCATAATAATGGCTCACACCACACCCAACTGTCACGAGTTGCTTAGCATCTAATGCTTTAGAATTCTGGCTTTGTTTATCTGGAGAATTATCTTGGGAATTATCTTGGGTGTCCCATAATAAATTCGATAAATCTAAAGCCTCTGGGGCGGATAGCTGATCGGGTAAATTCTGAACAGCCATGATTGTTTGATTATCAAATTGGTATAAGCCCCAATATACTGCTTTCATACGGGCATCCCAGGTTGATAAAACAATATCTGCTGATGCACATAGCTCTTTTCTATACACTTGATTTGCAAGCGCTCTGAGGGAGGATATAGGCCACACAGGCACCTTTAAGGCAAAACCAAAGGCTTTGGCCAATCCGACGGCTACACGCACCCCAGTAAAGCTACCAGGCCCTACGCCAACAGCAATAGCCGTAATATCATTTATTTGAATATTGGCTTCCGCTAGAACCGATTGAATCATAGGTAAAATCAAGTCACTATGCTTTTTCGGCTCTATATTAAGCTTGTGGTAATACTGCCCATGGACGAGCAAAACAATAGAGCAAGCATGGGTGGAGGTTTCCAGGCCGAGAATAATTTGTGCGTTAGACATGGGTATATACAGCTATAAAGTAAAACTATATGCATTCAGCCATTTTTAAGCTGAGTTGTCAACTTATCTTTGGCGCAGGAAAGAATGTGCCAACAAATTCTAGCCCCCTAAAAAAGTTATTTACCTACACATTCCCTTGTGTAAATATATTTTATCTTCCTGATAACAAACTCAAATCAACTAACTTCTATGATTCCAATAAATGATTGTCTTTGTTTTTTGAATTATACATACAGTCAAATTAATTTATAATTATCGCTAGAAAATTTAGTGCATTTATTTTAGAAGGTTGCAAGCAATAGGCTACCTATCAATATTGACCCTAGTACCATCGGGAAAACAGGCAGTCACTTCAAGTTCACCACCTAACGCATGCAAATAATTCCTTAAGGTTGAAATATAAGTTTCTTCACGACTCTCTAGTTGTGCTACGCTTGGCTGCTTCATATTTAATAAATTGGCAACCTCATTTTGAGTAATTCCACGAGATTTTCTCAATTCAGTCAAGCTCATTTCAGTAAGCATTTCTGCTGCCTTGACACTAGCGTCAGCATTTACCTTTGTAGACAATTTTTGCGTTAATTCTGATAATTTTTTAGCCATAATATACCTCGACAATCACTTTTGTTTCTCTGACAGATGCTTTAGAAATTCACGCTCTGCAATAGGAATCATTCGTTTATAGAAACGTTTGTCTCCTGCTTTACCCCCACCACACAGTAGTACTGCCTGGCGCTTAGGATCAAAAGCAAAAAACACCCTATAAGGTTTTCCTTGGTGCTGCACGCGCAATTCCTTGAGGTTTTTTACTTGTTTAACCTCCGTTAGGCTATCGACATAAGGTCGACCTAGATTAGGGTCTTCTACTTCTAGCAGTTTCACATACGCCAATACATCAGTTTGTTCAGGTTCAGAGAGACCAAGAAACCAGCTGTCGAATCCCTCAACAGTTACAACATTCCACATAAAAAACATCCTCTATAGAACAAATATAGCCTCAGTATTATATAATGTCAAGGTTATAAATTCAACTATGCTGTTTGAACGGCAAAAGGCTGATTGTTCCAAAAATAGAGCAGGTACACTCTTGGCTCTCTAAACCTTAATTCTATAAAAACGAACGCCAAGCTACACAACTTTTTTGGAATATTCGCGCTTATCCCATCATTAGCGGCGCTCATCCGAAATGACTTATATTATTCACAAAAAATAAAGTATATTACTCGAAACTTATGTCAATTATTTCGAAATAAAGATTATGCAAGAATTAACTCAAATTGAAATCACATCTGTCTCTGGTGGACTTAGCCCAGAGCACCTTGTTATGGCTGGTACAGTAGTTTCTGCTGGCTTAGGCTATGTAACCAGCTATGCTTTGGGCGTAGAAGAAGTCGACATGCAAGTTATTTCCGCGTTTTATGGCGTCTTTTTGTATGTGCTTGGATTAAATGCGCTTGTGCATTAAAACTAAGATTCTGAACATGACCAAACAAGCTCGCTCAACAATTTAAACTTAGCGATTGAAAAACTGCCTCTTCTGTTGGGCTTGCTAGATTGAAGTTCGTTGGCAATGATTTGTTTGGATGCTGAATATATCTCTTCTGGTTGGTATTCCGCATTATAAATAATTAATAATAAATATTCCCAAGCACCCTCAATATTGAGCGCGCCCATGCGTTGTCCAGATTTGGCGGGCTGAAATAACACTCGACTTTTTACAGAAATTTTATGCCCCAAAAGATCGCCCGAACCCATAAAGTCAACACCGGGTTCCTCTGAGCAGGGGGCAGTAAGATTTAGAATTTTTTCCACATCATAACGCCCTAACTCATTAGTAATGGGTAGCGCTTGACCTGTACTTTTTTTGTACTCTCTGGCTATACGACGAGTTTCTTCCATTAACTTGTCTACAGAAAAAGCAGAGACATTTGATTCCATAATTATCTCTCAAAAAAACATGCGCCAAACACAGTCTGACGCATACGTTACGTTTTACATTTTATTATGCTGCTCTTCTCATTCTACGACGAGCTGGCTTGCTTTTCAATCGCGTGACTTTTTTTCCAGTTGTACGCTTAATTGCTTTTCTCTTAGCTGGCTTTCTTTTTGCTGCTGTTTTCTTTATAGTTTTTCTTTTCTTTGCCGTTGCTTTTTTCTTGCTGGTTTTTCTTTTCTTTGCTGTTGCTTTCTTCTTACTGGTTTTTTTAGCGGTTTTCTTTGCTGTTTTTTTAGATTTGGCTTTCGCTTTGGTTTTAGTCCCTTTTTTGTTCTTCGCTAATTGTTTTTTAAGCTTCGCCATTTCTTTTAACCACATTTTACGCTGCTTAGCATGCTCTGCTTTTAGCTTTTTAAGCTGCATTCCATGACGTTTTTTCAAAGCGTTTATTAGTTTTTGTTGTACTTTCTGCATGTCAGTACGTAATTTTTTTAACGCTTTGGTTTTTTCGGCCATTTTGGCATTCATTTTCTTTCGCCACAATTTAGTATTGCTCTCACTTTTTTTCTTTAGTGTCATGATTTGTTTTTTGAATCGTTTTTCAAGTGTGCTCCCTTTTTTGCGAGCGGTTAATTTACGAGCTTTCGCCTTACGAACCACTGGTTTTTTAGCCTTAGCTCTTGCTTTCGTTATTTTTTTAGCCTTTCGTTTCTGTGTTGCCATGATAAAAATCTCCTATAAAAATATTGATATAAACATGGTACTAAGAAACATAGCACACGGTTTTTAAAGTTAAATAACTTTTGTTTTTTTTTATGTCTCCCCTTTTTTAGCCAAATAGTCCCTCTTGAATAAGACATGCTATCTAATTGTTTTTTATGTTTTTTTTTATGTTTTTTTTTTAATATAAAACAAAACAAAACGTAGTTTGAATTTTTTTTATGCGGTTTTAAAATATTTTTTTGCAGTATTTGGAAAAGGATTTATTATATTTTATCAGCAACATACTGAAAAATAAGGGATTTTTATAGAAGTGTTTTGAAAGTCACAACCGCAAATCATTCCCTTTGCGTTCATAAGCTAAATTATTTTCATTTTTTTTCAAAAAAATGCATTATTACTAAGTAATATTGCAAAAAAAGGATGTTTATCCAGGATCGTTTTGTTTAGAAACCTGCTCTCTTAACGCTTGAATGTCTATTTTCTTCGCGTCAACAATCAACTTATTCAAACTAGACTTTGTTTGTATCCCTGATTCTACAAAAACAGCAAACTCGCGCCTAAAAATCATCAGCATGGGTATGGAACGCACGGCAAAATCCTCCGCCAATTGCGTTTCCAACTCTATGTTGACCTTGGCAAAGATTGCATCAGAATGTAATTCACTCACGGCTTCAAAAACCGGCGCAAAAGCCAGGCATGGCCCACACCACTTTGCCCAAAAATCAACAATGACCAAATCATTAGACTGAACGGTCTTATCAAAGTCATCGTAAATCAAGTCGCAAACAGCCATAGCACGTCCCTATTTGTTTAATATATCCATCATACTGTCGAAAACAACAAGCGGCGCAAGTGTCGCATCTACCTTATTAAAGGTAATTAGCTTAAGCCTATCTAAAGCTGCCTTATTCATATAATAACTTGCCACAGGCTGAGTCTGGGTTCTATATATATTAAGACGCTTACGTATGGTTACTTCTGTATCATCATCTCTTTGAACCAGCTTATCACCCGTAACGTCATCTTTCCCCGCTTTTTGAGGAGGATTGTGCTTCTCATGATATACTCGCCCAGAGTCAGGATGAACCCAACGCCCCATTAACCGCTCCACAATTTCATTATCCGAGACTTCTAGCTCCAGCACACTATCAACATGGATATTTGCCGTATCTAAAGCTTTTGCCTGAGCTAATGTTCTTGGAAAGCCATCCAGCAGAAACCCTTTTTCACAGTCAGTTTGCTGTATGCGGTCTTTTACTAAATTGATAATAATATCATCAGGCACCAACCCACCTGAATCCATAATGAAACTAGCCTTTCGGCCTAAAGAGGAATCTGCTGCAACAGCCTGCCTCAGCATATCGCCGGTGGAAATTTGAGGTATATTGAAACGTTCTCTAATAAACTGGGCTTGTGTGCCTTTACCAGCGCCAGGCGGCCCTAGAAGGATAACTCTCATGCTCATACCTTATTAATATCAATAGAATCATAAATATTGTTTATGTGGAAATAAGATAATATCAGAGACAAGGCTAAATGACAGCTTTTGCGGGGAGGTTAAAAAAACCAGCGTAGTTATCCAACTTTGTTTTGAGAGCTCTCTTCGGGTAAGAAAATTTTCTCATTGATCACATTGTCTAAATATATATTTAATGATTCTGGGCTCAACCCAAGCAGACCGAGCAATCTCTGTTCATCATGATGACTTAGAAAGTCACCCTCACCAATCCCATTTTTCCTTAGGATGTGATTGACCAATACAAGTAGTACAACGTAATTTTGCCCTACCCCTGTATAATTCGGATTATGATGATGCTCAACCATCATTTGTACATCTTGAGGCATCGCCCAATGACGCATCAACCATGAGCCAATACGCGCATGTCCACTGCATAATAGCTTTTGCGCCCCACCTAAGCCCAATAATCTTCTTTCTAACACCCTAATAGATGTTTTGCTGGAATTTTTTTGCTCAACAGACAGCCAGCGATTGAGTAATTTAAACTCAGGCTGATATAAATTGCTAATAAATAGAAAACCAAAGTTATGTAATAACCCTCCCAGGTAACAAATAGCGGGATCTAATTTTAAGTCAACTTTAATATCTTTCGCAATTAAGTACATTAATTTAGCAGATAATACGGCATGTTGCCAAAATGACTTCGCCCCCAAAACACCCTCGTCTGCGATCTCCAATCTTTTATGTGTGGCAGTGCCCAAAACAACATGACTGATCGTGTCAAAATTTAAAATGTGCTTTACACTAGCTGAGGCAGGCTGAGCACACGTAATTGTCTGGTACTGCTGTAATACCTGCACCATACTCGCATCAGTATTAAGCAATGCTAAAAGCTTTTCGGGTTGGTTAATATTTTCTTTTGATAATTGCACAATGTCATACGCGATTTTCGGCAATGTCGGCAAAGGATTCATTCCATTAATCTGTTTATCTAACTGTTCATGTGTCACAGCCTCACCTTGCCCACAGACATAAGAACCGTAATTGCCATTTTCTAATGGCTTTGCAAATTTGGCCCAAGTCGCATTGGCCATAAGATAATGAAAATCTGAGCTTTCGATACGTAGTAAGCTCGTATGAGAACCCGGCTCTATATAAATAAAAGCGTGCTCTAATAACTTGATATCCACGATAATCGGTATGCCATAGGGCACAGCAATAGGCGGATGAGCAAATGGCTCACAATCTCTAAATAATCTGTCTGCTTCACACCCTTTTATGATATATAGCTCTCGCCTTAATGTTTTATTCAGTAATTGACAATCAATTTGAGTATTCAAAGGCAGCACCGCTAGCATATAGCCTTTTGCATCTTTTAAAACCACTGAACGGGCAATCGTCGCTTCTGCAATATTGTGGATCTGAGCAGCCTCAGACAAGGAAGTTACCCGGCTATGGCAATATAAGCGGTAATCCACTTTGTGTGAGATGATAAATCTTTTTAAGACTGCAGCAACATGGCTCATAGGGATCTTATTAATTAACTAGGTTATATATTAATAATAGCAAGGTATTTGCGTTTGTCTTTTGTTATTTTGCCGACTTATTTTAATTTTAGCCCGTATTACGCACGCCTGCGGCAATACCCGACAAAGAAATAAGTAAAGCCAAACTGTTTTTTTCGTCTTCTTTCAGAGGCTCAGAATTGACCTCTTCCACTTCTACGCTTTGTCTTAACCTGGCTAACAGTTCAGCTTGAATGAAATGCAACGGGTACAAATAAGGCGCTCGCAATGCAATACTGCGCTTTAATGGCCAATTAGATTCTAACAGCTGTTTTTCATTCATTGCCAATTTAAAATAACGCAAAGTACTCTGATATTCTTGCTTTAAAATGTCACCGATGTGTTCAAACTCGCTAGGGGCTAATCGTTTGTCATACATATCAAATAAATCAATATCTGATTTTGCTAACACCATATCAATTAAACTTAATAATGTTCTAAAAAATGACCATTCTTTCACCATCTCGCGAATTAAATTTTTATTGTCCTCCAAGCCATAGGCCAAGGCATTCCCCACACCTAACCAACTAGGCAAAATCAGCCTATTTTGTGTCCAAGCAAACATCCAGGGTATTGCGCGTAAATGCGATATATCAGGATGCTCTGCGGGCCTTTTGGCAGGCCGTGAACCAATTCTCAAAGCAGATATCTCGTTAACCGGCGTAACATACTCAAAATACTTCGCAAAATCTTCTTGCCTCACCATGTTCTGATATTGTTTTTGCCCCGTATCCGATAAGGCCTGCATGATATTCTGCCATTTTGGTTTAGGCTGTTTGGCAGGCATTAACATAGATTGTAACGTTGCGGTCACATATAACTCTAAAGTTCTTTGTGCCCTATCCACCAATCCATATTTATTGCGTACCACCTCACCTTGCTCTGTAATACGCAATGCGCCTTGAATCGACCCCGGTGGCTGAGATAATATCGCAAGATGAGCAGGAGCCCCACCACGCCCTACCGAACCACCTCTTCCGTGAAAAAAGATAATATGCGTACCTTTTTTTTGCGCGACTTGTGTTAAGTGCGCCTGTGCTTGGTATAAAGCCCAAGCACTTGTGACAATCCCGGATTCTTTGGTTGAGTCAGAATATCCCAACATGATTTGTTGCTTACCTCGAATAAATGTCTTATACCAAGGAATATCTAATAATAAGGCTATGCACTGTGGTGCATTTTGCAGCGCTTCTAATGTTTCAAACAGTGGCACAACCGGTAAAAGTTCTGCAACACCTGCTAATTTTTGTAATAAACACACCAACAAAACATCACTGGGCTGCACCGCCATAGAAATCACGTAAACCCCCAATGATTCTGGCAACTGTTTGCCAATCATCTCAAAAGTTTGCCAAACTTCTTTTGTGGTATCAGACCAGCTAGCTTTTGCACTGACCATAATATTTGTATCGTGTAAATATTTGAGCAAGAATTCTAATTTTTGCGCTTCATCCCACTCTTGATAGACACCTAATTTTAGATCGCTGGTGATATGGCTCATCAAACCGCTATGTTTATCTTTGTGTTGCCGAATATCTATAGGCATCAAGGTCACACCAAATACATTCACTCGACGAATTAAATCTAATAATTCATCATTCGCTATAACCTCACAGCCGTTTTCACAAAGAGACTCATAAACATTCATCAATGGCACTAAAATATCTGATTTGTTTAACAGGATGCCTTCAGGCGACTCTTTTAGCTCACCGGATAATAGCTTTTCAATGCTCTGTTTGGTATGCAGTAATTTTTTCTTTACAGGACGCAAATATTTTCGATATGGCTCTTGGCTGTCCCCTACAATCAACCGAATTTTATCCGAGCAATTTCGCATAGATAATACCGCACCCAATTGATTCACCGCCCCCCAACATAAATCAGCACATACCCATCTAGACATTAAACATACAGAAGCAGTTGTTTTAGGTAAAACAAAAGGATTACCATCACGATCGCCTCCCATCCAAGATGAAAACCGAACGGGACTTTTCATTATGGGTTTGTGTTGAATACCATATTCTTTTAACTGGTAGTCTAGCGCCCGAAGAAAGTTAGGCACCGCCTGCCACAAACTGGTTTCCACCACGGCAAAGCCCCATTTGGCTTCATCAATGGGCGTTGGTTTTTTTTGCCTAATTTCATCTGTATGCCATATTGCGGTCAATTCACTTTTGATTTTTTCACGGAACCGTATTTTGTCACGCACGGTTAAATTTTCAACACTTAATGCCTGCAAGTTAGAGGCAATCTTATCGAACTTGAGCATTAACGTTCTGCGCATCACTTCAGTGGGATGTGCGGTTAAAACCAAGTCTATATCAAGCTGTGCGATGGCTTGCTCTACTTTTTGAGGACTGATTTTATGTTTTTTGAAGCGCTCAAAAGACTCAGCTAAAGAGCCAGGTTGTTTTTTCTCCGGGCGATGAACCGCGTACCATTTGATTCGCCGTAAACGATGTACATCTTCAGCAATATTCGTCAAATTCAAGAAGTGGCTAAACGCTCTCACAACATTTAAGATTTCAGACGGATTCAATTGTTTCAGTATATTGTTTAATTTTTCCTGAATGTTTTTTTTATCGTCACACACACTTGATTTAGAGAGTAACCGAATGTTTTCAATTTTCTCAAAAGCATTTTGCCCTAACTGTTCTAATATAACTTGCCCCAAAATATCGCCCAACAAGCGAACATCGTTTCGTAATGGCATGTCTGGGTGTTGTGGTTTTAGCATTTTTGTTCCTAATTATTTTTATGGCATGTAATCCAATCAGGTGTTATATTCATAGTACAGTAATAAAAAGAGAGAGGTTCCTTATGGACAAGGACATCCCATTAAAACCCCCTGAGATTAATGATTCTTCAATGACGAGAGAGTCGTGGAAAATCTTCCAAGTCATCGCTGAATTTGTTGAAGGATATGAACGACTCGTCCACATTCCCCCATCTGTGAGTATTTTTGGTTCTGCTCGAACCGATCCTAGTCATAAATGGTATACGCTTGCACAAGAAACCGCAAAGGCTTTGTCAGAATCTGGTTTTTCTGTAGTGACTGGCGGTGGTCCGGGAATAATGGAGGCAGCTAACAAAGGGGCAAAAGAAGGCAAATCATGGAGCGTTGGTTTGAATATTGTCTTACCCAACGAAGAATGTGCCAACGACTATCAAGATATTTCTATACGCTTTCGCCACTTCTTTACCCGCAAAGTCATGTTTGTAAAATATGCATCTGCCTATGTGGTTATGCCGGGCGGCTTTGGTACGCTAGATGAGTTGGCAGAAATTTTAGCCCTTATTCAAACTGGCAAAACCCGCCATATCCCAATTATCCTAGTGGTAAGCGAATTTTGGAAAGGCTTGACAGATTGGTTTGAAAAAACATTAGTGGCTGAAGGCATGGTCAATGCAGAGAATCTGAATCTTTACCAGATTGTCGATACAGCAGAAGAAGCGGTCGCTAAAATTCAAGAGTTTTATAAGGGCCGAAGCATTATTCCAACTGATAGAGAGCGTGAACTTATGTCAGACTTATAACGTCTAAATATTTTCTTAGACGCTACAATCATATCTTCACCTCACCCGGCGTTTCACGCCACCCTCTCCTGAAACCAGGAGAGGGAAAATATTCGCTTTGCTCATGCAAGAAAATAATCATAAAATCCTTCTCTGCACCCTAGGTTCGCATAGCGAACATATTTCCTCAGCCAATTCTGCAGTACTGTCCAATTCTGGGCGAAGACGGAAGGTCGGATAAGATTAGCTAATTATAACTGGAAAAAAAACAAGTGCCATTTTACCCGCAAATTCTATTATCTTATTTTTACAGATATAATCAGTAAATTTAAAATATTTTGGATAAGAAGGAAATATGTTTCTATACTAGGTCATACAACCCGCTGATTTTCCGGAGAGAGCCTAGTGACAACAAAGTATGTCGCATATATTTCAACTTATACTAAAAATAAAACCAGCAATACAAATGGCTATCATAATAACCAGGTTTTTGAACAAGAATCTGAAATACAAAAATTCTTCCTGAATAATGATATGTCCATACTATTGAAAACGTTTATTGAGTTGGGCGACAATAAACGCAGTCGTCACCCATGGCCAGAATTAGAAGATGCAATACAATATGCTGTAGAAAATAAAGCTTATCTACTTATTGGAAATGTGAATAATTTAACCCATAATCTTGCATTTGCAAAACTAATCGATACCTATCTTAACTCGCATAAAAATGAACTTGATTTTACACCTGAGATTTATTGCTGCGATCAACCTTATATTAAAAAAGAAAATTTTAAAGCCATTGCGACGCATTCAATGCAACAAAGAAAAATGCACGGCGAATTAATTAAAGCAGGACTTAACAAATCAAATTGTAAATCCGGCAATCCAAATGCGCTGAATATTATAAACAAAGTCAACAAACCCAAAATTGATAATGCTATTGTATTTGCCCTTACGCTTGCCCCAATCATTCATCACTATCAATTAAAAGGACTGTCCCAAAGAAAACTGGTTGTGCAATTAAACGAAGATGGCTTTACCGCGCCAGAAGGGGGACATTGGGTACTCAGTCAGCTTCAAAAAGTATTAAAACGTATAAAATTAAATGAATCTGCATTGTCATTAGAAAAACAGATAGATAAACTACAAGAACAAGGTTTAAATAATGAGCACATCGCCGATCGTTTTAATAGTTTAGATGTCCCTGCACCGATAGGTTCCAGCTGGTCATCAGAACTGATTACCAAGCTACAAGAGCGAATGAAACAAATACAAGATATAATAGAATTTCATGAATTTGTTCTTAACCTAAGCCCCATTTTAGAAAAGTATCATATTGATGAATTAAATGAAGATGTGTTTGCAAATGAACTACAACTTGCCAATATAGATATACCAACCGCCTTCTATTCAGGCAACGCAGCACATTAGTGATTTGACAATATTATTATAAGGACAAAAGATGACCAGTCTAAATAAAAGAGCAATATCTGAATTTCTGCAAACACATTCCAATGATGGCTTGAATGCTATTGTGCATCATATTATTCAAACGACGAAATGTGCGGCTAATTGCCAAAATTTAACAGACAGACCAAAATATTCAGAGATACTAGCAGCGGCACAAAAACGCGGTACACTAACATCCCCCCATCAAACAATACTCCAACAAGTTGAGGCATTAGGAAAGCTAGAGTGTCATAAAAGTAGCTTGAGAGTCTCTCGCTAAAATATCCCAAGAAAAACTATTTTTTTGATTTAGGACCTGGTTTATAAATATTTTTGCTTTCGCTTCTGGTCTCATTTTCTTGTCGAGCAACGCCTTCTTTACGTGTTGAAAAGAAGGATTTTTTCTTTTCTTTTCGCTGGCGTTCTTTGGATTCCATCTTGTCTTTTAAAGCCGTGCCTTCTGGTAATTCGGTAATTTGGCTTCCCATGCCAACAATCTGAGAAATATCCGCAACACTTAACCCTAGCACTTTAGAAATTTGACTAATAGAACAAAAACCAATCAAATACCAGCAAAATATCCATTGCCTAAGACCATGTAAGCTACCAACCGGCAAGCCGGTAAAATCATCAAAATCACTCGCCCTGCCTTCTCCTTTGCAATTCAGGCATACATAGTAATGACGTTGGTCGGGTGCTTCTGGTGGCGGGTCACGCCTAACAATATTAGTGGATTTACACTTTGGACATATAGTGCCTTTAGGCCATCGAAGCATCTGTAAGGTTTTGAAGATTTCTTTCTCACCCAGCATATTTTTGATAGCGGCTATACGCGAATCTGTATTGGCACCGCCCATACCACGTGGCATATCTCGCAGTTTTTTTAATGCGCTAACGTTATCATGCTCTGAGTTATCTGAATTGGACACACTGGCCGCCTTTTGCTCGTTCTTTAATGGGGTGCAGGTTATACGCTCCCTCCCATTATATTCCAACATGCTCGATAGATCTTGAGTAAATGCAACAATTGGCTCTACTTTATAAGAAGAATTGTGCTGTTCTTGCAAAAAAGACAAAGGTTTCCTTTTTTTCAGCCCTGGATTAGGCGGGCTTTTTTTAGCGGCCTGTCTTTTTTGCTTGTCACCTGACTCTTTTCTTAGAATAGATGCAATCCTTTGTGTCCAATCCGACATTTATTATGCTCCAATCAAGCTCTAGCCAATCCATATGTGTGTAGAGCCTGAAATTTACTGGAACTTTAAGCAGATGTCAATTTAAGTTTGTTAACTATTTATACCTGTGCTGTTTAATTAAACTTAAAAACGACCAGCTGCTTGTTTGCTACTAGGTTTTTTCTGCAGCGTCTCTTTATCCCTGTCGTCTAATTTAGGCATAATGTTTCCACTAACATATCCTTTAATGGCTTTTTGTACTTTTTCTTTATCCTTACAATCACTATCATTTTCTATATTATCCACTGTTGAATGTCTTAATATCGTTGAGCCACCATATGTTTCTTTACTTGTTGTAGATACCGCAGCCTTATCCATCGCATATTTTGCAAACATCGCCATTTCAAGATCACCAAAACCTTCTTTGGGCGTAATTTCAACCGGTTTACCTCCATGCTTCACATAAAATGTTTTGCCTTGTAATATGGCTTGCTCTTTAAACTCTAATAGCAAAGCCAATCCTACATCTGCTTGCGGAATTTTCTCTCCCTTTTTGTTAGTCGCAGGTTGAATATTAATGGGATTGGTTTTACTACCTTTGTCATGCTCTGCTATAGAGATTAAGACCGCATCCTTAGTTTGTTCTTTCAAGTTCTGATAAGCGGATTCACGCCCAGCAGATGAACTAAACATAGACTGGCCTAATAGCGCTTTACGATCTAAGTCATAATTGATAATGACTGTGTTTCCATTATTTTTATGTTCAACACTAAAACGACCTTTTTTACCACCATCAGATTCGGTACATGTTGAATCATATTTTGTAGAACTCGAATGGTGTTTGAAAAGCTGTGTATTTTCTGCCGCCTCGATTGCGCTTTTAAGTGACTCAATATCTCCGGCCTCACATTTTAACATTTTTAAATTATCTAGTTTCCCCAGGTGTTTGTTCAATGTATCTTCGTTGTAACAATTATTGCGTTTTGATAATACAGCCAAACTTCTGAACATGTTTTCCAACTGCTCGGCTGCTTTTAATTTTGCAAAGGCTTTTTGAATATTTTCATCTTTATATTCATCCTTCTTTGCCACACCCTCAATAGTGTTATTCAGAACAGTCCCTGCACTGTCATTTGTTAATTCCATACATTCCTTAAGGGCAACCATTTTGGCAATATGTACTTGTTGGGCTATGTCATCACAACGGGACTTGTGCTGATCTTTAATTTTGTGACGTCCTGCTTGGGGAGCATCCGCAGCCTCTTTAATAACATTAGATAAGGTGCCAAAAAAATCTGCCTCATAAGAATTTTGGTATTCAGCTAATTGTTCTTCTGTCATCTCTACACTAGCGTTTTTCTCTCTTTTATTATTATAATCAACAATAAATACTGACCCCATCTCCTCATCAACATTAGGATCTACCACCCTTGAAGACAATAACGTCTGCCTCTCTTGCCCTTCTGCTAAAGAATTTGGGTCTGCAGCTAGTTCAGATGCTTGCTGTGGTATATCAGACAACGACACTCCTAACTGTTCTCTTACGTCATCAACATTACTTAAACTTTGTCTGATACTCTCGGAAAAAAGAAGAAATCCAGTAGATTTTTTCTGTGGTTCCGCATTTTCGCTTACGTCATCTGACAGCTCTAGCGAATCACTATTGCTATCAACCTCAAAAGAAACTGTTTCTTGTTCTGCTTGCTCATCTAAAGTATTGGCACTATCAATGGGTGTAGAGCTTGGTCTTAATACAGACTCAACATCATCATTTAAATTGTCTGTTGTTTCCATCGGTAAAGAACTAGATTTTTTCTTTCCTTTTATTACTCTGGGTTCTTCAAATGTTAACGCGTCATCTTCGGATAGCTCATTACTATTGCTATTAAAAGAGACTGTTTCTCGTTCTGCTTGCTCATCTAAAGTATTGGCACTATCAATGGGGGTAGAACTTGGTCTTAATACAGCCTCAACATCATCATCTAAATTGTCTGTTGTTTCTATAGGTGAAGAACTAGATTTTTTCTTTCCTTCTATTTTTCCAAGCTCTTCATTTTCAGAGTTAAGAGAACCCATTAATTCTGATGCATCCTCCAAGGTTGGAAGTACATCTTCTAAGTCCTCTGCAAGCGGCTCATTCTGTTGCTCTTGCGATACAGTGTTATCTATTTCTTCTGATAATTCTAATAAACTATCAGATGTGGAGAGGCTATCCACCTCAATGCCTTCTTGCTGTTGTGCTTTTGATTCCTCTTCTAATCGTTTTTTCTCTTCTTCCTCTAACCGTTTCGTTTCTGCTTCTTGTTGCTTCGCTTCTTCCTCAATCTGGCTTGATAATTTTCCCCTGCCTTCTATTGATGGCACTGGTGGTGGAAGACCGCCCGCGTCGACAACAACTTCATCCTCATCTCGTGATTCTACAATTACGGCTTCCTGTTCCTGCTCTTGCTCTTTCACTTGTTCTGCTTTTAATCTAGCTATCTCTTCATTCAATGCTGCCTGATCCTGCTCTGCAATTTCTGACAAAGTTAGGGGTACATCTTCTTGTACTTCCTCTGCATCAACTTGTACTTCCTCTGCATCAACTTGTACTTCCTCTGCATCAACAGATGCTGGTGGCAGTTCCGATGCAATTGGTGGTGCTTGCTCTTGCTCTTGCTCTTGCTCTGCATCAACGCTATCAGATTTATCTAGGTTCCTCTCACGAATAGCTGCGAAAAGAGC
>CAZWHY010000012.1:62241-77383 GCA_964633725.1 Uncultured Candidatus Berkiella sp.
TTGCACTTGCTCCTGCTCTTGTATTTGTTCTTGTTCTTGCTCTTGCTCTTGCTCTTCATCAACGCTATCAGATTTATCTAGGTTCCTCTCACGAATAGCTGCGAAAAGAGCATCTCTGCCAGACTGTTTTTCTGGTTCCTGCTGCACTGTGGGCATAGGTGGTGGCGGAGGTGCCTTGGGAATTTCATTTACATTAGCATTAGTCCCAGGTGCAATTGGTGGACCATCACTTATAGACAGTTCATCCTCTTGCTCTTGTACTTGCACTTGCTCTTGTATTTGCTCTTGCTCCTGCTCTTGCTCTTGCTCTTGCTCTTGCTCTACATCAACACTATCAGGTTTATCTGGGTTCCTCGCACGAATAGCATCTAAAAGAGCGCTTCTGCCAGATTGCTCTGGTTTTGTTTCTTGCTTCTGCTCTACTGTCCTTCTAACAATATCCTTAATATTCTCAGCCACCTTATCTTTTTCCTGTGAAACTGTTGGTGGTGGTGGCGGTGCAAATACAACATCCTCCTGTGCTTCTTGTTCAATCTCTGCTTGCTCTTGCGATAAAGTGTCATCTGGCTGTTTTTTTGATTGATTATCTATATCAGAAACAGTTTTTAGGGTAGTTGAGCTAGAATTGTCCCAGTCATAATCATCTGATTGACTACCGCTGCCAATCGAGTCTCTTCTAGCTGTAATCGCAGAGAAATCAAATCCCTCTGTTGAGGGAGATTGCTTATGCTGTTTTGGTAATGGAACAACGGCCTTATTAGGCTCATTTTTTTTAGCTTCAGTCTCATGTTTTTTAGCTTGAAACGCAGCAAGATTTTCTATTGGAGGTGCTGGTGGAGGTGGCTTATCTTCTATAGGTGGATTTTTTTTCTCTACATGCGCTTCATCTATCTGTACTTCATCTATCTGTACTTCATCTATCTGTACTTCATCTATCTGTACTTCATCTACAGCGCTATTAGAATCATCTTTATTACGATTTGCAATTTGTTCGAGCCACGTGTCTCCTTTAGGTTGCTTTCTCTGTACTTTTGCCTTTTCTACTGCTTCCTTTTTTTCAGCCTCTTCTAAGATTAGCTTGTTCTCAGCTTTTAAAACATCGATATGATCTGAAACCATGGCTTTAACGTGATCATTAATTTCCTCATCATCCAAGTTACCCCTCTCAATAGAAAAGTCGTTAGCGATAACCTCTTCAAGCTCATCAGACCAAAGCTCCTCAAGCTTTCCAGACAAGTCTTCAAGCTCTTTTAAAGTAAGTTCAGAAATAGCCTTGCTTTTATATAAAGCACCATCGTACTTGGATAGATCAACCTTGCTTTTATTGATTTTACCTTTGAGTGCACCCAACAACCCACCATTTTCAGGACCATCACCAGACATAACTGTACCTCTACCAAATTCAAAACGTATAATAGTGAGACAGATTGAATAACGAGAAGTTCAATTATTGTAGTGTAGAGTATAATTGGAATTTAGAAATATTCAGCAAAAACAGCCAGTTAGCTATTTACATAGAAAAGACAAAAAAAGATATTAGGCAAAAGGGAGGAACTACCCCCCTTTTTTATACTTCTTTTTAGCAACGTTTACATAGGCAGATTTCATCGGGGCAATGTTTTTATTACCAATCCAAGTTTTATCGATAAAAAATTGAATCGCTGTATTTTGCATACCCCAATAAAGCGCAGTGATGGTAAACACAGCCATGGCGGTTAGTTGAATTTGAACAATATACCACCCTCCTATGGCGTGCATAATAATCAAAGTTAAAACCAAAACCGCGACACGAGAACCAAATTTACTCATACCATATATTTTAGGCGCATCTTTTAACCATAAGCGATTTTTTCTAAACTCTGTGGAAACCGGCATAACGCCAGAAACAAAAAAACTAGTGAATCGATGCTGACAAGTTAAAATAAATAAAAACCAAAGGCAAAGCGCTGCCAAACTCAATAAAAATATTGGCAAAATCTCGGGTTGGTGTGCCCAGTTATAAAATGTAAACATCCAGCCTGTACCCCATAGACGTACACAGGCTAGGATTAATAACGGCACACTGAACATGCCTAAAATAAGCTCTCGAATGGTTCTACCTTCTGAGATTTTGGCGACATAACTCCCCCAAAAAGGACACCATAAAATCCACCAGGCCCAATACATTGCCGCAAAGCGATCTGCGATGGGTGCCAAGTTGAAAAAATCATAACAACTGGCACAATCAAATTTTACCAACAACTCTGGCCGTATACTGGCCAAATGACTATTCGCAAAACCGGCAATCAGCACTAATGGCAACAGTATCATCAAGACGATGAAATATAAGCCAAATAAGCTAATCTTTTTAGCGGCTAATTTTCTAAATAATTTTCTCCCCCAGTGCAAAGAAAATAGGGGGGAGGCAAAACAAAACATTGAGATGGTCACCATGGGAATCAAAAGATGGTCAAAACCTAATAAAAGTTTTGCCGCATAGCTGCATAATAAAATAATAGCGACGACAATAAAGGCAAAAGCAAACCAAGTGGAAGTAAAGCTAGTCGCTTCCACGAAGGTCTTCATTGGCGGTTGCATCCATCTTGGACACCATAGTTCACATAATTGGTAATACAGTGGCACACCTTTTTTGACATAGGTATAGTAAGCTAATACCAATCCCCATAATGTGTAAATGCTCCAGGGATAAATCCCCCAACGCGTTAGTGTATATTGACTTAAGATGTCCACACTAAAATAATAAGACAACGCACCATCGGTAAACGCGGGACCTGTGCCTAAATAAGCAATAATAGAAGCGATGGTAAATACCAGCAAAATAATATTGCCTAATAAGACCGCCCCGAACCACTGCCAAAGCGGCATACGAGCCTCACGTGCACCCAGCGGCACAGAGCCAGCAGGCGTCAGGCAAATAAAGAGTAAGTAAAAACCCAAAGCAATGGTGAGAATACCATAGAGCAAAATCCAACCAGGCTTTGCATAAGCCATCCAACCAATACCCATATAAGCAAAAAGCACTAGTATTGATTTAATTAATCTGAAAGTTCTTAGTTTGTTCATTTTTTATTTACAAAAAAACGGGGCAATCAGCCCCGCTTATGTTTCGTCATACCAGTCTAATCAATTCTGTGATGTTATCACAATTTTGCTTACAACTGGCATTCATTTAAGCTTTCATCTAATCATCGGATGAAGAGTCTTTTGTTTCTTTTAAGATATCCTCGTAGCTTTTACTCGCTTCAATTTGTTTTCTGATAGCATCTTGATTATCTTCGTCTAGATAGTTTTCTGAGAAATCTCTCATAACATTATATAATCTAGCGCCATTCGCATTCATTATTGCTATAGCCGCTGCTTGCTGCTCTTGTAATTTAAACGTTTGGAGTTGCATCCACGCATTGTAAGCCATAATATGCGTCATTTCACGTAGTAAGGCGGTATCAGATGATTTTCCAATCTCCCCATACCACGCTTCATTTTGAAAGCGATCGGTTGCATATTTTTCAATCAATTCCATTACCGTTTTAGCATCTGAATTCGTGTCGTCTTCTGCCAAAATTCTTCTTGATAACATCCCGGAAAGAATATTGGTACTAGGTGCGATGTTCACCGCATCTATCATTGCGCCAGCCGCATCTTCCTTTTCCTGAGGCTGCAAACCATCTAGCCCACCCGATAAGATTTCCTCGGCTGTCATACCTTGTATTTCTTGGAGTTTTTTCACGGTATCTGTATCAATTCCCTGATCTGCGCCTCCAATGACAATAGTCATGAGCTGTCTGGCCAATTCAGGCGTTGTTTTGTTTAACCGTAAAACCTCTCCCATATTAAGAGGCATAACGTCACCATCTGAGCCTACTTTACCTTCAATGAACTGCTCGTACATAATTTGTCTAGGCGATTTAGGAGGCGTACTCGCCACGAGTGCACCATTGCCAGACAATGCATCCAATAAATTCTGTGCTCTCACCTGTTCTTCTGATGGCCAATATTTACTCATTAATTCCTGGAAAGCACCATTGACGAGTTCTTGGGCTCTATCATCCGCATTCGCCTCTCCGACTTGTTTCCCAGTGCTAATCGCCCACTGAACGCCGGGTGCATTCATAAATAGTAATTCTTGATTTAACTCATACTCTTTTAATCTAGCTTCTGCTTCGTAGTTAATAATTGCTGAAGCAACATCCTGGCGTGTAAAGCTTCCTGCCTCGGCGCGAATAGCTGCCAAGTCGCTTTGATTGCTTGCTTTTAATTGGTTAATAGCATCTACCACACCAGCAGAAGAAGATGCTGATTCGGCAGCAGGAGCCTCGTCAACAGCAAAAGATGCCACAGGCAAAGCCAGTCCAAATGCAAGAATAACACTGCTTAATACAAGGTTTCGTTTAGAGTTTTTCATGATTCACCTATTGCTTATAGTTTAAACTTTATATCTTGTTGGCATTTAAAACTACTGCCAAGTGTTATCTTCATCACTGCCGCCACTGTATCCACCGTCATCACCATCCCCCAGCAAAGGAGAAGGATCCGAAGAGCCACTGTCGGCACCAGCGTCTTCAGCAGGGGCTTCACCAGAAACTTCTACCTTCAAAAAAGATTCTGGTGGTTTGTATTGGGCTAATTTTTCTTTTTGCTCATCCACTCTGGGTTGAACAAACTCGTCATAAGCCTGACCCGCAAACACAGAACTGCTAACGACGAGTCCCACAATAGACAAAGCTGCAATGATTAATTTATTCATGTTCGGTCTCCAAAGCTTTTAAGATAAGGTTGATTCTTTCTGGGGCAAAGACTCTGCCCAATAGCTGTAAACGTTCAAAGGCTAAATTTCGTTTTAAAAACAAATCAGCATATTTATTTTTATTATTCGCATCCTTGGTATTTTCCTCTGCGTAGATGAGAAGCTTAGAAGCAGTACCTGGTTTGAGAACATCCAAAAATTGCATCAATCTCAACGCTCGTCCGGAACGCAAATTGGCCAATAGTTTGATAACCATGCCTTCATCATTTAGCTCAAAATCATTGACATCATCCAGGCAAGTACCTAAACGCAATAATGCTTCTTCTACTTTAGGATCTTGATCGGCAGCCCACGACTCTATGCCCTCCATGGAAGTCACGATACGATACAATGTTCTTTTGTCGTAATCGTGCCAAAAAGTGTGTACAGCTTCTAATGACAAATCCGGCATATTCATTTTCCCCGAGGCATTAACATTATTATTAAGTGCAAGCGCACATATTGCCGCCCACAGTAAGTTATTCTAATTTCATAATATACCCAAAAATATCAAACCACCATAGATATTTTGAAGCAATTCCTAAAGAGTAAAATAATTATTACATAAAATCATTATTTAGCTGGAAAACTGTATGAGAATCTATTAGGAGCACATGTTGAATATTATTAACTAATTCACACTATTAATACTAGCCTAATGCTAGCCACTTACGCTTTTTTTGCAAATACACGCTAATTTATACACTACAATTTATTATTTATAAGCTAGTTTTATAAAATACATTGCTTTAGAATACTGATATAAGCTAATTAATATGGTAGCTTAGTCTTTGATTGTGTGCTTTCTCACAAAGTTACGTGGTAAACTAAGTCAGATGGTGCGTATTTCGTGCAATTGTGTCAATATAAAAGACATTGGGTGCAACTACAAGTTTTACCCTATATAAATCAGCCAGTTGCTTTTAAGGTGATCATCATGGGCAAACGCAGAGGAATTTTCAGCCGCGTCGTCGACACGCGTGTCGATAAGTGGATGAGTTGGGATTATATTTCGGAAACAACGGATAGAATAAAAGGTTCTATTGGCGATTTGATGACCCCCGAAAAACCAAAATATAAAGAAACCTTCCGTGAAGCTATGATTAGACTAGAGCTTTCCGAAACGGATATCCAACAACGCAAAAAGGAATTTACCCGTTTATTTTATATGTTTTTAGTCATTAGTCTTGGTATTATTGGCTACGCGGTCTATATGGCCTACCAAGGGTTTTTTGGTGCTTGTCTTATCTCTTTTTGCTTAGCACTTTATTCGCTTACCCAAACTTTTAAATGGCATTTTTGGTTATTTCAAATCCGTAATAGAAAATTAGGCTGTACCTTAAAAGAATGGCTAAACGGCACAGTCATCGAACCCAAACTAGAAAATGAGCTTAGTACCCAACCCCAAAAAGACAATCACCTATCGAAAAGGGATCCATAATGAGATTCCGCTACCTTTTTCTCATCCTCTTAGCACTTGTTCCGGTTGTCGCACACGCCCAAGGCGTATTTAGCGTCCCCCCCACTGATAAATCCATGCAATATCTTGCCAGTATATTTGGCTCGGTTGGCAGCCTCCCTATCCAAGTCTCAGGTGAAGAGCAAGCCGTTAGCACCATATTCCAAACACTTGTCGATCGCTTTAATGTGATTGTTTTTACACTCGGACTGGTCATTATTGCCTGGACCGCGATGGTTTCAACCATCAGCACCGCCCAAGAAGGCGAAGTGATGGGGAAGAAATTTTCTTCCATATGGATACCGGCTCGAATGGGCTTTGGGATGTATTTTTTACTACCTGCTGGTGGTGCAGGCGGTTATAGCTTAATTCAAACCGCGATTATGTGGATGATTGTTCAAGGCGTAGGTGCGGCTAATGCTATCTGGAAAGAAATTGTCTTATCGCCAGCCGTTACGGAAGATACTAGACAAGCAACACTCAAAAATCGAAAATCCACCATAGAAGGCCTTTTTAAAGGGGCACTTTGCATGGAGTATATCAATAATTCAACCGCCCTATTAGATGAAGTGAATAGCGAACCAGTCACGATGTTCAGAGAGGGAGATACAATGAATGTTGGCTTATTGTCTCACTCTGGCGAAAGCCCTGCGAATCCCAAAACCTCTCTTTGCGGTAGCTTCAAAATACCTGACTCAGGCGCTGTTTTGGGTGGTGATAACTTCAGTGACATTGAGCGCGATGCACGAAAAACAATTCTAGCAGACGGCATTGAACAAGCATTTTTTACACTCATACCCGCCGCTTCCGAAGCTCTGACTTTACCGCCCGATCAATGGGGTAATGCAAATGTATTAGTCACTGCTGCGAGAACACTTGATAACGCGGCAAGCCAATTAAGCGTACCACAAAATTTAGAGTCAGAACAAGAAACGGCTATTTTACAAGGATGGATTCATGCTGGTACTTATTACTTTAAAATAGTAGGTGGTATGGGGGTCGCTAGCGGCCAAGTGGACTCTTTCAGTATATCTCCTTCCCAATATAATGCAGCTGAGTTAGAGTCCACTTATGGAACAGATGCAATCCCTACTAACATTGGTACAGTAGAAGGCACATATATAACCCAAGCCGTTGAAACCGTTGGCGGAACAGATACTAGTGATGACAAGCTAGAAACTATGGGGTTTAATTCCGCTTATAGTGCTGGCGCAGCCCAAAGCATTATCAATTCTATCTTTGGTAATCTTTTTACTGACCTTGCGATTAAACTGGGTGAAAGTATCACTGGCAATGGTTCTGACGATCCCGTTGTTTCCATGTCTCGATTTGGCACCGATGTTGTCAATGTGGTTGAAATCGTTTTTTTTGGTGGCATATTGGCAGCCTTCTTAATTTGGATGCTCTCTAGTATTATGCATTCTGTGCTGCCAATGGGACCAGCAATGGATGCGGTACTCGGCATTATTATGTCTATTGCGGGTCTAGTTATTTCCTTACTATGGACCGGGGCTATCACACTAGCACTTTATATCCCGATGATCCCCTATCTTGTATTTACGTTTTCCGCTATCACGTGGATTATTTTAGTTATCGAAGCTTTGTTAGCCGCCCCTCTTGTAGGCTTAACTTTGGTCATGCCTTCAGAAGACGAGATCGGCAAAGCCGGTACGGGTATTCTTATATTACTAGGTTTGTTTTTACGTCCACCATTAATGGTTTTAGGATTTTTATTATCAGTCAAGCTACTGATGGTCGCATCCGCTATGTTAAATTATGGTTTTGCTTCCACAATAAACAGCAGTTTGCGTGTTGATACGATAGGACTATTTGGGCCCGTTGCCATATTTACCTTATATGTAGGGCTGGCAGTTGCAATTGTGCATGAATGCTTTTCGCTTATCTATAAACTGCCTGACCAAGTATTACGCTGGATTGGATCTAACAGTGGTGGTGGCGATGAAATGTCCAAAGTCAAAGGTATGCAAGGCTCAATCGACAAAGGCTCAGGAATTGGCAAAGGTGGTATGAGCGGCGCCCTAAAATTTGCAGGTGATAAAGCCGGCAAAAAATAGGCAAACAGAATTAAGAAAAGTATAAGTAAAAGGCAACAAAAATGAATATGTACATCAAATGGCTATTAACATTGGCGCTCTATGGGTTGTCTTGCTCTGCCTACGCCTCTGACAGCTTTGCTTTTGGCTGGACGAGCCCTGCATCCGATAAATCTATTGAGTTCTTAGGTCAATTATTTGGCCCTGTTGGTACCGCTTTAGGTGGCGCTGATGCAGGTATTTTAGGCACAGTGGTCCAAATTTTTAACATTGCTGTACTTGCTCTGGGTAGTATTGTTGTCAGCTACACCATTATAGTGTCTACCATGAATACTGCCCAAGAAGGTGAGGTCATGGGGCGCAAATGGTCCTCGGCCTGGATCCCCTTAAGAGCGGCACTGGGTACAGCGATGTTAATCCCCGCCCCGACATACTCCCTTATACAAATTCTGTTTATGCAAGTCACTTTAATGGGGGTTCATGCAGCCAACCAAATATGGGCACTTGTCATGAATAATATGGATGGTGCGGGTGTACATGGCACCACAACCGTCGATGATTCAGGCTTAGAAAAAGCAGTCAAACACTTAATGGAAGGCTTAATTTGTGCGGAGCATCTGAATAAAATTCCATCCATGTCCAAAAATGGCAGCATTACGGCCTATGCATATGACTCTAACAACGATGGCGATCCCGATAGACTCTATATTGGGGTGCCTGGTGAGCCTGCCTATGCCAAAATTTGTGGTGGGCTAGAGCCCAATAGCCCCCCCAGCACATCTGGTGCCTCTTCAAATAATGCGGCCAACTATGCAGAAACCTGGATATCCTATAATATTTCAGCACTTGAAAATACCGCCGCTTTCCTAAGTGCAGCAGCAGCCGAAGCAGAAGCCGTATCCGATCCACTCCCCAATGCGGATCCCCCTCCCATTAGCTGGTCTGGTGTGGGTACGCTGATAGGCGCGAAAAATGTTTTAAAAGGCGGTATTGCTTCAACCCCACGACCCAGCTCACTCGCACCAAGCTCCAGTTCAGAGCAAACTTCTATTGATCATGGTTGGTTATATGCTGGAAGTTATTATTTTGAATTTGCTGGGCAAGACTTAGATGGTAGCGGTTCCACAAGAAATTCTGAATCTTATGGTGCCCCTAGTACCATTTCGCCTGCAATGTCTGCGATTGATTCACAAACTGCCGCCGCGACATTGACTCGCGCCAGTACATTGGCTAGTCGCTACTTTACATATTCTGATAAAGACTCTGGCGTCGAGGATTTTGACCAAGGCGCAAAACTCTCACTCTCTCCCCCGGCCGGAATGAACTCCGAAATCAGCTCTTTTATACAGCCCCTTATTGGGCCTTTGGAAGATTTAGCCGAAGACTTTATGGATACACTCACAACCTACCATGACGATCCTATCGCCTCTATTCGACATATTGGCTCCACAATCATGGTTGTATGTGAAGACATTTGGTTTGCAATTATTATTGCTGCTTTTGCAGTGCTTCTTTTAACTTGCATGATGTCAGGTGTTAACCCTCTGTGTTGGGCAGTTAGTATGATTGGTACCATATTAATGCCGATTCTAACTTTATTGTTAGGGTTGTTGTGGGTCATTGGCGTAACCATGGGTGTGTACACACCGATGATACCGTACCTGGTCTTTACTTTTACCGCTCTGGGTTGGTTTATTTTAGTGATTGAAACTATCATCGCGGCGCCTATTGTTGCTTTAGGCATTGTCAGCCCCGCCAGTGAAGTACTGGGTAAAGCTGCACCGGCGGTTATGTTAATTACTGGTGTTTTCTTAAGACCTAGCTTAATGGTCATCGGATTTATCGGAGCAACGCTACTAGTACGCACCGTTATTGAAATGATTAATTATGGCTTTAGTGCAACACTTGATGCCTCTGTTGCTGGGGTTGGACTGTTTGGCCTTATTGCCGTCATTGCCTTGTATGGCGGACTAGTACTTGCCGTTGTCCACGAATGCTTTAGCTTAGTTTATGTACTGCCCGATAAAATCCTACGTTGGATTGGTGGCCAAGCTGAGCAGTCTAGCGTTGCAGGACAGGTAAAAGAGCTTGAAAAATCAACCCAAAAAGGTGCTGAAGTGGCTTCTGGTGTGATGAAAGGCTCCGCACAATTTGCGACTGAGAAAGTATTAACCCCGGTCGCTGAAAAAGGTATGACGGGTATGTCGGGCATGGCGGGTATGGCGGGTATGGGCGGTGGCGGTGGCGGCGCAGGTCCGAGTTTTTAGCATTCCCACCTTGCCCCGACTATAATTGATTTTCTAGACGGGGCTATATAAAACCATCTTAATTATAACCCTCTTTTTTCAGAAATAATTTTCAGCGTATGCTGTGCGTCTTTTAATTCTGGCGAAAGTTTAACCGCTTGTTGTGCTAGCTTGTATGCTTTTTCTACGTCAGTATCTTTGAGCAACCATGCTTCTGTTGATAGTATGTCTTCTTCAGACAAAGTAAATTGTGCCAGTTTCAAATACCCTCGGATTAATTTAGAATGATGTGCGACCACAGCCAACAGATGCTTCAACACTACTGCACGCTGTTCCCAAAGGAATGTGTGTACCCCTTGGTTTTGATATCAACACTACCTTACGACGCTTAAAGTGATTCACTTTCGTTCGCTTCTCTAACTCGCACCTTGCCAAATTTAATTTTTTTGACTTTCCTCATACGCTCAGCACACACACTTATTTAAACGCTCTCTATTCTTCTATTCTAAATTATGTAAAATATCTTCTACTGGAAGAATTAGCGTATTTGATACAGGGCATTCCACAAAATCATTTTTTGTATAGAATCCTATTGCGCTGGCATCGACAGCATGAACTAACAACCCACTAATACCTACGGCATTGGAAACCTCAACTGTTTTTAATATCGCCTCAGCTAACAAGCCTTTGGCCAATCCTTGACCTTGCCATTCAAGATCAACAGCAAGCCTAGCTAACAGAACTACGCCCAATTTGTCTGGCGCATTCCTTCCAAGTCTTTTTACAATATCACCCCTATTTATACTGCCAACTGTCATAGTGTAATAAGCGACTACTTTTTTTTCATTACAGACCACATACGTTTTAGAAAATCTATTTTGGTTTTTAAGCGCTCTTTTTTGAAGATATTCATTTAAGCTCTCGTTACCACAATCAAACAGGCTTACATCATGCTCTCTTGTTATAGGCTCTGGGGCGCTTACTTCTTCCATGGGGCTTTCTCATTTAATAGTGCTTTTAGCTTTGGTAAATTTCTTGGTTTAGCATTAAGTATCTTTTCAAGGTCACAAAATTCTTCCTTAGAGAGAAAAAAGTTCACTCTTTTGTATAAATCATTTTCGGCTGCCTTATACGCTGCATCCAGAATATACTTAGTGCGATCAGAATTAGGTTGTAGCTCTACTGCTTTATCAATGACTTCAAGACATCTAGCATTCACTCTTAAGTTGAGGGTTCTATTTTTTCCTTCCCTTCTCAGTCCTACCCTTATCATTGACTCCTCTGAAGTTTCAGTTTTATCACTGTTAGGTAACGTTTTAGCCCTAACAACATTTTTCTGCTTAGAGCTTGGTTTAGATTTAGGTTTAGCACTCATAGTTTTTCCTTTGTATACACATTATGTATACACTAAACAATAGGCCAATGTATGCACATTGTATATACCTTTTGTCGGATTAATGCGTGTATCTTCTCTTATGTATTTTGGCTCATCATTTCTTTTACGATCTTAACTCCTGTCTGATATATTTTTCTTGTCGTATTAACAAGTTGGGTAAAACTCCAAAACGGGATCAAAAGTTTACTTTGCCAGCTTAACGATTTGATTTGATAACCAATAATTTTAGCCTTCCTTTTTAAAATTAAAGAATATTTCGCTGCACTGAAAAACCATAGCACATTGATTATTACAGAATAAATTATATTCAACTAAACTTTTGATCCCGTTTCTCTCTAGCCCCCTAATATCTGTGTACTAAATTATTTCAGCGGCTGATAATTGATACTTTGGGTATGACTTGGTTTGCGCCATGCGCTGCTGTATTTTGAAAGATCTACGCAAAGATGCCTAGAGCCAAAAATTTTGCCCGGCATAAAATCTAACTTTTCTAGAGCCGTTGACCAGGGTAAAATTGTTAGCGGCCTTTTCCTGTGCTAGGGAAATTCAGCCTCAGCTTTAAGCCGGGATACTAAGTTTTCGGTGAGGCTGGACTGACTTGTTATAAAATACTACAAAGATACTCAGTAAAATAGACGCTAGCTCTCTTGTCCTGCATTACTTTAATGCCAAGGCTAAATCAGCTATTCATGAAATATGGATGGCAGCAACAAAAAAAGAAGCCTTACAAGCTTTTGACCAATTTATTAATCAGTTTTCACTGAAATATCCTAAGGCAACAGAATGCCTGAATAAAGATAAAGATGAGCTTCTCACATTTTATGATTTTCCTGCTGAACACTGGAAATCATTGCGAACAACAAATCCTATTGAATCTACATTTGCCACTGTTAGACACAGAACCAAGCGAGCCAAGGGCTGTTTCTCAAGAACAACCATATTGACTATGGTGTTTAAGTTATGCCAAAGTGCTGAACAGCGGTGGATTCGTTTGAGTGGCTTTAATCGTCTAGCAGATGTTATTCGAGGGGTTGAATTCAAAGATGGGATCGCTTCAAATGAAAATATTGCAGAGCACCATACTGATGTTGCCTGAAGCACCATACACAACTTTAGGGCATAGCTCTTACTTTAAGGGAAAAAATGAAAGAGTTTAATGGTAATATTGAACGTAATCACTCAGAAATAGTTGGGTTAGTTCAATCTTCTCAAAGTTCTGACGTTGTTTTATATAAAGGGGCAAAATGCAGGGTAAAGGTAGAGTGTGAGACCAATTTTTCATTGGACATATTGTCAGACGAGCCAGTCTACTGTGTAAATGGATCGTCAAAAAATTCCTGGAATCGTAATGAGCTAGTATTTTTGCATGAGCAATACCGTATGGCAGCAAGCATATATCGAGGCACCCAAAGGAGGGGAAATCTCGTCATGACGATACGAAGCGTAGATTTTTCTAACTCACCAGATGAGGGTTTAGAGGAAAACTCAAGAAAAATAGCAGACATATGGCTTAAAAATCAAGGTAATTCTCAAAAACCCAAACCTTCTTGTACTTTTAAGAGATACACCCTAGGATAGGCATGTTATAATATAACAAGTTTACCCCAGGGTGGCCTTCATATCAATGGGCAGCCGAGCTCACGGCTTATGTGGGTAGAGCGAGATGAAAACAATGCTTTCGCGCCATACAACAAGCTTCTCATAAAATAGTGCACTTTTTTTGCCTTTTGGGGGGCTTGAATCTCTAGCCGCTTAACATCCCCCTCGTGAAGACCGGCCGCTTCTGCAAGAAGGGCTGCTTCCTCAAACCTCTCTTTCTTGCTCCTTTCTTCTTGACATGCCCTTAAATAACTAGAACAACCCTTAGCTGTTAAGCGCCATGTAAGCAACAAAGGCAGCAGCTACTACTGCAAAAATAGTTGCTCCAGCACAAGCAGGTACAAACAAACTTCCCACCCCCATATGTCCACCTGATACCAAAGCAATTTCATTGTCATTAAGTGTTTTCATAGTAACTCCTTTACTTGATAAGTGATCGTATTGAGAAAGCTGAGGGTGTTTAAATAACTATGTCAGCCCTGATATTTCATTGCTGTCACTGTTACAGCGAAAATTATGATAGACGATTTTGATCCTAAAAGCTAACGCGCTATAAGCGTCATACCAGTTAGTAATCGCCTTTGTAGGCAGGGCTTCTCACTTGTTATAGAATACACTAAATATAACAAGTTGGTAGTGTTCATTGGTGCACCAATAAAAACACCCAATATTGGTGATATCAAGCTAAGCTTTTGCCCTTCTTACTCGTGTATAGTTTATTGTAAGCCGATCATTGTTATTTTCTTTTTTTGAATACGTGATGGTTTTTTCTACCGCATTTTTACCCACATTTTCTCCTGTTCTTCGCTCGGTTTTCTGTTTTTCGTACCCAAGAGTTAATTCTCGAGCCTTCTCTCTTGTGTAGGGGTCGTATAAGAGCGCTTAAAACTTACCTTTTTGGGTTTTTAAATAACCTACGTCGCCATACTCATAGTCATATTTTTCAGTGCGGAAATTGTGGCATAGAAACAAGCGAACTGTGTAGCGTCATGCTGAACAGGATCTTTGAATTTTAAAACCCACTACCACTTGATTAGATTAATCCCTTTTTCATCCATAGTTAATATAATAACTTGGACTTAAGGGATTGGTCTAGTTTTCCTCGGTCACATTACCCTATAACTTCTAACTTTCTTGTGGTGACTTCCATCCTTCTCATTATAATTTTCTAGTTCAAGTTCTGCTTGCACAGTTTTCCCCTCACATATTGCTTTATTTCTGTCTACAATAAATTTTAATTCATTGTTGGTTGGACCACAAAAACTATTCTTAAAAGGAAATAAAGTCACACTATGTATATAATAATTATCCATCAATTTATCCGCTAGTTGTTCTTGAAATTGTTTACGGAATTCATCATGCACACCATGAAAACTTAATTGTCTTAGCTTGGGATTACTAGAAACAATTTCTAGAACAATTGCAATTTGGGAATCATCCATATTATGGAGATTAAGGTCTAAATAACTAACATTAGAATTTGGTAACTCTTTTGCTAGTTGCTCTAAATCCTCGATTGTTAAGGTGTACTCAAAGTAATCAACGTATTCCGGTATATGTCAATGAAAGTGAGACACTTCTTCCGAAAAATGAGTGTATCTAGTT
>CAZWHY010000013.1:0-26288 GCA_964633725.1 Uncultured Candidatus Berkiella sp.
AAGCTATATTATCCTACAGTATGAGTTGTTAGACATTGATCTATTCGCCAACAAAGGCTTGATCTATCTCTGATCTTTTTTTTGATTTGTAATCTTTGGATTAGGAATCTTTCAAAAACAAGTGCAATTGCCCTGAGCTTTTTAGCTTCACTGGAACTTTTAGATATGTGTAATTGCATTATATTTTGTGAACTTTAGAATACTTAACCTATAGCATATGCGAATTTCAGAATGTTTTGATAGCATATATTGTAATTTTGGAGTCATATAGATATAAAACAAGAATTCCAGAGTATTATAAATGCCTATTTTGTGAACTCTAGCATATCTTTAACATGGTAGTTGCGAATTTCTGTAGCAGAAATTTAGAAATGTCCTGCAAAAACAGTCAGTTAATTTTTTCATACACTTAAGGAAAAGCTAACAAGGAGGCTATGCTATGCAAGCGCTCATCCAAAGTATCCCAACAACAGTACGCTCTAAAAGCCATAACAGAAGATAAAACTCGTTCGCGCAAATCTACAGAAAATCGAATCCTTACCGTTTTCAAAGCCATTCTCAATAAGGCTTATCAAAATGAAATGATTGATGAAGACCTAGCCTGGCGTAGGGTTAGGTCGATGGGGCAAGAATCATCACGTTAGGCTCTAAAAGAGGCATGTAAGCACGCTCAGGTTGAACCCGCTGTAAGTGAAGTGGCATCAGATAATGGACCCAGAAATTTTTCACGCCCTAACAAAACATATTGGGCTCGTTCTCGCACTTTTAGCTTATCTGAACATGCAGCTTTAATTAGGCTATCTTTATCTTTGAAGAACACTCTCAAACAAGTAAAAAACTCTTCAATTTCTTTAGCTACTTCACTTTTTTTTGGTTTATTTTTTCTGACTTTTAATTTATCAGACATGACATAAGTTACCCAAAAGTTACCTACGTTTAGAAATGTATTTATTAGACTTGATGTAACCCATTCATTTATAGGTAAATGAATGGTGTCCCCAAGGGGATTCGAACCCCTGTTACCGCCGTGAAAGGGCAGTGTCCTAGGCCTCTAGACGATGGGGACCTAGTTGTAGTGGCATTAACTACTTTGGTGGAGCTAGGCGGGATCGAACCGCCGACCTCTTGCATGCCATGCAAGCGCTCTCCCAGCTGAGCTATAGCCCCTGGAACTGAGGCGTAATAATAAGCACCGAAGTGCTTGATGTCAATGGTTAATTTGATTAATTTTTAATCTTCTCAACCACTGCCTCAAGTCGAGACATTGTACGCTCACGCCCCAGTAAATGTAAAGTAACATTTATAGCTGGGCTCATTGTATTTCCAGAAACCGCAATTCGAATAATAGGCCCGAGTTTACCCATTTTAATATCTAACTCAGTTAAAACCTCTTGCAAGCATGTATGAATCGCTTCTTCTGTCCAGTCACTTATATTATTTAGTTTCTCTACAAACAACTCGGTTTGTGGCAGACAACTTTCTTTTAAATGCTTGTTTGCCGCTTTCTCATCTACTTCAATGTTATCTGAATACCAAAATAAACTTTTTTGTGCCATTTCAGATAATGTTTTACAACGCTCACATTGCTGTTCAACAACTTCAGCCAAGATAGGGCCACTGCTAATATCCGCCCCCAGCTGCTCTAAAAACGGCTTAAGACGCTCGCCAATATCTTGGGAAGGTAAAGTCTTAAGGTAATGCTGATTGAGCCATAAAAGCTTATCTGGATTAATGGCACCTGCGGAGGCGTGTATCGCATGTATATCAAAACTAGATTTTAGTTCCTCTAAAGAAAATATTTCTTGATTGCCTTTAGACCAACCTAAGCGTACCAAATAATTAATAAGCGCCTCAGGCAGATATCCCTCGTCTCTATAATCCAGCACACTTGCCGCGCCATGACGTTTAGAGAGCTTTTTATTATCTGGCCCTAGTAGCATTGGCATGTGGCCATAAATCGGTATATCCGCTCCCAAAGCTTGTAAAATATTAATCTGCCTTGGGGTATTATTGATATGATCATCACCTCTTAATACATGCGTTACCCCCATATCCCAGTCATCCACAACAACGGTCAAATTATAAGTGGGCGCACCATCAGAACGCAGGATAATTAAATCATCCAACTCTCTATTGTGTATGATAATTTTGCCTTTGATAGCATCATTAATCTCAACCTCGCCATCATCAGGATTTTTGAAGCGCACCACATAACTGCCTTCGGCTAAATCGCCATGCTCCACATCTCGGCAGTGACCATCGTATCGAGGCTTTTGTCTATTTTGCATTTGATTATCACGTAACTGGCTCAAACGCTCTTTGCTACAAGTACATTTATAAGCTTGGCCGTCTGATAGCAGTTGATTAATGACTTCTTTATATCTATCAAATCTTTGGGTTTGGTAAATCGGGCCTTCATCCCAGTCTAACCCCATCCACGTCATGCCTTCTAAAATAATATCGATAGCCTCTTGTGTAGAGCGTTCTCTATCTGTGTCTTCTATACGTAAAATAAATTTACCCGATGTTTTTTTTGCCCACAGCCAGCAGTAAAGCGCGGTGCGTACACTACCAATATGTAAATAACCGGTTGGACTTGGGGCAAAACGGGTAATCATCATAAATTTTCTTATTTTATAAATGTAAATTAGATTAGCTGTACAGCAGTATAACGCAAGAACGACAAAGAGATCTATCGCAAGTTAGTTAATTTGATTTTTTACTGGCTTTGCGATTGCCTACCGATTCCACTATGATTGCAACTAACAAATACTAACTTAATTATATCCCATGGACATATTAGCTTTCATTGCCAAGTCAGGTCTACATGTCAATCATATAGAATTGTTTATCCCAACTTTTTTATTGGGGTTCTTTTTTATTGACCGTAAAATATTTAGCCAAGCACTATTATTGCTTTGGTTTACCATGATTTATAATTTATTTTTAAAATCCATATGGCAAATACCACTCCAAGCCCCTTTGGAAGGTTGGGCTTATCCCAGCGGACATATGCATGCAAGTTGGGTATTTTGGGGCTGGTTGGCTCTGCATTACAAACGCTATATTACGATACCTGTCTTTTCAATCATGATGGCAGCCTCCGCTTGGGGACTCATTTATCATAATTACCATGACTTACCTGATATTGTTGGCTCAATAGGCTTTGGCAGCTTATCTTTATGTATTTACTACCTGGCCAACCACAAAATTCCTATTCTAAAAGATAATTTTTTCTTAGTAAATGTTATCTTAGGTGGCGTGGGTATTATACTCATTCAGAATTTACCTATAAAAGTGCAAACCCTCGATTATATTTGGCAAGCACAGGGTGCCATTATGGGGATGGCGATTGGTTGGCTGTTTATTGCTAAAATAAAAACGAATCGTAAAAACATCATACAAAATATTTTATTTATGTCTGTCACTATCGCCGGCATGGTGTTGGTTCATTTCTTAATGTCTGAACGACATCCTGCCATGTCACCTCAAAACTCTCACTTTTTGAAAATGTTTATGATTATGGTATGGGTCATGGCTGGACAGCGGTTGTTTTTACTGATTCAGCAGTTGGGAAGGAAGAAGTTACAAAAAAAATAGTATCGGTTACATTTTATCTTTTAAAAATTGATACACTTTGTGCATCTTAGCGTAATGAGTTCTGATCCTTGCATAAACCTCATCGGCTAATTCTTCTCGATATGTGTGAGAGGTTAAGTTGCGATCGGTTAACATTTGAAGCCACTCATCTTCGTCCGAAATCCATGAAAGGCTATAGGCTGCTTTCAGTGTTTCTCTCGGCGATCTGACTTCTTTACCTTCTTGTTCGATAAAACGTTTTAAGTTTTTCCAAAACAGTTCAAATGTAAATTTAAATCTTTGGATAGTCGCATCAATAACAATTCTTTCTGGCCCTGCCATCATGTCGAGTGCTTCGCTTAGCCTTGCTAAAGATTTACCCAGCGATTCAAAAGAGTCTTTCCAATAATCTTGCTTCATGATTTTGTATACACTAATTTTGCTTGATTTATAATGTTTTCTTTTAAAAGATCGCTATCATCTAGCCTCACACAATCAATTCCCAATAACGTATCCCACAATATTAATCCAATCTCTCCAAGAACAAAGTAAATCGGCTCTTCGTCTAATTCAGAGTGCCCCCGAATATATTGATGAAGCGGTGTTTTAGCAACTGGTTTTTAACTTACCCATAAGATCCCGCTCTAAAGGACTATCAATTTCATTTGCCATCATGCCCGCATAAAATGCTTTAGGATGCTTTAAGCCATCTGGATTGAAGCAGCTTTTAAATTGTACCAAAAAGCTATTGGCAGCTTGCACCCCAAGATCAAATGAATTTTTGTGCGAATCAGATAAGTCTTCAAGCGCTTTACTATCTTTGTCCAGGTATTCTTTATTGCAAGATTCTATAAATCTATCACGTGCTTTAGACACACACATCCCACCGATATGTAGGGCAGCAACAGACATCATAAATATAGCGAACACCACCGCAGTTCCAAAATATAGTGATATAGCTATCGACATTGCAATCGATACACAGACTACATTGCTTATCAGGTCTTGTTTAGATTGAACCCATGGAACAAAGTCTCGATGCTCCAGCTTGCTCTTATCCAATTTTTCTTTAAAGTTATATTGACACTTATCATTCAGAAAGTTTATCAATTTCTCTGTTTTTTCTGGATCCGCTGCTACATACATTCTGGCATTTTCTGTAAGTGGAAAAGGAATGGACAGTGTATTTTCAAACCAGTCGTTATAGATCTTATTCTTTATCTCCAGTTCATCTGTGACCGATGATATATACTCGTCAAAATGGTAAAAATCTTGCTTGTTATTGAACTTAACATTCAAATAAAAACATGATGGAAAATCTTTTGAGTCTTCACTAACTGGGTAACTCAAAGTCCTAGCACCATCCGAACTTCTCCGAAAATATAGGTCTCTTACCTGAGCCTGCGACAATCTGGTTATACTATGCTCAGTGATGTTATAAAAATTTGATAAAGATGACTCGGCCATTATAATCTCAGGGTTGTATTTGGATAAGGTCAAGCAGGATAACTAAATTTTAATGGGTTTGCAAATGTAAGTGTTAAAACGAGATAAAATACGTTCTGCTACACGCTTCAATACATCGCAATATTAATTAAAAAACCTCACCCAGCGCTTCACACCACCCTCTTCTGCAAATCAGGAGAAGGACAAGATTCGCTCCGCTTCTCCTCAAACCGGCGAACAATACTTTCTCAATATACCCAATGCTTTCTCGCTATTCTCAGCTTCTATATTTTGCTTAGCCTCATATAACGTCGCTTTTTGGCGCAAATTTTGTACATCGCCCCAGGTGGTGACTTTAGGTTTTGTTGATTTTTTCGCATAAAGATTATGATATTGTATTGGTTTTAAGCTAGTAGAATATGCTTTATTTAAGTTCCCCATTCTCACTTGATCATTTAGTGCTATCCCCGCAGCATCACCATCAAAAGGTACATCATCGCCCAGCAATATTGTCAACTCATCAACTAAATCATGCGCTTCTTCCGATGTTTTTCTTTTTTTGTCTATTCGAGCACTTAAAAAATTAATAGCGGGTTGCAATCTACCTGTTAACAACTCTGATAGAGGGTGTTTGATTTCTTTTTGCCTAGGCGTGCCATCATTTTTGTATCGCCTTGCTAAATTGATGAAATATTTTATAACACCATGAAACTCTTCTACATCACCACAATCCTTATCGCAATGATAGCGGTGTTCTATAGCGGCTGGTAAGCGTTTAAGAGAAATATTATTCGCAATTGAACGGCCAGGATGGATATTAGCCAAAATATTGTTATTTTCAGCTTCGTCATCATTCTCTAAACCACCGGCTGGTTCAGGGGTTTCATAGCCTGCGGCTTTCATGATGGTTTTTATATTGTTGATAGATAAATTGTATTCTGAGTTGGTATCGCCACCAATCGCTTTATTCCAAAGCCGAACGGCTTGTTTCCCAACCGTCCATGAAACAGAACCTCCGACCCAGGCACCTATAACGCCAGTCATAAAATCACTCACTGGACCTATTGCCATTACCTGCATTAGTTCCCAACCCCATGGATTGGCAACAAAAATATAAGCGCCACCGGCCATACCACCAAACAACAACGGGATTTTGACTAAATTGCGGACTGTTTTTTTGCCTTGAACAATGCCAACTGCCGCTTTAAATAATTCCCCCACTGGGTTAACTCGCGTATTGGACGATACATAGGCGACACCCTTGGCCACCACTTCATCAGCAAGAGGCATTTTGATAATCCTTATCGCATTAAGATTTTCTTATTTCTGATATATTATGTAAATTAGTTTAAACAACTACCAAATTTTTAATATCTTAGATTGGGGGTAAATAATTTTAAGGAAGGGCTTTACATCCAATTCACTTTGCAAATCTATTAATAGATCTATTTTTTGGTCGCCTAAAACTTCTTTTAAATCCAAAATAATATCAATTTTTTGGCTCACAATAGTATTATAATTCTTATGGTTTTCTACAAGCAGCATTAAATCAATATCACCACCCTTTGCATCATCTTTAATCCTACTGCCATAAAGCCGAAGCTCTGCTTTTGCATGCCCAATATAAGCCTCAAAAACACGGATAATAGAATTTTGCTCTTCTATGGATAATCTCATCCAACTAAACACTTGTCTAATAATTGTTTGATTTCTAACAGCTTGGGGGCTTGTTCTTTCACTTGTAAGAAAAATTTCTCTAAGTCTTGTTCTGAATATTCATGAGCCGCTACATTTCTAAGCTCACGTATTTTCATCCATGTTCTCACATCATCGATTAAATCTAATTTCTCAGCTTGATTTAAGAAGTCTCTAAATGTCCCACTAAAACCAGGGTCATCTACTTTCACAAATACTTTTACAAACTTGACTAAGAAAATATCTGCAACACGACTAAAACGAGCGCAAAAGCTTTCCCAGGTTTCTAAAATTTCATCATCCATTACATCCGGGTTTGTTGGCAACTTAACTACTTTGTTATAGCTGTACTCTAGATGTGCTATTGCTTTTTTTAGCTGCTCTTTAACAAGGATGAGATAGTCCTCATGCTTCCCCATTTTTTATTCCATTATTATAATTTTTATAATTAAAAAACCAGTTTATATTATTTTTATTAATTTTTACACTCCCCTATAATTTCAGGAAGAATCGCCAAATATCCTAAGATGATTTAGGTTGCTCAACTAGTCCTTCTGGCGTCATTAAAAACACTCTATCAGCAGAACGTATTGTTTCAGGACGATGAGCAATAATAATACGTGTTACTTTTAGATTACGCACAGCATCATTCACGCCTCTTTCCAGTGCCACATCTAAATGGCTAGTGGCTTCGTCTAAAAATAATATTTTAGGTTTTTTATATAAAGCACGGGCTAATAAGACACGTTGTTTCTGGCCCCCTGATAAGGCCATGCCCATATCACCCATGAGGGTATTATAATTCATTGGCATCGCCATAATGTCTTTAGCAATCAACGCCATTTGTGCACAGCGCTCAATCTGAGCTTGCTCTGTATCCTGGTCGAAAAAGCTAATATTTTCGCCAATGGAACCTGATAATAATTGGTCATCTTGCATCACCGCACCAAACTGCTCACGAAAATGCTTATGGCCTAATGTCTCTAAAAGCATATCATCAATAATAACTTTGCCGGATTCTGCTTGGAACAACCCCATCATCACTTTCATTAAAGTCGTTTTACCACAACCTGATGGCCCGATGATAGCAATAGACTCTCCTGGAGTAACCGTTAGATTAATATTTTGAAACACCCATGGTTCATCTTGATTATATCTAAAACTAATATCTTCTAGCTTGATTGCGCCCTTTAGATCAGGGGCATCTAACATGCCGGTGCTTTGTATTTCTTGCTCCTCTAAAGCAATATCACCCAAGCGCTCTAAATGCAGACCTAACATTTTGAATTCAATTAATTTTTCAATAAAGGCGACTGCTTTATCGGTAAACTGGGATTTATAAGACATGAAGGCATACAACATACCCACAGTCATTTTGACATCCACCACTAAGCGAGCGGCTAGATATACAACAATAATATTTTCTAACCCAAATAATAGCGAGTTAATTGAACCAAAGGCAATATTCAACTTACCCAGACGAATACCAGTGTTAATTTTATCCGCATAACGATTTTGCCATAACGTTTGACGCTGCGTTTCCTGGCCAAAAACTTTGATACTTTGAATACCTCGAATGGTTTCCATAAAATTGGTATTTTCTTTTGCGCCTGCGACAATGCTCTCTTCCGTTAGGGCTTTTAATGGACGGTACCAAATACAACGAATAACCCCATATATGGCCAATGCAATTAAAACCACAAGCGTCAGAGCCGGCGAATAGAAAAATATCATCACCAAGGTGGTTATGGCCATCAACCCATCTACAATCGCTTGTACAATATTGGTGGTTAAGGCTTTCTCAATTTGTCCTAATGAACCGAAACGCGAAACAATATCACCTATGTGGCGTTTTTCAAAAAATGGCAATGGCAACCGTATCAGATGCCTAAATAAATTTGCCCCCATTTGCACACTCAGCATACTACTAAGAGATAAGACCACTAAACTACGCAAAGCGCTCGTGCCAATGTTGATTAACATCAGCAAACCAAAACCGATTGATAATACTGTCAGCAAATGCAAATCTCGACTCAGTAAAACTTCGTCTACCACCAGTTGCATATACAATGGACTAATCAATGAAAAGACTTGTAACCCTAAAGACATTAAGAACACTTGGATTAAGGCTTTTTTCAAACCGACAATACGATGCCAGAAGTTCCAAATGGGCACTTTACGAACTTCTTTTTTAGGTTCGAATTTTTTAGTGATGGTTAGCTCTAAGGCAATGCCCGTGAAGTGTTTAGACACTTCTTTCATATTAACGGTTCTAAGACCCTGAGCCGGATCGTGAATCGTGATTGAGTTCTTGCTGGCTTTTTTAAGAACAACAAAGTGATTCATATCCCAGTGCAAAATAGCCGGTGTTTGCAACTGATCCATATCTTCTAATTCTAAACGCAGCGGACGTGTGGCAAATTCCATCTTGTCGGCCACTTTCATCAAATTTTGTAGTGTCGTGCCTCTTAAAGAAACAGGATACTGTCGGCGCAAAGTGTTTAGATCAATTTCATGACCATGATAGCTTGCCACCATTGCCATACAAGCCAAGCCACACTCGGCCACCTCAGTTTGCAAAATAAGCGGCAGTCGTTTACGCCCAGAAAATTTTAATAACTCTAATGGATTTTGCATTAAAACCGCCCCTTTAGACTAAAGAGTGGATCTAATATCCATTCAAATAATGATTGTCTATCTAATATAATATCTGCTTCTAATGACATGCCCGCTTGCAATGGGAAATGCTTACCATAAGCAATGACATCCTGTTGCTCTAACTCAACGATGACTCTATATACCGCTTCATTTAATTCTAATGGCATCGACAGCTCTGAAGGTAGTAACACGTGCTTAGAAATCGTATTAACAGTTCCTTCAAATATGCCATATCTTTGATAGGGAAAAGCATCAAACCGAACCCGAACCTTTTGACCCGTTTCTAAAAACCCCACCGCTCGCGTCGGTACAAATAACTCAACTTGAAGCTTGGCATCGTTAGGAATAATGGCGAGTAGCGGTAAATTATTGCCTTGGTATTGGCCTAGCCTAGCTTGAAGCGAAGAAACGCGACCATCAATTGGTGAGCGTAATTCATAAATTTTTCGCCCCTCAACTTCTGCGGCTCTTTGGTTGAGCTCAGAAATCATATCTTCGATTTCATTGATTCGTGTTTCTGTGCGTATGGGTAATTGTACTAATTCAACACGATACTGAATGACAGAATTTTCTTTGGTGATTTTTCCGCGTTCTAGTTCTTGTAACTGTTGTTTTTGTACTAGCATCTCTTCTAAGTGTTTTTGATATTCTACTTGAGAAATACTGTTTTGCTTGAACAGCTTTTCAGCGCCGTCTGTTCGCATTTTTAGTATAGCCAGTCTTTCTGCTTGTGTTGCTAGGCTATCTTGGATGTGCTTTAGCTCTTTTTGCGTGCCTTCAATATTTTTCTGAGTCCGTTCTATCTCGGAGTCCAATAGTAATTTTTCGGCTCCTATGCGCTTATAATGATGCGCTTTAGAGGATGCCATTTCTTCTAATAAAAGTGAGTCAATGTCACTACCACCTTGCAATGAGCGCTCAGCCATCAAGGTAATCAGAGGCTGATTTGTCGTGACCGTATCGCCTTCATGAATATGAATTTCAGAGACATGCCCTGTATTAGGCGCATAAAGCTTAACAATGCCCTTATCTGGAACTAGATAACCACGCACCGTTTCTTTACGCGCGTAGGTTCCCCAAAATAACATGGCAATAATAAAAGCACAGATGATCACAACAGAAGAGACCAGTACAGTAACAGACAATGGCTGAAGTAATATTACTTCACCATATAGCCTGTTTTGACTATGCTCCATAGCTTCTTTACGAAATAACGACATTTATCAATATAACTTTAATAGTTTAACTTGGAAGGATCTTAGCATATTTAAAGCTTACCAGGGTAAGGCATGCCTCGCAGAGTATTAACCGTTGGTCTGAATTTTACTCATATCCGTCCTCATCATAAGGATAGCGGTGAATACGTAGATATTGGTCTATGTATTTATAAGAACTAGGCATCACAGTATCAGGATCACAATAATAAGCCCGCCCACGTGTTATGTATTGTTTAATTTCATTATTGCCGTTAACCCAAACAATATGCGTTGCACCAATCGCCGCAGCTTTATCTAAGGCACGGTAACGAGACAGCTGTTCGCCATGTGGTGTGACTGTATTTTTAGATATGCCATCCACCTCACCCAACAATGCACATTTTGTCACCATCTCTGGGTAAGCAACCAACACCCTTTGCGCCCGAGAACTTGGCTCAATAATGCACCCAGTCAAACTGCAACATAAAATAACAAGTCCTATCGCACGCATAAATTAATCCTTAACCACTTGTTGGCAATGTGTTTCCTTCAAAAAGAAAAGTAATATAAACGCAACTAATGTTAGTATTGGCAAAAGAAATAAAGCAGAACGATAATTATCCGCCGAGTAAACTTTCATCATATTTGTCATTTCACCACTCCAACCTTTGTCGAGTAGCTTTCCTACTATCACTTGGAATACAGCCCCTGAAACTACGATAAAATTGGTAATCGCAATGACGGTTCCAGATAAATGTGTTGGGCAATTTTCACGCCCAATAGCAAAACACAGAATTTCCGCGCTGGAAAAAATACCAATCAACAATAACAACACAGAAATTTGCACATGGGTTAAATTGGGGTAGTAAAATGTAATCGCGAGCAAAACAGTAACAACAAATGCTCCCAGAACAAGTAAAGGCTTTCTGCGACCAATTTTGTCAGATAAATACCCTACAATTGGCCCGCCGATGGCCCAGCCTAAAAAAATCATAGCCACAGATCGCGCAGCCATATTTGCATCAAACGACTCAACAACTTTTAGATAAGAGGTTCCCCAAAGCTCAGCAAAGACAACAGTTGGAGCCATTAGTAAGCTACCAATTAAACCATTTAACCAAATCTGCTTATTTTTTAATGCAACAAGAATATCTTTTAATAATTGCCTATAAGATATGTGCGCATGATTAATTGTACTGTGATTCTGACTTGGATCTCTAGGCTGATCTCGAATCACAAACCAAATAATTGGAAATAAAATAAACCCTACAAAACTAGAATAATATAACGTTTGTCGCCAACCAATATCTTCGATAGCGTGAGATAAATAGGTTCCTGCAAACATGGCTCCCACCATGCCTAGTGTTGTCGTCAAACCTGATATTAAAGCAAATCGATTAGCAGGCAACCAAGTAGAAGCAAGCTTTAATACGCCAACAAACGCAAACGCTGAACCAAAACCTATCAGAAAACGCCCCAAAGCCGCCATCGATAATGTTGGTGCGTAGGCAAATAATAAAGTGCCTCCCGCGCAAGATAAAACCGCAATGGTTAGTATATTACGAGGCCCATAGCGATCCATCATTAAGCCAACTGGCAGTTGCATAGGCGTATAAGCATAATAATAAAAAGCACTCAAGTGCCCAAGCTTAGTCGCATCTAAAGGTACACCATTGACGCTAAAAGCCATTTGCAGATGCTCAACCATAAGCCCAGGCGTAATACGCAACAAGTATTCATAACAATAAAATATGGCTGCAAGCCCGCAAATAAACCAAGGCAACAGCGAGGTCTTATTTGCAGACGTCGGATGATTTGTTGTGTTGTTTTTTAACAAAATAAAGTAATCTGGCTACAATAAAATTTGGTTAGTAAGAACCTTAAGCGATAAAGTTTTGTCATGCAAGTTTTTCTCAATTTTTATATTAGTTAAATAACAGTATAATAGATAAAATACTAGTTAACCAAATCTCCAGGTCTTCCAATATAATACCCTTGCAAACCATCCACTTTCATCTGTTCTAACATACTACATTCCTCCTCAGTCTCGACAGATTCTGCAATAATTAGGATATCTAAGCTGCGTGCAATTTCAACCAATGAGCGAATAAAAAACTGGTTATCAGAATTCTCATGAATATCGCGCATAAAACTACCATGTATCTTTAAATAATCTAACCTAAGATTATTAAGATATGCAAATGAACCAAAGCTTTTGCCATAATTATCAATCGATGTTTTTGCGCCAAGTGCAGAAACTTTTGCAAAAAAGTCTCTTACAATATCTACTCGTTTAACCACACCATACTCAGGCAACTCAATAACAATTTTACTTGCGTCCTTGCCCATTTTTTTTAATTCAACTAACAACCAAACAACAAACAAAGGATCATCCATCGAGCTCGGTGAAATATTGATAGCAAAATGCACATCTTGAGAGTTTGTTTTTGCTAACTGAATAACATTTGCGACTATCGCTCTATCTAAATCTGTGACTCGATTAAGTCGCTCCGCCATTGGCATAAACATACCCGCATTTAAAAGCGTATCTTCATCCAGTTGTATTCGCATAAGCGTTTCATATAATTTAATCTCGGGATGCGCCAATAATTTTGTGGGTTGAAAGTGTAGTTTGATTTTGTTTTGTTCAACAACTTGGGTGAAAATTTCTCCCCATTCATGGGCGCCTCGTACTGATTTTTCTTCCAAATGTTTTAGAAAATACCAACCATTTGCCCCTTTAGGCTGTGCTTGACGCAATGCCATATCAAGCTGGGATAATATTTCTGTTTTGGATTGCGCTGTTGTAAAGCTGCAAACACCTATGTGAATAATATTTTCTTCTTTTGCTAATCCTTTTGCTGAAAACTTTGAAAATTCTTTTGCTAAGTTTTCCGCACATTCTGTCCCAAAATCCTCTGTTTTATTTGGACAAATTAAAATAAATGACGCGCCGCCTAGGTGTGCAATCAGTCTATTTTCTATATTATGCGTATCATCATCCATGCGCTTTGCAACTTGCCTGAGTAAATCATCTCCTGCTTCATACCCATGTTTATCGTTATATTCTTTAAATTCGTAAACTTCAAACAATAATCCCATCCCAGAGTGAGAGGCATCTTTTTCAGATAAAATATGATCGAAGTTGATATCAAAATAACGCCTATTGCCTAATTTTGATACAGGGTTGACAAAGGCTTGCTCTCGAAGTGCTTCTGTTGCTTTGGCTTGCTCCTCAAAAATCTTCTTCAAACGTCTAGACATCTTATTCATCGCTTGCACCACTCGACGCAAGTCTATTGTCCAAGGCAAGTCTTCTTCCACAAATTGTTGATTACAAATTGCAGCCGCTTGCTTTGTAACAGAACGAAGCGGTTTTAAAATAATAAATAAAAGCCCGCCCCCTAATATAAGAGCGACTACAGCGGTTAATAATAACCACCGAAGGGATTGTGCAAAAGTTTTCCAAATTTGTTCATATGCAAAACCTGGATTGCTCTGAACAATAACGGCACCTTGCTGCAACCAACCAGACTGTATTTGAGCACTGGCCTCTTTAACTGGCAACTTAAAATATCCGATAAACCAATCAGGAACAGAATAAAACTTCACCTCTAATTTTCTTTCTAGTAGTATTTTATTATTTTGATCAATCACAATGATTTTTTGGTAATAACCACTATCCCAAACCGCATCCACAATTCTACTAGCAACCGGAATATCCAGTTTTTGATCAACCATCGCTAGTGATAGTGATAAGCCTAAAGAAGTCGCTGTATCTTTAGAATTTTTTGTTAGCTGTTTATCTAAAAAAGTTTGTGTGTTATTGGCAACAAATGTCATCATGCCCAAAAACAATCCTAACAATACAAACATAGCCGATAAAAATAGTTGCCGACTCAGCGTCATATACCCTCCTGCTTAGAAAAGCAGTTATCTAAATTTGCCAATTTCACCCAATTCCATACGTTGCTTCATTTCAGACCAAAGATCTAGCTCATCAGCATTACCCAACTTTTTACCTTTGCTCAATTGCTTACTTTTCCACAATCCCGAACCATTGAAAGAATAAATAGGCCTTAAATCCGAGCGCTTGCTGGCAGAAAGAATTTCTCCATTAATATTATCTAATACCAATGGCACACTGCTGGGAAACTCATAATAGGTTAAAACCATATGAGCCTGCTCATAACCACCATGTTCTTTATATTTAACGTAAGTAATTAAAAGCTTCTCATCATCAACACCCAGTTCAAGCAAAGTGAAATATTTTGCAATGGAAAAATCTTCACAATCTCCAGAACCAGAGACTAAAAACTCCAATGGTGTAGCCCAATAGTCTTTAACGCCCCAATGACGCCTATCTGTTTTATATTGCAGAAAATTAAAAAAAATATTTACTTTGTTCAGCTTGTCGATTTCTGATATGTCTTTATTTTTTTCCATTAGATCAAGCCATTTTACTAACCGTCTTTTGGCGTAATCTCCATATTCGGAGCTGACTTTATTTAAATATCCATCTGTAAAGCTAATAGATGCAGTTAAAAATATGAATGAAAAGAAAATAATAAAAATATAACGAGACCGACGGAATCGATTGGTGTGATGTGACAAAAATTTAATTTTTGAAATATATAGTGCTATATTCAAATTCATGTTCATCAGAAATTTTCCCTAGAACCAGAATACTATAACACCAGAAACAACAAAAGGGGCTAAAGCCCCTTTTGTATCAAGTACTAAGATTAACTTTCGAAAGATTTATCTGTTCTTTCAAAGAAAGGTCTTGAACCATCAAACATACCATCAGGATGCGTATTGGAAGATTTAGGCATTTCAACACCTATATAATCTGTCAATGAACCCATTGAGTTAACAATCCTATACATACCTACGCTCAATAAATTTTCTCCATCTAAATAGTCTACAGAAGATGTGAACAATTCATTTTCAGAGTCTAGTAAATCAAGCAAAGTTCTTTGCCCAATATTAAACTGCTTCTGATATGCATTGCGAGTACGAATACTGGCATCTCTATGTGTTTTAAGATGTCTCAAAGAGTCTCTAGCCGTTTCATATTGTGTCCAAGCAAAGTGAACACGTTCAACCACTTGGCGATGCGCTCTATTACGTACTTCTTGTGCTTCGTGTTGTTTATATGCCAATCTGCACAAGTTAGCAACATCTCCCCCACCACGGAATACGTTCCATGTGAATCTTAGCATTGCAACATTCTTATCATTGTCGCCCTTAGAGCCATCAACATTATGATTACGCTGTAAACCAAGATCCAATGTCACTCTAGGTACAAACGGTGAACGGCCTGCTTTATATTCAGAACGTGTTACATCAACGTCATAATTAGAAGCAACTAAAATTGGGTGGTTAGCTAAAGCAACATCAGTCGCATCTCTAACATTTGATGGAAAACCAGAATGAGGATTGCCTGGGAAAGATAAATTGTCAGGTGTTTTACCAATAACTCTTATATACGTTGTTTCAGCGTCTTGCAAATTACCTTCTGCACCCAAAACATTACTACGTGCTCTGGCCAAACGACCTAATGCCTGGTCTAAATCTGCTTTACGGCCAATACCACCTTCACTACGTTTTTCAATTTGGCCATAGATTTTTTGGTGAGCTGATAAATTTCTTCTGGCCACGTCTACAACGTGCTTACGAAAATGTAGCTCAAGAAAAGATTCTACAACTTGTAACGCGATATCCTGTGCGTCACCGCTAACACGCATAGAGGCTGCTCTCACGCGGGATTTCTTTCCATCCACCGTGTGCATCACACCCCAACCATCAAATAAGAGCTGAGTGGCAGCGATATTGAATTCTCTACGAGTCAACGTTGTTGAATTTTTACCAGTTAAGCTATTAACTGCAATACCCGGAATACGAGTCTGCCCTCTGGTCGTTGAATTAAATGTATTCTCCTGGCCTGTACCACCTGTTACATCGATCTTAGGCAGATAATCTGCATAAGCATCTCTCAAGTCTTTATTGGCTTGCTCACGAATATTTGTCGTGATCAACATGTCAGGTGATGTTTGCAAAGTATAAGCCACAGCTTCTTGAACTGTCGTTGCTTGGGCTTGAGCAGAAACCAGCCCAAGGACCACTGAAGATAAAGCTATTTTTAACAATTTGTTTTTTGGCATAACTGTGTCCGCTATTTTACTATCCTAAAAATCCATGGAATCTTGTTTCAAATAGTTAGTGAATCTTATTGCTAACTATTCAAACATACTTAACAGGCTTCCATATTACATATATCATTCTGACCAGGGAATACTTTTTTACGTATTTTTCACATATATAATTAAAAGTATCTGCTATCGCTCCCTATCCGCCTAAAGTTTAGAGCTAAACTATCTAAAACTAGGCAACGTAATGATGCCTTGTATTAGCAACTTAAGCAATCAACTTAGATCAGCATTTTTAGATTAAAGCATTTTAGAACCGCTTTGACAATGATTAGGTTTTTAGAAGCGCTTTATTTAGGGGTTATTTAGGACTTAATTAGGTTTAGTTTATAACTATTTGTGGTTGATAATTTTAAGAATGGGGATCTTCATGGTGCCAAATAAAGCCTATTTGTTGATGCCGATTGATATATAACGCTAGCTGCAATCTATCGTGGATCTTCATCTTTCTAAAAATAACCCCTAAGTGCGCTTTAACCGTACGCTCTGATATACTGAGTTGCTCGGCTATTTTCCTGTTGCTAGCCCCTAGTGCAACCCACTTTGCAATTTCAGTTTCCCTGACCGTTAAACAAGCTAACCCGGCATCTAGTTCCTGTGCTTCTGTGTGTTGCGATTTCGCTATGTCCTCTATTTCTAATAATAATCTTGACACAAATTTTCTATCAACCCATAACTCATTTGCTAATACCGTATTCACTACTTTTGGCAAAATCGTTACATCAACATCATAAGTGCAATACGCTTTGGCGCCGAATAGTATGGCCGCTATTTCCTCTCTTTGATTAAGTTCTGCGGCCATTATTACGATATTTAACTCCGGCTGAAACCCATGAATGGTTGAAATTTCATGCACCCCATTATTCCCTAAAATCTGTAAGTCCAAAATAAGGACATCAAATTTTACTTTTTTAAGACAAATTTCTAAATTACGAATATCATGAATAGCCAGATCGTACATCACATGCTCAGAAGATAGCATCTGCCGCCAAAGAGCAGCCAACGCCTCATCAGCCGTTGCTATCAATATCATGACTACCGCTCTCTCATCGCATTTTTTCTGGCTTTTATGATGGGTTTCAATAAATATTCTAAAACAGTCTTATGCCCTGTTAAAATATCTACCGTTGCACTCATGCCTGGAATAATATCCAACCGCTCGCCATGCTTACCGATTAAGAAATTCCTGTCGCTGGTGCGCACCCGAATCTGGTAATAAGGATCGCCTTTTTCATCCATAATCGTATCGGCACTAATATGCTCAACGGTTGCTTTTAACCCACCGTAAATAGAAAAATCATACGCCGAAACTTTAACCGTCGCTTCCAAATCTGGTCTTAAAAAACCAATATCGGAAGGGCGAATATTCGCCTCTATTAACAAGGTATCATTCAGAGGTACAACATCAAACAAATCCTCACCTGGCTGGATAATCCCACCAATGGTATGAATATGAATCTGATTTATCGTGCCTCTAACCGGAGTTCGTACCACAGTTCTAGAAAACCTATCTTCTGCTGCTCTTTGTGTTTCTAACAAACGACGGTATTCTGATTTAGTGGTATTAAGCTCTGCAATGGTTTCCGTTCTAAAGGTAATTAATAACTCATCTATTTTTCTTTGCGCGCCCACCAACGTGGACTTCACCCTGGGTATGGATAACTGGGTTTGCTCTAGCTCTCCCGCCAAATCATTTACGGTACGTTCTAGTCTTAAAATTTCCACTTCAGATACGGCGCCATCTTTTGCCAAGGGTCTGGTTAAGTCCAATTCTCTTTCTACCAACGCCAAACTTCTTTGCATTTGCTCACTTTTACCGTTTAGCTCTAGCAATTCCTGTTTGATCTGTCCTTCTTGTTCTTTTAGAATATATAATTTTACTTCTAGTTCTCTTTTCCTGGAGTCATATAAGCTTGTCTCATTTTGAACATAATGCGGAAACTTTTTATCTAGTTGTTCAGAAAACTCTAATTCTTTCCCACTCGCCTCTGCTGATAATCGAGAAATTTTGGCTTCTAACGCATGAATTTGAACTTCCCCTTCTTTCAAAGAAGAGGAAAACCTTGTATCGTCAATCACCATGAGGATTTGATCACGCTCAACAATATCACCAATTTTGACGCGAATGTCTTTAACGATACCCCCTTCCAAGTTTTGCACCGTTTGTATATTGGTGGAGGGAATCACTTTACCCTGTCCTGTCGTCACAACATCCAATACCGCAAAATTTGCCCATATCACAGAGACAAACAAAAAAGATACGGCTGCCCACAAAATAATATGATAAACAATCGGCACCCCTTGCATCATCGCGGCACTACTGTCGGTCATAAATTCAATATCAACTTCTTTAATGTTTCTTTTATTTTTCATAATTTTTGCATCTATTTTGATGGTGAATGTAATTTGCCTTCCGCAAGCGCCTTTAAGACTAAGTCTCTAGGACCATCGGCTATAATTTTGCCATTGTCCATAAGAATCAATCTATCAACTAAAGACAATAGCGAACCTTTGTGCGTCACTAGAATCAACGTTTTGTCTTTGGCTATTTCTGTGAGCTGTGTTTTAAATAATTCTTCCGTTCGATTATCCATCATATTGGTCGGCTCATCGAGTACCATAATAGGGGGATCCATTATCATCGCTCTGGCAATGGCAACGGCTTGCCTTTGTCCACCAGATAGTTTGTCACCCCTCTCTCCTACCGGCATATCAAACCCTTGTGGATGTCTCGCTATAAAATCTGTCACCCCTGCAATTTTGGCCGCTCGTAATATTCTATTGTCATCTGCAAACGGTGCGCTAAAAGTAATATTGTCTTTTACAGAGCCGTAAAACAAAACAATATCTTGCGGGACATAACCAATGTTACGACGTATAGAGGAAGGATCTAATTGGCTAATCTCAGTACCATCTAATAAAATACTGCCACTAGTGGATTTATATAATCCCAAAATTAATTTTTCTATGGTTGTCTTACCTGAACCAATTCGGCCAATAATGCCTATTTTTTCACCGGCTGTAATGTGAAAAGATACATCGTTTAAGGCTGGCACCTCTTGATTGGGGTAATGAAATACAACATTCTTGAACTCTATATCACCGTGCAAAACAGGGCGATGTAGTGGCGTCTTGCCTTTCACTCGCTCTGTTGGCATTTTCATTATATTGTCTAACGACTGTAAGGCCGCGGTAGATTGATGATAACGTGTTAATAACCCCGCGACTTGCGCCAACGGCGCCAACGCACGTCCAGTCAAAATGGTACACGCTATCAAGGCACCCATGGTCATATCACCATCAGAAATCCTGTTGACACCTAATATCACCACAAAGACTCCGGCAACTTGTTGCACCCACGTAGAAAAACTAACCGCCGTTAATGACAAACTTCTAATTTTAGTCCCTAATTTTGCAGACATCCCAACAGCGTGTTCCCATTTTTTTTGTAATACGCCTTCTGCTGACATAGTTTTAATTGTCTCAACACCAGACAAAGATTCAATCAGCATGGCATGTTTTTGACCAGAATAGCGATACGACTCTTTCACGATTTTATTTAAGGGCATCTGAATAATTAACCCCATACTGATAACCAACGGTACGGCTATCAAAGGCACTATGGCCACATAACCACCAATCATATAAACAATCATGATGAAAAATACAACAAACGGCAAGTCGATTAAGGCACTAATTGTCGTCGAGGTGAAAAAATCCCTGAAAGAATCAAATTGCTGCATATTATTCGCAAAATTACCCACAGATTCAGGGCGTGATTCCATTCGAACGCCCATCATCTGCTCAAAAATTCTAGAAGACAGAATCACATCTGTCTTTTTAGCGGCAATATCAATAAAATATCCTCGCAACATTTTCATCAGAAAATCAAAGCAAAATACGATTAAAATACCAATGGCCAATACCGTTAAAGTATCAATCGCATTATTGGGCACCACTCTATCATATACGTTCATCACAAACAGTGAGGAACCAATCGCGAATATATTAATAAAAAATGAGGCGACTAAAACTTCGGAATATAAGGGCCATGTTTTTTTTATGACATCCCAAAACCATGCTTTGGGGCGTTCTTTGAATCCCTCATCAGTACGTTTGTCAAACCTAAAGGCTGGACGACTGAATATAGCATACCCGGTATAGACTTTTTCCAGTTGTTCATAGGTTAAAATAATCTCGCCTTCTTTGCTTTCTGGCTGAATCAGTTTAACTTTTTTATGTTTTTTGCTATTCTCGATTAAAACACAAGCTTGACGATTATGTAGCAATAATACACAAGGCAATACCAAAGAAGATATTTCTTCTACTGTTCGTGTCATAATTTGAGAAGACAAACCCGCGCGTTCAGATGAACGTATAAAAAGCTCTGGTGTCAATTTATTATCAACCAGTGGTAACCCTGCAATTAAAGACTCAGGTGAAAAAGGATTGTGCTCCAGTCTCGTTAGAATCATTAAACAACCCAATAGTGGATCATAAGCAGACACATGGGTCGGTGGCACATCCCAAGGATTATCATCCTTCGTTTTATCTTTTGCTTTTGATTTCGATTCTGTTTTTTTAGCTTCTTCGTCTTGGCTTGCCTCTGCTTTTTCAGCCGGTTTGCCTGTATCTTGTTTGGGTGACGAGTTTGTTTTTGACACATTACTATCTTTGATATCTTTGATATCCTTTATACCATCTATATCTTGTGTCTCTTTTTTATTTTTAGCTTTTTTTGAGCGGTCATCAGACTTCGTATTTTTAGATTGCGCCATGATATCTCTCGTTAGTGTCCTTTATTCGGGTGACCGATGGTATCCACAACAGCCTGCATTGCAGGATTGTTCGTTAGATCAGCCAATATTTCATGCGATTTATGAACATTTATCGTAATTTGTGTTCTTGTTATACTAGGTTTATCTATGGCTGAAAATTCAGCCAGCGATGCTCTATAGGGTGACACCCCTAATTTTAATAAACATAATGTCTCCATTCGCAAAGCCAATAATTCTGTTTGAATATCATCACTATTATAATAAACAATTATTGGGTTGCCAGCTAACTTTTTGCACTCTAGTGCATAAGAGGCAATTAGACCATAAATTGTGCTATCTATAAATTCAGCCCCAGTTAAATCTATTGCTAGGTTTTGTCTTTGCTTTTGTTTTTCCCATTGCTGGAGCACTAATAAAAAAGTACGCTCTAGCCAATCAGAATCCAAGAATCTCAGTTCACCTTGTAAAGCAACCACTGTATTTTTCTCATCAATCAAATATGTAATATGGCTCGACGTATTTCTTGTCATCTCATTTGCCTATTGATGTATAAAAGAGTGACATCATCTGGATGTTCCCTTTGAACATCTAATTTCAAATACGCTAACATTTCATTTAACGTTATTTTCGCATGCATACACTCTAGTAACCTACTTTCCTTTTCTTTCAAAGAGTTTCCTTCAATTTCTTCCATAAGCCCATCAGAAAAAAGTGTTAATAATCCATCTTCTGGGAATAATATCTGATGTTCATCAAACGCCACATCATCTACCATTCCCACGCCAAATCCTTTGCCTTCCAGAAAAACGGCTTGATTCGCACTGACCATGATAGGACTTGGATAATGTCCAGCAATACTATAGGTGAGTTTATGCGTTTGCGTATCTAGTACACAATATACCATGGTAAGATATTTTCCCAATCCAGCCTTTTTAATATAGCCATTTGCTTTTTTCATCACTAATTTAGGGTGTAAGATTGTTTGATTATTATGGCTATTATAATTTTGCAACATCTGATCAAAGAATACTTTTAACATCATTGTGACAAAAGCGCTCGAGGCACCATGCCCTGAAACATCCGCCAGATAAAATCCAACCTTATTCGCATTAATTTGAAAATAATCTACCATATCGCCACTTAAATATAATGAAGGTAATATTTTTGACGTAAATTGATATGGCTCTATCACCATATTTTCATTGGGAAAAATATGTTCTTGGGCACTTTTTCCTGCTTTTTGATCGTACTCTAGCTCTTCAAGGCTTGTTTGAAGCTTTTGATTCATCTCCTCTAGCTGATGCCTATACATCTTATTGTCATGAATAATACGAGCTCGCTCTAGTGCTTTGCAAATAGAATGTTCAATCTGTGGGAAATTTTCTGGCAATTTCTCAATACAATCCCACGCCCCCAACCTCAAAGATTGTAAAACATCCGTCTGATCACTCGAGACTAAGCTAATAATCGGCATATCAGGAAAATGATGGCCAAAATATGACAAAACATCAAAACCCAATTCTGAGTGAGACGCTAAATCTATCATTAACAAATCAGCGCCTTCCTTTTCAAACTCATCGACAATAGCCGCTTGATTATCATGGCTTGAAAAAGAAAATCCTAAATCCATAAAAAACGCACGCAATAAATCATTAGCACATACGTCTTTCGTTAATGTTAAAATTTTACCATAGGTTTTTGCTTGCGAAATCATAAACACCTGTTGATTAATCTAGTACATATATTCAAGCTTTACAGATTTTTAGCTCTTATATGTTCTTTATCGCCACTTGTGTGTATGACTATAGTCTGAGAAAATAGGCTGGATGAGAAAACAGCACTTTACAATGTGAAAGCAGGGAGAAAAAGGGAAAAATATTTTTATATCCCCCCCCCCTAAAATAATATTTACTTTATGACATTACTCATCCATAAAGTCCTCTAAATCATCCAATGGATCTTCGCCTTCATCAAAATCACTACCGCCATCCGTACTAAGGAAGGTTCTGCGTTGTAAAAAAGCATCTCTGATAAGTGTATATTCATCCAAAGCAATGGTTGTCAGAACCGACTCAGCATGCAAGATGTTCGCACGCTTATCTGTAAGGTTCAAAGCCAATAAACCCAATCTAACATCACGAGACGGTATCCAAGGCCAGACACTCATTCCCCAATCAAATCCAAGCCCTATACCATCACGAATCGTAGAAGGCCCTAAAAAAGGTATCATCAAATAAGCAGATTGCTCGTAACCCCAAACATAAAGTGTCTGGCCAAAGTCCTCTTTGCGTCTGTCTAAGCCCATCTCACCTGCCGCATCAAAAAACCCTAGCAACCCTATGGTTGAATTTATGCTAAAACGTGCTAAATCATGGGCAGCATAGTTAAACTTGCCTTGCAATACATCATTGGCAACAGTGGTGATTTCTTCTAAATTACTAAAGAAATTACCGATCCCTGTACGCACAGGCCTAGGCACGTAATTTTTATAAAAATAAGCGGTTGGCTTAATAACGGCTCTATCTACAGTGCGATTAAAACCATATATTTCTCTATTCATACGTTCAAAAGGATCATCTGGATTTTTAGGCGTACCAGCACAACCCCCTAAAATAAATGTCACACTCAAAACTGAAAGAACCGATGATTTTATCTTGCGCTGCATAAATTATTAACTCTAATCATTAATTTAAATTACTCAAACCCAATAGATTGACCTATTCCATTCTAGCGCAAAAAAAAAGCCCTGCATAACCGCAGAGCTCTTTTTAATTAATCTTGAGATACAAAATATTTTTTGAGGTTAACTAAATAATTCCATAAACCGTAAAGCCGGATATTCTAAAATTTTATCCGCTAAGTTTTGCATTTCTAAGTGTTTATGGTGTAATAGTTTGTCTTTATGGACAACATGATATTGCCTAAACCGCCAAAATGCCGTGGCCACAGCCGCATAAATAGTGAATGTTTGTAACGTTTCTTTTTCAGTTGACAGTAATTTTTGATTTTTATTGTAGCCAGATATGAGGTGCTTAGCTTTTTCAAAACATATATTATTGTCATACTGACAAGTACCGACAATCGCCATCCCAAGATCAAACATACGATAATAGGAACACGCCTCTTCAAAATCCATAAGCGCAATTAATTTATTCTCTTTAATAATAATATTGTCATAGAAAATATCCCCATGAATCAATGACTTTGGTAAATCTTTAGGAATATTTTCTTGTAAATACGCTTCTTTTACAGAAAGCCATTGAATAAACGAATGTTTAATATCCTCTTTATTCAATTCAGAGAAATATTTACGCCCATAAGGAAATGACTTCGAAAGATACGTTGGAGCAGGCACTTTATGCAAGTCACTTATTATTTCACCTAATTGAACCATGACTGGATCACTTAAGTCCTTGATGACTTCACCCTCTATATATTTTTTAAGCGTGATAGGCTTATCATCATATAAAATCACTTTTGCGCCTTCTTTAGACGCTATTACTTTTGAGGTATGGATTGATTGTTGCTCTAAGTAACACAATAAATCTGCCAAATTGCTAGAATCTCTGAATGATTTTTTTTCACATATTGTTAAAACATATTTGCCTAATTTTGTTTCAACATAATAATTTGTATTTTCTGAGCCACCCTCAAGAGCAGAAAATTTTATAATATCACCTACCCCGAATATATGGGTGAGTGTTTCTATCGTACTATGATTATATTGCGTATATATGGCCATAACTTCCTTAAGAATATTTTTAATGTAGGCTCTCTATTGGAACAAAATCCAATAAAATAATATCCCTATAACCTTCGGTAATACCATCAGCTGAGTCAATAGAGGAAACACTATGCCAAACAGAACGATTGAAGAAATAAGAATCAAAAAGATTCTCTTGCGTCAAGATAGTCTCTACCTCTACAGATGGGGATGCCCCATGGCCATAAAAATGATTTTCACCTCCTGTAATATTGTGCCGCTTGATGAGATGTTGTACGGTAAACATTTCGTCATCACGATGTATGCCTTCTGGGGTAGGGTTACCTGGGCAGCCAGGAATCGCTCGAATTTTAATTTGATGGATCCCAACCTTCCAGTAAACAGAGCGCCTAGTTATGTCATAAGGTAAGTTCTTGAAATCAACCCGGATGAGTGAATGCAAAAATGGATTGTTAATGGTCTTTTCTAACAGAGGGGGAAATGCTCTATCTATGCCACCATTCAGAGGATTAATTTCTAAGCTTTGATAGAAAGTGGTATTAGGTTGATGTTTCAATTGTGAAGTAGCCGTATTTAGACAAAACTCACCATATCGTCTCAAACGATAACTTCCACCATCCGCCATATAGCGATCAACGCCTAGAGCCTCCCAGCTTTGAATAAACTCTTTTTTTGCATGATGAATAGCGGGTAAAAAAGAAAAATATCTAGCGGGAACGATTACACAATTATTCTGTGAAAGCGTTCTAGAAACTTTGAAATCAATAGATATTTTTGCTAAATTCCTTTTTTGTAATGGTACAGCGAACATAAATATAACCTTAAAATTTTCTGAAACGACAACATGTTTTTTTCAAGGCAAAACAATACGGAATACCTTGGAAAAATTCTGCGGATGCCAGTATCTTCCTAACGCTTTAAAGCAATACACGAAAAATCTTAATGCTTAATGCTTAATGCTTAATGCTTAATGCTTAATGCTTAATGCTTAATGCTTAAT
>CAZWHY010000013.1:26545-76743 GCA_964633725.1 Uncultured Candidatus Berkiella sp.
TTAAATAGCTTAATGCTTAAATAGCTTAATGCTTAAATAGCTTAATGCTTAAATAGCTTAATGCTTAAATAACTTAATGCTTAAATAGCTTAATGCTTAAATAACTTAATGCTTAAATAGCTTAATGCTACTTAGTTGCACAATGTGTGCAAGAGGGTATAGAGCGAAAGTGAAGATACGGGAACGAGATGAATTGTACAAGATATTTGATAATACAGCAAGTATGGGCATTACCAATACGGCGTAAATGCAAAAGCGACTAAATAATCACTTAACTAACTATAGGTTCTAAAACACCGCGGCAAACAAAACCGCGGCGCATAGGACTGAACTATGAGTCTAAAACCTACCAGTTTACAATACCTTTAAAGCCCCAAGCATTAACATCTATGCTGTTAGGCATGTTAATACGAGAATAATTAGCGATGAATCTAATATGATCGTTCACCCAATAGTTCAACCCGACTGTGGTGTTGTGCATAGAACCTACAATCGCATTCACGCCAACACCGGCAGGCAACGTTCTGGGTACAGGATTGGCCAAACTAGCAGAGCCCGGCACAAATTTGCCGTCATCAATTAATGATAAATAACTGTGACGAATCGCGACTTCCCAAGCCCCTTTATGAGAACGTGGACGCACGCGGCCAAACGTACCACTGACAAAATCATAATCTCTGGCTTCACGCGTAATAATATATGATGCCATAAAGTAATAACCATGATAGGTTAAATCACCACCTGGCTGGCGCTGATCGCCAACAAGAAAGATTTCTTCACGATCGGCTTTGGTATGCATATACTCACCCGAAATCATGAAGGGACCCCAACGACCCGCCGCTTCTAAACCAATCGTGTAAAAATTATTGACTGAATTTAGTGGAACATTGGTAAACAAAATAGGGGATTGCTTATTGGCAATTTCAGGTGTTGCAAACCAATTTTGAATATTGGCTCTATTATGTAAATTTTGGTATTTTGCAGAAAATCCAAGATGATACACTGTAAAATCATCATGTTTTGGTGAGAAAGTAATACGGCCACCCATCCCTAATGGATCACTGCCTGCATCACTGCCCAAAGGCCCGGTTGCAGGTGCTGGCGCACCAGGTGCAACCACATACGGGTTGGTTGAAATACTATCGCCATATTGTGTCGTACCAGCTCTAGGTACATACATTGCAGTCGCTACGGTGAAATAATTATTATGCCATTCACCATAAAGACCCAATCCCAAAGCTGGATTATCAAAAGCTTGTGAAGGTGCCGAGACTTCCATAAAAGAACCATCGTTAGAACTTGCCCAGCTTTCTAAACCAAAAGGTATGCTTATCTGACCACCCGCAAACCAAATATTTTTGCAGCCATTATATCCAATAAAAGCCTCACCGAAATAAGCAGCACCAGAGTCGCCAAAAATATTAACTGTATTGGGGCTATTGACTGCATAGTTATAACCACCATATGTTGCTGTTGCTGCATTTTGCCCAACAGGTCGGCCTAATGCACTATCCACAAAGTCTAAGTCTAATTTATAAATCCAAGCATCGCCCACGCCGCCTTTAAACGTGACACGAGCTGAACGAATCATAGAGCCATCAGGAAATTTAGAACGCTCATCGCTACCGCCATTATAAAAAGCCGAAGTAAAATGTAAGCGACCCCCAATTTTAAACCAAAAATCTGTGTTATCTAATTCAAAGACTTCTAAACCGCCATTAGAGTCAACTGTCATCGTTGCTGCAGCTGTCCCCGTGGTAAACGCACCGATTCCAGCGAGCGCTAGTATCGCTAATTTATTTTTTGTTATTTTACTCAATTTACCATTCTCCTGAGGAATACATAAAGGCAAGCTAATCATTAGACTTACATATCACAGATATAGCCGAGTAATATAACGTTGTTTCATACTTCTTTCAACTCTCGTTCCTTATCAAGAGTCAGAGTCAGAAACAGAAATATCTTTCTCTGGCTCTGTTCGCCAGATGCCATCTTGAATAAAGCACTGCCAGCCCCATTGGAACCATTTAATTAGAGAAAAAGCTAACCACAAAGCCCAAAGCAACATTAAAATTCTATAAACAAACATGGGAACTGACACAATCCAAATACTAGATAAATCATTGAGTACTTTATCTTGGTACCAACGTAATTCATAAGCATTGTTTGCCCAAAAGTTTGAATGCACAAGATTATTAGTTGGAGAGGCAAGTTGCATTTGTGGGTTGCCCAACAAACCAGTTGAGATGCAATTGATTATCGCCAGTACAAATATCAACGTTAAAAAGACTAAAGCCCCTTGTAGAATTTGAAAATGAATCACTTGAAGTTTAGAACCATATTGATTTCTGACTTGCATCATTACAAACCATAATACAACCGCTAATGCGGCAATAGGTGTGCTGAGTGTCACGCCTAATCCCAATAATATCCATTGCCAAATGGCCAATGGCGTCCGCCTTGACAGCCCCAGCATCACGGCTAAAATAATCATTAAGATAACCACAGCCCAATACTGAACCGCAGGCCCTAACTCTGGTCCCTTGAGATACAATATCCATCTGTCTTTACTTAATCTTATATCCGTAAAGTTATTAGTCGCTTCACTATTTAGACTAATACCATCAGGCGTATATTGCATACCCAAAGTTTGTTGGTTTTGCCATTGCACCCTAAGATTTTGTTCTCCAGGATGAACGGGGAAAGTTAATTGCCTTCCTTCTAAAGAAATGGGCTGACTCACATTGTCGATCAATACATCTTTTAGTATGCTGTTTTTAGGTAATGAAATAGCATGCTGCATGCCTTGGCTACTTTTGATTTTTATATCCAAGGTATGATCAGATTGCCTCAAACCCGGCATTACCTGATAGCGTGTTTCTTCTATTGTCAGTGTATTACCAGAAATGGCTTTTGGCTTAATGACATCTATAGTCAATACTTCATTACCCCATGGTTGCCACTTTGGCATCCATTGCCCTACTTGGCTACTCTCATGAATCATTGGGATCCCTGAAAAGCTCACATGCCATTTGGGAATAGCTTGCAAAGCCCAGATCTCTTTCACTTGAGTGGATGATAGTGCTTTTAGTTTGATACTAGGCTGTATGGATAATTCAGAGTACCAAGTCACTCGATTTTGTCCATGCCCCAATTGCACTTTTGCTTGCCCCTCTTCCACTTTAACGTGAGGTGATAGTATTTTTTCACCCGCTAACAAAGGTAATGTAAGATGTATAGCACTACGTTTGGGGGCTATACGAGTCACCTCATGATAAATTTTCCAATCCAACCCTAATTGTAATTTTCGAGTATAGCTTACAAAGCTCGGCATGTCGGACAACGTTAGTTTTTGCGCCGTTCCACTAATCGTTGTTTTCAGTTGTTTATTAAATTGTAAAGATTGGCCGGTGAGCTGATTATTTAATAGCCCGCTAACTGACCATCCGTCCGACTCAATTACTATATATTTAGGCTTTAAATTATAATCAAAACTCAAACTAAATTGTGTTTGTTCTACGACTGAACCTAACATTACAATTTCATGCTGCCCTTTTTCAACCAATAACCATAACCTACCCTGTTTATCTGTTTTAATCGCTTTTGCAGGCTCTCCATTCAATAAAATATTTTGCAACGCCCAACCACTAGAGGCATTAGGTAAAGGCACAGCAACCTGCTCTATAGTATTAATAGCTAATCTAAGTGTTAACTGTTTATCATCTATATTGACTTGTGACTGAGAAAAATCCGCACACCTTGGAAAACAATTCGCCGGTGTGAGCAAATAATTTTTCAATTCGGTTAACATCGCTTGCTCGGGAATATCAGCATAGGCTTTTTCAATGCTACCTGTCATTCCCAATATTAAAATCAATGGTAATAACAGCGTTGCTATTCCAGAACTGGCCGAACCAGATTTCCCCTGGCCAGATTTCTCTTGGCCAGATTTCTCTTGGCCAGATTTTTTCCCAAAAGATAAATCCCTATCAAAACCCGAGGTTTTAAATGGTCTCACCAAAGCATAAATCAAAGTCATCACCATCATCACTTGCAAATATTTTAATAACGAAACAAGCCAAGCAGGCATTAACCATAATGACAAGTCCTGTTCTTGGGTGACAGGCCCTTGCCAATCTAATCGTATGACATTCCACGACCATTTAGGTAAACCAGGACCTGTTTGCACTTTGCTATTGGGATCATAATCTCGCAACTCTGCTTCTTGCTCAGCAAGTGGTTGCGTTAATTTTCGACTCATTTTTTTCATTGGCGCACCTAATGTTGCCACCACACTGTCTGCCGCACCACGGCCATCCATTGAGATGCGCTCATCTGACATCATATTTTGCGTCACAGGTTGTCTAGAATAAGGTTGTACAATAGAATCTGCACGTGATAACTGTGGATATAACGCGGTTTGGATTTGTTTACCCATAAAAGGTATCGCCAATAATACTAATAGGGTGAGCGATGCAAAATACCCCCAACTCAGTGCTGTCTTCGCAGTACTTTGAGGAATGGCTCTGGCCAACGCCATCGTAGTTAAAACCGCCAACCAACTCCAAAGAGGTGCACCAGGCTCATGATAGGTTAAAACTAATGTTGCAAGCCCTAATAACCCCCAGCCTAAACCTAATAATTTAATCATCGCCAAGCTAATAAACAAAACTGAGAATAAATCTAATAAATTCCAGTCACGTAACCAAGCATCGCTTACTTTATCCACGCCCATAGCGTGAAATAACTTCCAACCAGGTGGCAAATATAACGTTGCACTTAAATTTTGTACATCTCGTTGCCAACCAATCGCCGGAAACCTAAATGTTTTATCTGCTAAACGACTCGTGGCCGTTAAATTCAAATGGCCGTTACGAATTTCTACGCCTGGTTGTGGGGAGATTTGTGGAGAAGATTGAGAAGCTGATTCTGATGGCTCGCTCTGTTCTGACTCTAATATTGTAATTAGCTGTGGCTCCCCATTGATATCTACCTGACCTAATATCATGGGCGACCTAGCACTTAACCGCCAATCTTGTTCCACCACACCTGACATTTTATCTTGAACCGTTAAGCCTTTGCCGTCAAAGTCTAACCACATCTGCCTTTTCAGAGCCAAACGCTCGCCTCTATTCTTTGCTTTGCCACGATGTTTTTCTTCTAAAGATAATGTTGTATCGGCTTTCATCAGGTAACTTGGAAACTGATGCCAACCTTGTGGCATATCAGTTTGAGTGGGATCAAGTGCTTTCGCCCCGCTTAAATCAACTCGTCTTAAAGCATTTTGTGATTCAAAACTCCAGACTTCTTCATCTGGCCAAGGCGACCGAAAAGTGTCTAACTTAAAATTATTTTGTTGTGACAAATATCTATTTCTAACATGTATATCCCATTGCCCAGCTCGAACTTGTAATTTTAATAGCCCATTGTCTTCTAATTTAGCGGGCAAAGGAGAATGGATATCAATAGGCAATGTATTCTTATTAACGACAGGGCCAATAATAATCTCTCTATCCACTCCTGTAACATTTAATCGTATTAGTGAGAAAGATTCTTGTGGAATACTATCGGTTATTTTTCTAAAAACTTTTAGGCTAACCGTGTTTTGTTTTTTCGGTGCTTTCGCAGTTTGACTTTTTTTCAGCCACAAAAAACCTTTAGCATCTCTATTCGGATTAAGTAAATGCTTTGAATTGACTTGCAGTTTTACAACACCAATAGATTTGGGAATAAATAGCTTTTCCGGTAAAGCATCCCAAGTGAAATGCCCTGATATCTTATAATCCCCTTTGTCTAAATAGACCGCAGGTTTATGTCCTCGCAAAACAACAGATATGGATTGGTCATTATTTTTCATTTCTATTGGCCAGTTATTTCGTCCACCAACTAAATAAACCCACCCATCATCAAACAACGTACCTGTTTGAGTAAAATCTCCTCTGGTGTTTTGAATATCTAAATCCAAATAAGCAGGCCACTCACAAAAATGATTGTTCGCTTGATTCCAGGCACTAGGACAAAGTTGCCGCCCACTGTCTTTTAAGACCCACGCGGCCCAGGGTTTTAGGTCTTCTGGAACAATATCGGCTGCCTGTGCCGCCATAATACGCAGACTAAAAAACAATGTAAAACATACAACCCAAATCGTCCTAGTGATGATCTTCATATCAATCCTTGAGTATTATTTAATCTAGAAATAAATCAACCATTGGCTCAACTTCTGAGTTAACAGCATACTGCTCAAAATTCGTTTCATTTTCTAACTTAAGTACTTCTTCATCAATCAAAAACTGTCCCGTCTGATTTTTTTGTAAAACACACAGTGCAGCTTTTGCCATTATCTCTGGTTTGCGACTGGCTTGATAGATCTCAGGTGGAAAATGATGTTGAATCGCCGCGGTCGCAATCGTCGTCTGTGGCCAAAGCGCATTAATACAAATATTTTGATCTTTGAACTCAGCCGCCATACCCAACACACACATGCTCATGCCATATTTACTGATTGTATAAGCAGTATAATCTCGAAACCATTTAGGATTTAAATTAATAGGAGGTGACAAAGTCAAAATATGCCCCTGCCCTTGCTTTATAAAATATGGCATGACGGCCTGACTACAAGCGTATGTCGCTCTCACATTCACACTCATCATCAGATCAAATCGTTTCATTGGCGTTTTGATTGTATTGGTTAATGATATAGCGCTCGCATTATTCACCAAAATATCAATACCCCCAAATTCAGCTGCTGCTTTTTGCATAGCGGATTGAATTGCCGCGTCATCGCGTACATCCAAAGGCAATGCTAAAGCACGCCCACCAAAGGCTGTAATTTCATCTTGTGTTGTATAGATGGTTCCTTCCAATTTAGCATGTGGCTCAGTCGTTTTGCCTGTAATGATGACATTGGCTCCCGCTTTTGCCAAATGTATGGCAATCTCTTTACCAATCCCTCTACTAGAGCCTGTCACAAAGGCGGTTTTATTTTTAAATGGCATATTGATACTCCCTGTTTTATTTTTAATGTTATTATTGACTATCTTATTCATTTAGTTCTCGCCACACACGTCTGCCCACGCGATCGCTTTCAATCTCTATTTCTGTCCAAGCAAAATCACCATTTGCCAATGCATGTAACACAATATTAGGTTCAGATGCCCCACGCTGAAATATCAGCGGATTGCCGACAAGCTCTAAAGTATTACTGATATTACGCGTATTGCTATTATTTTCGATCAATCTATATGGTGATTTTGCATAAACCTTACCATCTTTCATATTGAGTACAGCCGCATTGCTTCCAGACACCGTTAAAACCCGTCCATTTCGAACCACTGGCGTAGATTGCATATTTTGATTATTGATATACCAATTTTCTGACTGAGCCATGGCAACATCATGTATCTCAGAGAATAAGTAAGCATGTTGTCCATTCTCAAAAATGCTAATCATATAATTATCTTTGTTATTTTGAGACTGCGCCAAAAAGCTAATTAACACACCTTGGCCATTTGGGTGAGATATAATTTTAGGCTGTGACAAGATTTGACCATATTGATTATTTTCTATCATGGAGAAAACCCCCATACGATTTTTAATATTGTCTTTGGTTTGTTTCACTAGCCCCCATTGCTTCGGTGTTTTTGCTGTCATATCGAATTTCCACAGCGTACCAAAATTATCTCCCACATATAAATAGTCCACATAGCCTCTACGTTTAGAATCAATGGGAGACATATGGGTGAATTGAATACGGTTTTGACACTGTGTCATGTCTGTTTTTTTGCCTTTGGTCACCGCTGAGGATTGTTTAAAAGAAATATTTTGGCTTAAATTAGGGGCAAACGCGGGTAAAATAATTTCTGTTTTCCCCCAACCACTCTGTAAACTATATATTTTAATAATACCGGCAACAAACACACCATCTAAACAGCCTTCCTGCGCAAAAAGTATATTCCAATCTCCATCAATCGTTCGAATCACAGTGGGTTTTGAAAAATATCCTCGGCTATCTGTTTTGTGCCACCACAATTGATTTTTAGCGGCTTGGGCTGTTAATAAAAAGGGATGGGTAATATCCAAACAAAATATTGTTTGCCGTTTATCTCCTACGGCCGCTATCAATAACGTATGCCAACGGTTACTCACAAAGACATCACTAATTGTCATTTGTGGATCTGCACTTGATACATCCGTCAAATCAGAAAGTAAATCTACTGCCAATAGCTCGCTTAGATTTAACTTGACTAATGACTGACCTGTTTTAAGATCAAGACCATGCAATACATACTGGCCATCAATCTGATACACAATGGGCGTTCTTTGAATATTTGATTTTTGAAAATCTGAATATTTCTGAGCACTGATATTATTTTCTGGTGGCGAACTGACATCATGCGTCCAAGGCCAACGATCCGGAAAAGGAAAATCAGGACCCCCTACATATACAGGTTCAGAAACAGGTGCAGTTAATTTTTTTTGCCAACCCGTTGTCAAAACCGGAGACATCATAGATTTAGAATAATTTAACCCTAATGCTTGCGTGGTATATTCTGCTGTAGTATTTAACTGGCCAGATTGACCAGATTGAATAGACTGTATCACAATGGGACTGGCTGCCAAGTGGGATGTGTTGCTGCTCACATGCGATACAAAATCTGCAAGCAAAATATTATTATAAAACAATATAATTATAAATATAAATATAATTGATACTATTTTTTTCATCTTAAAATCCTACTACCTTTATCGCAATGATACAACGGATTGTAGATGCGTCCTGGTGCCTTCCATACCTGGCGCATCAACCTCTAATTCATAAAACTTCAAACCCTGCCGTTCTCCAAAAATCAATGTGTCTGCGACAAATTGTATTTTAGGATATGTTGTTTTTTGTGCTTGAGCCATATTTTCCATCATATCCACTTCTACTTTTTGCAAAATTTGCTCTGTATTAATAAAGTTAATGACTTCATATTGATAGTTGCGAGCAATTTTGGTTTGCAACACACTGGATTCCATCGAAAAAACCACAATCATGCTAATAATTAATGAAAACACGAGTACAAAAATTAAAATACTACCTTTTTGACTGCCTCGGTTTTGGATAGGGTTTTGGATAGGGTTTTGGATAGGGCTATGAATAGAGTTCTGAAACGAGCTATTCATTATTAAACCGCTGCTCTTATTGTCCACTCTTCAGACCACCACTTACGTAATATTTTATCTTTGGGTACTATTTTTTTGTTGTTGAGCATATAAGCATTTGGCTCTTCTAAAGCATCCTCTATAGAATTCATTAGAAAACTAAATTTAATAGATTGGATTTTTTGTGAGCCATCATATTCTGCTGCGGTAAAATAATCTTTTGTTTTCTTTTGGCAACAAAATTTCAATTCCATTTGCTCCACCCCTTCTACCATCTCCAACGTGCGACCATTTAAATCGGTCATATATAAAGCGTAAACCGGGAAGCCTTTCTGGTTGCGACGCATCGTATTGCCAATATACAAGACTTCAGATTCTATTTTGCCTAATTTGGCACTGGGCGGGTATAACTTTGAAAGCGATTGCGCTGTGCTATCAAAATCAACATAAATATCAGAGGTCGGTCGGTTATAGTTCACATTGACATTTTGGGCGACTTTTAAGACATCCATATTTTGGCAATCAGATAATAATAGAATATCATCTTGTTTATACTGCGGTTGCCCTACGACGGTTAGTTTATTCTGATACGCGTCTTCATAATCATTTAATTTGAAAAATTTCTCAATACGACGTATCCATAATATATCTGAATCTTTATCTATCCGAGATAAAGCACTATTGGTCATATAATTGTTTTGAGTCAGAGCACTATAGAGAATAGGCTCTATAGCCGTATCACGATTAAAGCCCATCTCATCAGCTGAAATGTTGCCCACGACGTGAAAAATAGCGTTATTATCCAATCGATTACACCCATAGTCTCCAGCGCCCCGAACCAACTGCCCTATTAACATGGACGTTGCTTGAATGTTTTCTTGTATTCGAGTAACACCTTGCTGATATTGATTCATCTTTTTGATCATTAGAAATATCTGAATCGTTGCCCCAGCAATCAGTGTGCTCAAGAATAAAGCAATCATAACTTCGCTAATGGTAAACCCAAATTCACTACTGAATAATCGCTTCAACTTTTGTCACCCTTAAGATATTTCTACTATCATCCCTGATCATCACCAACGTCATCTCATCCTTATTATTCATTTCTATTTTTGCAGAGGTCGAAGGCGCATGAGCCTTTAATGCTTGATTTAAATTATTTAACTCTGTATCCAAAGACGAACTATTACTCAGTAGTGTTTCTGGATAAAGTTGTACCCTTTCAAAGAAAGAAGAGAAACAGCTGATCGTATCCGTGTCCCACAAGCTATTTTGTGCTAACTTGATGCAGTTTAAAGCATAAGATAAGCTTGCCAACATAACTGTTGACATAATGGTCAACGATACCAAAACTTCTACTAGCCCCATGCCTTTGATTTTATTTCTGCTTTTTTTCTTAAGTCTAAAATCTCGCACTCACTAAGCTCCTTGCAACTCTTTCAACAATCGTTTTTGAGACACAGAGACTATCGTACCGAGTTTTTGAGCAAAAAGGGAAACTCTTAGCTCCTCAATTTTAAATCTTAGTAAGTTAATTTTTTGACTATTAGCCGTAATTGGCAAATTTAGGGTTTCTTTTATATCAGAAAACTCACTTTCCACTTTGTTTTGCCAGATTCTTTCTAATATTTTAATCTCTTGTGCTGATTTTTTATCTATCAGTGGATTTCGCGTGTATTTTTCCAAACGCAAAATAATCGCTTGAAGATAAATAGGATAACGGGATAACCAGTTATAATCTGTTTGAATCAAAAATTTGTCAGTCAACAAATTTGATAATTGCTTATTAATATCTACCAGTGCATTCGCATAAATTTTATTTTTTTGACAAGAATAACACTTTTGATAAACCACCTCATAATGCTCAACAATGGCAGTGAACACTTTCAACAAACCATTAAACGTTGATAATAACTGTGGTTTTTGTTGTGCCAAATGCTGCTGGAATACCTTTTGTTGTCGAACATCTGATTTCCTGCTCACAAAACAGTGATAAATACTTGCCTCAACAAGATCATCCATTGCATTGGCACCATCTGGAAAGTATTTTTTTGCCTGCTTGAAAATATTTTTATGCTTAACCTGTTTTTTCAAATACCTAATATCAGACTGTAAATTCAGCGTGTACAGCTGACAAAGTCCTAACGCATGGTACTGTAAAGCTTGCTCTTGACTAGAAAACTGCTCTATATGCACACTATGATTACTTGCCACTAATGCTGGAAACACCGTGACATCTTTATTATGAAATATTTTTACTTGTGATTCAGGTAAATCTGGAAAATCCCATTTTGTATAGTTATCAGATTGTGTTTGTGCGTGCCCTTGAGATATGGTGGTTTGTATTTTGCCCTGTTCTTTTAATTTATCATATAACAAGTATAAGTTATCTCCCGAGACCACTAGTTTGCCATTCGAATCTAATATTTTGTAATGCCATCTTAAATACTCAGGCAAACTCCCTACTGCATCCATAAGATTTTTAGGATTAATAGATACTTTATGCTGCGTAAACAAATACTTTACCAACGCATCATAATAATTCCCTTGCCCATAATGCAAGCTATCATACAAATCATCCGTAATATTTTTGAGCGGTGGTATTTTTTGCCGGATAACTTTAGGCAGAATCTTTAAATCATATAATATCCGTTCTTTGACCCAAGCTGGGATAATCCAAGATAAGTCATGCCTTATAATATAGGGCAAAAGATCTAAATTAATACAGAGTGTTGCCCCATCATTTACGTGCCCAGGTTCGTAAGCATATTCTATGGGTACGGCAATCGTATCCACTTGCAGGGCATCAGGATAGGATTCCAACACTTGTTGTAATGTGACCTCATCTACAAAATCTGTCATGCTAAAAAACAATTTTTCCTCATCATTGTTTTTGAACCATTTTTTTAATTGCTGAGCACTTCCGACGTTATTTTTAAGTATATTTTTATAATGATCAAATATTTTATCTTCGTTAATAAAACTTTGATAATATCGCGTACGATGTTCCAAACTCTGAATACGCCGAATTAAATCCACATTAAAAATATAAAATTTATCCACACTTTGTAATTGCTGCTCGATTAATCCATCTCGAATAAAAATATCACTGGCGACTTGGGGATTAATATCCTCAAAAGATACTTTTTGCGAATGTATGGGTAACCCAAATAATTGAGATTTCTCTATTGCCACAACGCCTTGTTTATCTACGTCAAAATAAGGCTCTAAATAGGATTTTTTAATCAAGTGTTGTGCTTGCGTCACTAACCACTCAGAATCAATGCGGGCAATGGTTTTCGCAAAGGTTTTAGAAGAATGGAAAATCTCCCCCGCCAGCACCCAGTTAGATGTTTTTTTAATATAACACCCTGGATGAATCATGAATTTCAATCCTCTGGCACCTAAATACAGGTTTTTTTCATCTTTTAGCCCGATGGTATCAATAAAGCCTTTTAATAAAGCTTTGTGAATTTGAGCATAGTCTGCTGTCTTTTGATTCATACGGAGTTTGAGTTCCTCACATAAATTGCTAAGCTCTTTATGCAAATCTATCCACTCACAAATTCGAACATAGGATAAATAATTTTTCCGGCATTGTTGAACAAATTCTTTATGCGTTAAAGATTGTTTATTCAAATGCAGCTGTTCCCATAAATTCAGATAGGCTAAAAACTCAGACTGGGGATCGATATATTGTATATGTTTTTCTCTGGCTTGCTGTCGTTTTTCATACGGCTCTTCCCTTGGATCAATAATGCTCAAAGCACTGCCAATCACCAACATTTCTGCTAGGCAGTTTTGTTTATTCGCCTCTATTAAGACTCTGGCCAAGCGGGGTTCAATCGGCACCCGTGCCATTAAACGCCCAATATCTGTTAACTGATATTCTTCATCTACGGCTTCTAGTTGCCACAACAAGCGCAACCCATCTTTGATATATTTTTGTTCAGGTGCATCCACAAAGGGAAAATGGCTCATATCTTTAATATTAAGCGCCAATAAGTTTAGCAAAACTTTAGCCAAACTAGAACGCAAAATTTCAGGCTCCATGAAAGCAGGACGCAAATTAAAATCATCCTCAGTAAACAAAGCATAATATATGCCAGGCCCCACACGGCCACAACGTCCTCTGCGCTGCATGACACTCGCCTGGCTGATAGCCTCTACATCTAATCGATGCAATTTGTTTTTATAGTTATAACGATTGACTTTATGTAAACCAGAATCAATCACAAAACGTATATTGGGTACCGTAATAGACGTTTCGGCAATATACGTATCCATAATATATCTGAATCTTTATCTATCCGAGATAAAGCACTATTGGTCATATAATTGTTTTGAGTCAGAGCACTATAGAGAATAGGCTCTATAGCCGTATCACGATTAAAGCCCATCTCATCAGCTGAAATGTTGCCCACGACGTGAAAAATAGCGTTATTATCCAATCGATTACACCCATAGTCTCCAGCGCCCCGAACCAACTGCCCTATTAACATGGACGTTGCTTGAATGTTTTCTTGTATTCGAGTAACACCTTGCTGATATTGATTCATCTTTTTGATCATTAGAAATATCTGAATCGTTGCCCCAGCAATCAGTGTGCTCAAGAATAAAGCAATCATAACTTCGCTAATGGTAAACCCAAATTCACTACTGAATAATCGCTTCAACTTTTGTCACCCTTAAGATATTTCTACTATCATCCCTGATCATCACCAACGTCATCTCATCCTTATTATTCATTTCTATTTTTGCAGAGGTCGAAGGCGCATGAGCCTTTAATGCTTGATTTAAATTATTTAACTCTGTATCCAAAGACGAACTATTACTCAGTAGTGTTTCTGGATAAAGTTGTACCCTTTCAAAGAAAGAAGAGAAACAGCTGATCGTATCCGTGTCCCACAAGCTATTTTGTGCTAACTTGATGCAGTTTAAAGCATAAGATAAGCTTGCCAACATAACTGTTGACATAATGGTCAACGATACCAAAACTTCTACTAGCCCCATGCCTTTGATTTTATTTCTGCTTTTTTTCTTAAGTCTAAAATCTCGCACTCACTAAGCTCCTTGCAACTCTTTCAACAATCGTTTTTGAGACACAGAGACTATCGTACCGAGTTTTTGAGCAAAAAGGGAAACTCTTAGCTCCTCAATTTTAAATCTTAGTAAGTTAATTTTTTGACTATTAGCCGTAATTGGCAAATTTAGGGTTTCTTTTATATCAGAAAACTCACTTTCCACTTTGTTTTGCCAGATTCTTTCTAATATTTTAATCTCTTGTGCTGATTTTTTATCTATCAGTGGATTTCGCGTGTATTTTTCCAAACGCAAAATAATCGCTTGAAGATAAATAGGATAACGGGATAACCAGTTATAATCTGTTTGAATCAAAAATTTGTCAGTCAACAAATTTGATAATTGCTTATTAATATCTACCAGTGCATTCGCATAAATTTTATTTTTTTGACAAGAATAACACTTTTGATAAACCACCTCATAATGCTCAACAATGGCAGTGAACACTTTCAACAAACCATTAAACGTTGATAATAACTGTGGTTTTTGTTGTGCCAAATGCTGCTGGAATACCTTTTGTTGTCGAACATCTGATTTCCTGCTCACAAAACAGTGATAAATACTTGCCTCAACAAGATCATCCATTGCATTGGCACCATCTGGAAAGTATTTTTTTGCCTGCTTGAAAATATTTTTATGCTTAACCTGTTTTTTCAAATACCTAATATCAGACTGTAAATTCAGCGTGTACAGCTGACAAAGTCCTAACGCATGGTACTGTAAAGCTTGCTCTTGACTAGAAAACTGCTCTATATGCACACTATGATTACTTGCCACTAATGCTGGAAACACCGTGACATCTTTATTATGAAATATTTTTACTTGTGATTCAGGTAAATCTGGAAAATCCCATTTTGTATAGTTATCAGATTGTGTTTGTGCGTGCCCTTGAGATATGGTGGTTTGTATTTTGCCCTGTTCTTTTAATTTATCATATAACAAGTATAAGTTATCTCCCGAGACCACTAGTTTGCCATTCGAATCTAATATTTTGTAATGCCATCTTAAATACTCAGGCAAACTCCCTACTGCATCCATAAGATTTTTAGGATTAATAGATACTTTATGCTGCGTAAACAAATACTTTACCAACGCATCATAATAATTCCCTTGCCCATAATGCAAGCTATCATACAAATCATCCGTAATATTTTTGAGCGGTGGTATTTTTTGCCGGATAACTTTAGGCAGAATCTTTAAATCATATAATATCCGTTCTTTGACCCAAGCTGGGATAATCCAAGATAAGTCATGCCTTATAATATAGGGCAAAAGATCTAAATTAATACAGAGTGTTGCCCCATCATTTACGTGCCCAGGTTCGTAAGCATATTCTATGGGTACGGCAATCGTATCCACTTGCAGGGCATCAGGATAGGATTCCAACACTTGTTGTAATGTGACCTCATCTACAAAATCTGTCATGCTAAAAAACAATTTTTCCTCATCATTGTTTTTGAACCATTTTTTTAATTGCTGAGCACTTCCGACGTTATTTTTAAGTATATTTTTATAATGATCAAATATTTTATCTTCGTTAATAAAACTTTGATAATATCGCGTACGATGTTCCAAACTCTGAATACGCCGAATTAAATCCACATTAAAAATATAAAATTTATCCACACTTTGTAATTGCTGCTCGATTAATCCATCTCGAATAAAAATATCACTGGCGACTTGGGGATTAATATCCTCAAAAGATACTTTTTGCGAATGTATGGGTAACCCAAATAATTGAGATTTCTCTATTGCCACAACGCCTTGTTTATCTACGTCAAAATAAGGCTCTAAATAGGATTTTTTAATCAAGTGTTGTGCTTGCGTCACTAACCACTCAGAATCAATGCGGGCAATGGTTTTCGCAAAGGTTTTAGAAGAATGGAAAATCTCCCCCGCCAGCACCCAGTTAGATGTTTTTTTAATATAACACCCTGGATGAATCATGAATTTCAATCCTCTGGCACCTAAATACAGGTTTTTTTCATCTTTTAGCCCGATGGTATCAATAAAGCCTTTTAATAAAGCTTTGTGAATTTGAGCATAGTCTGCTGTCTTTTGATTCATACGGAGTTTGAGTTCCTCACATAAATTGCTAAGCTCTTTATGCAAATCTATCCACTCACAAATTCGAACATAGGATAAATAATTTTTCCGGCATTGTTGAACAAATTCTTTATGCGTTAAAGATTGTTTATTCAAATGCAGCTGTTCCCATAAATTCAGATAGGCTAAAAACTCAGACTGGGGATCGATATATTGTATATGTTTTTCTCTGGCTTGCTGTCGTTTTTCATACGGCTCTTCCCTTGGATCAATAATGCTCAAAGCACTGCCAATCACCAACATTTCTGCTAGGCAGTTTTGTTTATTCGCCTCTATTAAGACTCTGGCCAAGCGGGGTTCAATCGGCACCCGTGCCATTAAACGCCCAATATCTGTTAACTGATATTCTTCATCTACGGCTTCTAGTTGCCACAACAAGCGCAACCCATCTTTGATATATTTTTGTTCAGGTGCATCCACAAAGGGAAAATGGCTCATATCTTTAATATTAAGCGCCAATAAGTTTAGCAAAACTTTAGCCAAACTAGAACGCAAAATTTCAGGCTCCATGAAAGCAGGACGCAAATTAAAATCATCCTCAGTAAACAAAGCATAATATATGCCAGGCCCCACACGGCCACAACGTCCTCTGCGCTGCATGACACTCGCCTGGCTGATAGCCTCTACATCTAATCGATGCAATTTGTTTTTATAGTTATAACGATTGACTTTATGTAAACCAGAATCAATCACAAAACGTATATTGGGTACCGTAATAGACGTTTCGGCAATATTGGTTGTGACAATAATTTTCCGTCCAACAATAGACTTGAATATTTGCTGCTGCTTTTGTTGGCTTAGCCTAGAATATAACGGCATAATCGTCGTATTTCTCAACTTTAACCCGTTTAATACATCAATCACTTCTCGTATTTCTTTTTCGCCACTTTGAAAGATTAAGATATCGCCAGACCCTTCTCGCAAAACTAACTTAACACAATTGGCCACTTGCCTTGCCATATCCATTTCTTCATTGTCTTCTGCTAAAAATCTGTTCTCAACCGGATATTGCCGTCCTGATACTTCAACAATAGGCGCATCCTGAAAAAATTTTGAGAACTTTTCTAGCTGAATGGTCGCAGAAGTCACAATGATTTTCAAATCCGGTCTTTTTTGTATAATGCGTTTTAACAAACCTAATAATATATCAATATTGAGGCTTCGCTCATGTGCTTCATCAACAATAATCACTTCATAATTTAATAACAATCTATCATGTTGCGTTTCTGCCAATAACATGCCATCGGTAAGCACTTTAATGTAATTACGTTCATGACTTCTATCTTGGAAGCGAATTTTATAACCGACCGCATCCCCTAAAGACGTATTCAGCTCTTGCGTCACCCGCTTAGCAATGGATACAGCCGCAATGCGTCTAGGCTGAGTATGGCCAATAAAGCCTTTTATACCCAATCCCGCCTCTAAACATATTTTCCCTAATTGGGTACTTTTACCCGAACCCGTCTCACCCGCAATAATCACAACCTGGTTAGACTTTAATAAATCTAAGATATTTTCTTTTTGCGCTAATATCGGCAATGGTGGATAATTTAACTTTGGCCTGTTGTTTTGTTTATTTGTGATTTTGAGTTGCGCTTTTTCAAGCTGGGATTTTAATTTTTGTGTGGCGCGATCTTTTTGCTCATCAGACTTTAGATAAGATATATTTTTAAACTGTTTCAATAATCGCAGCTGATCAATATAACGACATTCGCGTATTTGCTTCTCCATATTCATTATTAGTTTATAGAACCCGTTAACCAATCATCAATTATTTTATTTTGTGTTTCAGTATTATCTGTGGCACGCTGAATACCCGCAACATCCAATTCTGGCTCACCTAATATCACATCTATTGTTTTTAAAATATTTTCTCTAAATAATGTGACTTTCACTTTTTGTCCAATTTTGAGTCGCTTTGTAATCGCATCATAAGATTTCGCGGTTGCTTTAATCTTATTAATAGCAATTACTTCATCTTTTGCAGAAATACCATATTGGATAGCTGCCCCCCCATAAAATACACTGAGCACTTTCACTTTGTCGCTTGATTTTTCCAGCTGCCAACCAAAAACTCCTTGATTGTCTATAGGGGGTGTGGCTTCGGGATAAAAACTGCCGACCTGTAATCTTGGCTTATAGTCTAAAGCCAAACCAAATTGCGTAAATATTTTTTCTATGGGCAAATCAACCACACCATAAATAGCCTCTTGAATAAACTGTGGATTAATCCCCATTTCAACCAAAATATTATGTATGGCATTATCAGTCAAACCTACTTTGATTTTTCCGAAATTTTGCCATAACGTTCTCATCACATCATCCAAAGATTGCTTATGATCAGAGGCAAGACGAATCATCATGTCCATCAAACAAGCGACCACTGCGCCTTTAACATAATAGCTGACGCCTTGGTTGGCTGAGTTCTCATTAGGAAAATAAAATTTTGTCCAAGCATCAAAACTAGAATCTACCAAACTCTGCACATGCCGACCGGGTCCTCGCATCACCCGAGTTATATTTTTAGCTAAAATATTGAAATAATCTTCTTGTAATATTGTACCCGAACGTGCCAGGCCTAAATCATCGTAATAAGAGGTAAAACCTTCAAACACCCATAATAACCGCGTATGACTAGGTTGATTCAGATCATACGGCATAAAGACATCCGGCTTGATACGTTTCACATTCCAAGCATGAAAATATTCATGACTGAATAAACCTAATAATAATTGATAATGTTTTGAATCATTTGGTGTATCAATTGATGTATCCATTGGTGCCTCAATCGGCATACACTGTGTTGCCGCAATTAAAGCGGTTGAATCACTATGCTCTAACCCACCATAGCCATCATCTAATAAATGTAGCAAAAATAAATAAGAGTCAAAAGGCACTTTGTCTGCAAACAAATCACATTGTGTTTGACATATTTTTTGCACATCCGATTTGAGTTTTGCAAAATCGCCTAATACAGTGCCTGTCAATGCAATGGTATGACCTATATTATTTACTTCAAAATCAAGTAACGTCATCTCTCCAATCGTAATAGGACAATCCAATAGTCTCTCATAATTTTTGGCAGTATAAGATCCCCAGCCCCACTTTTTGGCGGATTTGGGTTCTAATTGCGTAGCAATTTGGAAAGATTTTTGTTTACCCTCTGGCTCTAGGTTTAGCTCTATGGTTTGCTCTTGCAATCCCTCTAACGCCATAAATACCGTACTACCATTGATGAAAACTCTATCACTATCGATAAAACAGCCCCTAACAGATTGATCAAAAGCATACACTTGATATTCTATCTCTAATGCTTCTGCTGCATCACATACCCACGTATTGTTATTAACTTTTTCAATTGATATGTTTTTTTGGGTTGCACAGTCTTTTGCGGATATTTGTACAATATGCTTGGCATAATCACGAATACAATAACTACCAGGTGTCCAGCAAGGCAACGTAACGATCTGTCCCTTAGGCGTGGGTTTTGTGATTTGTAATTTAATAAATAACAGATGCTTATGAGTATCAAAATTGAGTATATAACGAATCATGCTTTAATCTTCTCTACGTGTTGTAACCATTGTTCATAACGGTGATTGGCTTGCTCAAATGTTTGTTGTGGTTGATATATCTTAGTTGTTTGGCACAAGGTTATTGCCTGTTCAAGATCAGAAAATAAGCCACATTGTACACCCGCTAATAAAAACACCCCAAAGGCTGTTGCTTCAGCCGATTGAGATACATGAATATTGATACTCAAACAGCTTGATAACGCTTGCACAAAAGTGGTGTTGGTCACCATGCCCCCATCCACTTTCAAAAATTCTATTGGGTTTTGGCAATCTTTGTTAAGCGCTTCAATTAAATCTCGTGTTTGATAACACACACCCTGCAATCCGGCTTTGATAATATGACCTAAATGTGTGCCTTGGGTAAGGCCAAATATTGCCCCCTTCGCTTTGGGATCCCAAAAAGGTGCGCCCAATCCACTTAACGCAGGTACAAAAAATAGTTCCTCAGATAGCTCTACATTTTGGATTATTTTTTCTATTTCAACTTCATCTTTAAATAAAGATAACGACTCTTTCATCCATTTGAATAAAGCGCCAGCAATAAAAATACTACCTTCTAATGCATAATTTACATTATCCCTTATTTGATATGCAACAGTGGATAATAATTTATTTTTTGAAATAATACAGTCTGCACCTGTATTCAGTAATACAAAACAGCCTGTACCATATGTCGCTTTTAATTGGTTTTTATGAATGCAGCCCTGCCCAACACTAGCGGACTGTTGATCCCCCATCACCGCTAATATAGGTAATTCCGTGCCTAGTATTTCTGTCCTGAGCATTCCAAAATCTGCGCAGTTTTGTTTAACCTCTGGCAACATGACTTTAGGTATCTGAAACAAATCCAATAATGTGGCATCCCAATCTAAATCATGGATATTAAATAATAAAGTTCTGGAGGCATTCGTCACATCTGTCAGGTGAGGCTGATCTTTGACCAAATGCCAAATAAGAAAACTATCTATTGTGCCAAAACATAATTCACCATTTTCTGCTCTTTGACGTGCACCGGGTACAAAGTCTAATATCCAGCTAATTTTGGTTGCTGAAAAATAAGGATCAAGTAATAATCCTGTTTTTTGTTGTATCTCTTGCCCTAATATAGCAGATGATTGTTTTAAGTTATTGCACTGGGCTATCGTACGCTTATCTTGCCAAACAATCGCAGGATATATGCATTCTCCTGTTTGGCGCTCCCACACTAACGTCGTTTCTCGCTGATTGGTGATCCCAATCCCTAAAATTTGATTGGTCTGTATTTGTGTTTGTGCTAAAATTTGACGCAGTACAGACTCTGCAGAGGCTAAAATTTCTTTGGGATCTTGTTCTACCCATCCATCTTCAGGAAAGAATAATTTAATCTTCTCACTAGCAACCCCCAGCTTTTGTCCTTTTGCATTATACAAAAGGGCTCGGGTACTGCTGGTTCCTTGATCTAATGATATTAAGTATTCTGACATATTTCTCGCCTATATGATGTCTAGGAGGTTGTCCTTGAAGTTTCACACAAAAGCTATTCCAATCACTGCCAGAGATTATATACTACTAGTAATAATATTACGTTTCTAAGGAAAGATAACCGTGATTTATGATATCGCAATAATAGGTGGTGGCATCAATGGTGTGGGCATAGCATTGGAGGCAGCCAGTCGAGGGTTATCTGTATTACTTTGTGAGCAACACGATCTAGCAAACGGTACATCCTCCAGAAGCTCTAAGTTAGCTCACGGAGGTTTACGCTATTTAGAACACTCTGCATTTGGCTTAGTCAAAGAATCATTACGAGAAAGAGATTATTTAATTCAAAATGCGCCCCATTTAGTGCAACCTATCCCATTTATTATCCCTATTGATAAAAAATGCCGCTCTGAGTTTATGCTCAAAATAGGTTTGCTATGCTACGACATACTAAATTTCAGGGGCAAAACCAAGCGCTCCCACACTGTTTTATTTGATGCCAATGATGCCATGAACCCTATCAAACGTTCCATTAAAAAAGGGATGGCATATTATGATTGCACACTGGATGATGCACGATTAGTCATATCGATTGCACGTCAAGCCCAAAATATGGGCGCACATATTCTAACCCATACAGCGTTACTAGATTCACATTATACAGATAATAATGTTTGGACACTCAACCTCAAAAGCGAGGGCGCCACAACACTCCTACATCATCAAGCAAAAGTATTAGTCAATGCAACAGGTCCATGGCTCAAGAATACGTTGAATCAATCTATTCCCGTAAAATCACAGTACCAATTAAGACAAGTCAAAGGCAGCCATATTTTACTGCCCAAATTATATACAGAACATTGCGCTTATCTATTACAACATTTAGACAATCGGGTTATTTTTACCATTCCCTATTGTGAACAATTCACACTCATTGGTACAACAGATTTCCCACATGCAGGCGATGCCGCTGATGCGGATATTACTCAGGTTGAAATTGATTATTTAATGCAAGCCGTGAATCATTATTTTCACCACCCTATTAAACAACAAGATATTGCCGCCACTTGGTCTGGCGTAAGGGCCTTATGGGATGATGACGCCGTTAATTTAGCCAGCATCACCAGAGAATCTAAAATTGAAACCATACGCTCTGACAATCATCCACCGATTGTAAATATTTTTGGCGGAAAACTAACAACTTATAGAAGCCTATCTGAAAAAGTGATTGATGCGCTCAAAAATGACTTACCACAAACGCAACTCAGCGTATCTAAAGATTTAAAATTACCAGGTGCTTTTACAGAAAAATCATTGTCTGACTTCATAGCACAGCTGGCCATAAAATACACCTGGTTACCTGCGTCCATCTTAAGACGTATGGCAAAAAGCTATGGCACCATTACCCACGATATTTTATTAGGTTGTGAGAAAACTGAAGATTTAGGTATAAATTTTGGACATGGCCTACATGAAAAAGAAGTACAATATCTTGTTGGAAAAGAATGGGCTTGTAGTGCTGAAGATATTTTATGGCGCAGAACGAAATTAGGTTTGTTTTTTGAAAAACAGCAAGCAGAAACATTAGAAAAATATCTAAAAAAAAGAGTATCAGATGTTTTGGTATTTAATGAGGCCATCGCGAAACACTAAAAACTCTCCCTTTTGAGCTTTGTTCCAAACCTCATTATGGGTCAGCGGCTGTGTGGCAATAATTGAAATAATATCATTGTCACCAGAAACATCGCTAAAATCAATCTCCACGTCCTCATCCACTAACCTCGCATGCCCAAAAGGTGCTTTTCGGGTAAGCCAAACTAATTTAGTCGAACAGTGCGCATATAAATACTTAGAATCAGATAGTAGAAAATTAAACACGCCAAACTGACTAATTTCTTCGGACAAAGACTCGATATACTTCCATAACTGAGCATCGCTTTTAGGAGGGGTTGGAAATCTAGCATTAATTTTCTCTAACATCCAGCAATAAACATGCTCACTGTCTGTCGTACCAATAGGAAGGAATTTTTTAAGCTTTAATATTTTTTTCACACCTTTGAGCTGGCCATTGTGTGCAAAACACCAGTAGCGTCCCCACAATATTTTTACAAATGGATGTGTGTTTTCTAAACAAACTCGCCCACGATTGGCCTTTCGAATATGACATAATACTTTTGTACTGTGAATAGGATAATCTCTGATAAATTCTGCTATTTCAGAGTGTGCACTGGGATCGGGATCGTGGAACACACGACAACCTTTGCCCTCATAAAAGGCAATCCCCCACCCATCTTGATGGGTTCCTGTTTTACCGCCTCTTTGCATCAAGCCACTAAAACTAAAACAAATATCCGTTGGGACGTTTGCACTCATCCCAAACAATTCACACATGTTAAACGCCTCCCCATGTTTTTAGCGATTTAATAATTTTACTGGATTTTTCTGTGCTGCTAAAATAGCGGGTAATATCCCAGCCAATACACCCATTAGCAAAGCGATGGGTAATATAGACAGGTTATATAACCAGTTTATTTGGCAAATAATATCTAACCCATTAATTAAAACATAGGCTGTTGGCGCCCCTAATACAATGCTAATGATCCCGGCTAATAGACAAAGAGCGATCGACTCACGTAAAAACAACAAAATAATCTGAAACTTAGATGCGCCTACACATATTTTAATACCAATTTCTTGGGCTCTGTCTTCCACCAGTAAACATAAAATATTAATCAGCGCCAACAACCCTAAGCTAAGATTTAACATGGCCACTAATTTTAGAATTTTTTGTGTAAGCTGGACTTGTCCAAACATCACTTTTATATACAATTGTGAGTCTCTAAACATCACATTATCAATATTAAATTTATGTTTTAATATCTTTCTCAAATGGCTTTGCGCTGGCTCTATTGGTTTGTCTGACTGCACATAGTAATTCAAAAACAAATCATGTCCAAAAATAGGCGCCATACTATAATCTAAAATAATGCTTTTATTTAAATTAAAATCTAAAATAGGACTGACGTCACTCTCTATAATAGACCCAACGACTTCATAATAATCCCCCTCAATCTGAAGCAATTCTCCTACTGCCTCATATCCCTTCTGGTTAAACTTTTTAACCCATTCATCCCCTATAATAACAACTTTTTGATCTTTATCTAGAGGATGTAGTGAACGTCCACTGCTTATCTGAATGCCCAATGCGTTTATCAGCGCTAACGGCATAAAAACCAGGTTCGCCTGAAAGCTGTCGTCTGACCATATAATCTTTTGATATTCACTATGAAAAGGATAAATTGAGTAATGCGTAATAGATTGTTCTTCTAATTGCCTAATATGTGGAAAAGCCAATGACGCTTTAAGATTACGCATAGCATTATGAGAACCAGGAATCACTTGAGCCACAAAGCGCACATCCGAAAAATCAGAAAATACTTTGTTCATATGTAAATTAACAGAATATTGCAAGCTAAATAACACAAACAAAGACAACAACCCCAACGTCAATCCAATCAAAGCCAAACTCAAACGCGCTTTGTAATAATAAATAAGAGCCAGCAGCTCTCTTAGCCAAAAAGCTTTCATATCATATCGACTATTCGGTCACAACGCATTGCAACCCGTGGCTGATGTGTGACTAAAATCATGCTACATTGCGTTTGTTTTTGATAATAAAATAACTCATCCAAAATATGATTTTGTGTCATTATATCTAATTGAGAGGTTGGCTCATCGGCAATAATACACTTTGGCTTGTGAACAAGCGCTCGCAATATGCTAACCCGTTGCTTTTGACCACCTGATAACGCACGAGGCAATCGATGGGATAACTCAGACAAGTTGAATTTATCCAGCAAAGCCATAGCATGTGCTCTAACACTCTCGGTGGATAAGCCTTGATAATATAATGGTAGGCCAATATTATCCACCACATTCAAATGTGGAATCAACAAAGCAGATTGAAAGACAAAACCAAAGTATTGATTGCGTGTTTGAGCCATTTCTTTCGTGCTGTATCGCTTTAAAGGGGGACAACGCTTAGATAATAAATTATATTCGCCTTCAAAGTCATCATCCAATAACCCAATAATATTAATCAAGGTTGTTTTGCCTCGCCCAGATTCGCCTGTCACAGCGACGGATTCACCCCGTTGCAGCTCAAAAGAAAAATCTTTGAGCACCCATTTGTCTTGCGAATGATAGCGTTTGTTAATATGCTTTAACTTAAGCATGAGCATGCACAACATCGCCAACCACTAAACCAGAAATGATGTCTACTTCTTGGTGAGATATCTCACCCAATTTTACATGACGCTTATGAATACCAGTCTGATCCATGACCCAGCAAAAGGGCTTGTTATTTTCATATTGAATAAAATTTTTAGGGATCACAACTCCCACCGTTGATATTTGTTGACTCACTTCAACTTTTGCACTCATACCAAATAAGAATTTACTTTGCTCAATTTTATCCATATTCACTTCAATGACCACATCAAATTTAGGCGCAATATATCTATCCATTGTCGCCTGCAAAGAATGTCGAATATCGAGTATACGCGCATCTAAAGCCACCAAAGGAAAGGCGTTTAACTTTACCCCAACACTGTCTTTTTTGTGTAATCGTGCCACATCCGATCCGCTCATCCGCACGGTAATCGCACAAAGAGAAATGGCAGCCACACGTGCGATGACATCATCATGCTTTAGCTTTTTTTTAAAATCTGTGCCCCAGTTCGGCTCCAAGTTGCCTTGCTCAATTTTTTCTGGCAGTAATACGCCTGTGATGGGGCTTTTCACTTGCAACGATACAAGTTTCATTTTTAATTCTGCTAATTTAACCTCCTCTTGCAACATTTTTTGCTGTACTTGATCTATTTCACTCATATCAACTTTATTGACAAGCTGCAAATAAAGCTGTTTTTGTTCAATATAATTTTTCTTAGCCTGAAATAATCTGATTTTATCATTATGACACTCATCATCCGATATAATGCCCTTAATCAATAATTTTTGGCTGTTTTTATAATGTGATTTAGTATTTTTATAATTCATCTGTGCTTGATTACGATTCAGCCGTGCCTGAGCCAGTTCAGCACTCTGAGACCAGTTTTGCAATTTATATAATTTTTTTGTCAGCTGAACAATATCTTCTTTTGCTTTTAAAATAGCATCATGCAAAGGCACTGATTGCAAATCAAAGATAACTGAATCTTGTAAGATAAGATCACCTAGACTATTATGGCTGTGTCTTAATTCTGCATCATAGGGGGCTGTCAGCTCATATATATCAAGCGGCTGAATACTGCCTTCAAACATTTGTACTTTTTTGATATTAATATTAGGCAGAATCTTATAAGAAGACGGCATCGCATCCGCATACAACGATGTGGTTAAAAAGCAACAACATAACAATATCACGTGAATAATCAACGCAATCGACACTTTACGAATATAATATAACATTCCAATTTTCCAACAAATGACCGGTTGCTTGTTCTATTTTTATTTTTGAATCTAATAGTTTTAGTTTTGAACTAGATAGCCTCATTGAAACCTGGTGCAATCTATCTTGTGTACGAACCACCTCGTGCACAGAAGAACGGCCAGCAATATATTTCTCTAAAACCCCCTGGTAATCTAACTCAGCCAAGTCTAACTCTTCCTGAACCAATACTAACTGTTGTGTTTGTGAGCTAATATCATCCAACCAAGATATCACTTGATTTTTCAAAAGTCTCTGACGTTGTTTTATCTCTAATAAATTTTTCTGTATTGCGGTATGGATGACTAAACGCTTATTATGATGGATATACCCTTCCCCTAGCGGCAAGCTAAAATTCAATGTGGTCGTGTAACCCTTGCTAGGCGATTTCAGTGCATGAAAGCCTCCATCCTTTGCGGTAATATCTTCGAATTGATGATAATAACTTCTGCCTAAATGTATATCAGCCTGTAAATTAATGTCAAACATCTGGTTATCTTTCGCAATGAGCAGTTCATGTTTATAACGAGTTTCATTGAGTTGTAAATTTTTCAACCTAAGATCGTGCGCCAATACTTCCGTGATAATATTATCATCTATCCCTTCAGGTTTGTAATCTAAATCAGACATAATATCGGCATGGTTATCGTCAACGCCCATTAATTCAAACAATTCTGTTCTGATTTGAAACAATTCATTCTGGGCTTGTAATATACTTTGCTTTGCCTGTCTCATTTGTAACTGTGGTGCAAACAAATCATTTTTAGCGATGCGACCTGCTTGATATTTCTCATTCAGCATCTTGAACAATCGTTCAGCTTGCGCTAAATGCTTATTCTGTGATACCACGTTCAATGATTTTTGCTGATATTGTGTGAATTGCAATATCACACTTAAAACCAAACTTTCAACCGCTTGCTGATAATTAAGGGCTTCAGACTGATACTGTAATTTTGCTTGATTTTTAGGCCAATTATTGATTTTAATTTTGGCGCCTTTGGTAATAGGCTGCTTTATTGTGACCGTGACAGATTCATCACTGTGTTTATATTTGTCTGAATAGGCAGCTTTTTCGGTTGAAATATTGAGCTGTGTGCCAATAGGTGTTTTCATTTGTATACTAGGATACGCTTTGATTAACTCTGAATGCTTTGTATGGGTGTAACTTTCTTTGTGTATCGTACCTTGAACATCAAGTGATAGTTTAGGTCTATAGATTTTTTGTTGCACATTCAAATTATCAATGGCTAACAGTCTATCTAAGTAAACAGATTGTATTTGGGTATTATGTACCAAAGCCAAGCTAATGGCTTGAGCAACAGTTAATGCTTGCGCATAACTTGCCCAGGGCAATAGCCAGAGAAAAATAGTGGTAGGTAAAGCAAAGTACCGCATGCTTTATAGTCTTATCTTTTTTGCCGTACTATAGTCTAGTTATAGCTCTAAAAGCAAGTCGATTATGTCAGCTGATTTACTATGACAGAAATCTCATCTTCTTGTTCCATAATTTCAGTTAGGGCGAGCTGTGCATCCTCTAGAGTCAAATCTAAGGATTCTAGTATTGATGCAGATAATTGACAATCCCGCGCATCGCCTAAGTTATGCATTTTGAGCAAGCGTGTTGCTATATAAATTAAATTCGAATACTGTGCATTTTCGCTAACATAATCTTCTTGATGATGTCCTTTGACAGCGGTTATGACTTCTTTAGGCAAGTTCCACGTTTCTAACAACCAAGCCCCTATTTGTGTATGTGTTACACCTAGCACATACTTTTCTATTTCGATTAAGCAAATATTAGGATTTACTTCAATATAGCGATTCAATATAAAATACTGCGGCGGAAATAACTCTGCCAATAGCAAATTACCAAAATTATGTAACAATCCAGATAAATATACCAATCCTACAATAGGTCTTGTTTTTGCAGGCATACGCTTGACTAAGGCTTCCGCCAAAAGTGCCGTATAAATAGAGAATTTCCAGTATGCTTTTAACCCTAAAGGTCCATCCACTGGCATCTTCATTGAGCGATTAAGCGCAATCCCTAATGATAAGTTTAAAACCAAATCAAAACCCAATACTTTCACAATCACACATTCAATAGAAGTGATTTTCCCCCCATAACCATAAAATGGCGATTGTGCCCATTTGATCAATTGAGCACTTAAACTGGGATCTTTGGCTACAATATCTGCTAAATCTGATGCGGTAGCATTTAAATTACTACGTAATTGCAAAATATCAGAAGCAATCGCTGGTATCGCGGGTAATTCTATGTTTTCTTGCAATCGTGTCTGAAAGCGTTGAGGTGTAAATTGATCAACTTGTTGCTTAATGCTCTCTGAATCTTGTTCCCCTTCAGCCAAGTAGCTAATTGGCGAGCTAAAATCACCCTGCCAAGTGTTTTGCTGTAGGCCAATAAAATCTTCCCTTTTCATTTTGATCAGTGCATCATGCTGCCCTGGCTCAAAATAAATATCGTCTAATGCCATAATAGAGCTATCTAAAATAGCATCAATTTGAAAAAAATCAGGCAAAGGTGGATATGAGCCTGGCTCACATTTTTCAAATAACTCAGAAACGACATCATGTTTCGCTGGTATCATATCCCGATTTAAAACTTTGCACAGAGCCGAAAAATCGAGCAACCTATCCATAGGCAAGACAGCCATGATAATCCCATGTTCCTCTTCAAGCACAACCATTCTTAATAAAGCTATACGTGGGATTTGACATGCTTGGGCGGCTTGCTCCAGCGTAAATGTTTTTGAATGTTTTATTACTTCATATTTCACTTTATGGCTATCAAGGTAGCTATAAATATCTTGATGTGATTGAATTTTTTTTTCTAAATTTGCTTTCATAAGCTTTTCCGACCCAATAGTTTGAAAACTGGTTTAATTGACAGGCCCTAAAACTTCATTTTTGCCTATCCAAATAATAGCTGATCCCCCCCACTCCCGCCCAAATTAAAAATTAACAAAAAATTAACAAGACATCCACGTTAAGGAATGGGCATGTAATAACTTACGGGTTTAGCGCTCAGTAAGCTGGCATATTTAGATGGAACGATTGAGGCAAAATTCGAGCATAGCAGGGCTATGTGAGTGTTTTTCCGATTGAGGTTCATTTAAAGATGGCTTGCTTAATGAGATGATAAAACGGTAAGTTATTACATGCCCATTCCTAAGTTGACCTGCAAATAAATATAGGCGTACATTCATCGACTGTCTAGCGACAACTAAACGGGCTGTACACATGTGCATTTGGGTAACATTTAATATGATTCAACTCGTTACCCAGCAATTCTAAATTTGGATAGAGATAAGCTCATAGTTTGGATGTCAACTGATTTTGCTGTAGAGAAAGCGGCATAGGGTGTGGTTATTACGATTGATATTTAGGTTTATATTCTTGAAAAATTGAATTTTTGTAACGACAGAATCAATATCTAACGAGTAAAAAAATCAGCCTCATAGCAAAACAAGCTTACTATAACGCTGATGATATAAGTTAAATTTAAAATCAATTAAGAAAAACTAAGAAGTGTCTTGTGGTAATGGTAATTCTATTTTCTAAACCTACGAACATAAAATCGATAAGGTGGTTCCAATTTTTAAAATAAGAGTAATACGTTAAGGTTCGGATATGCTGAAAGAACGTGACTCTCGCTCCTAGTTTCTCACGAATAGCCGTATATTTACGATCAGATAAGTGCAGAATAGTGTGAAACAAGAAGGCCAGCAAATTAAAAGTAAGTAGCGTCTCAGATAAATGTTTTTTACCATGGCCAAAATTATGCTCTAAATTATATCCTTTGGTTTTTAATGTGTTATTGTTTTCATTTTCGATCTTCCACCTTGTACGACCGGCGTTGATAATCTCAGCACAGCTTTCTTTAGTGATAGCATGGTCAGTTACATAGCAGTTAACAAATGTTTGCTTGCCCGTGTTATCAAATATTCTTAATTCGCACCAATTGACTTGGACAGCATCGTTATCCCCATTTAGAGGCAGAGCATTAAAAAAACGATATTGGTAATTATATTTTCTTTTCCCTTTTTGAACATCAACAGAGAAAGTCTCAATTCTACCTGTATTTTCTAATTCATTTAGATATCGGTAAAGGTATTTGTGTGAGGTAGGCTTGCATGTCAAAATGAAGCTAAAACCCTTTGATTTTAGCGACTTTATATAAGGGTTTCTTGAATATAAATCATCCCCTAATAGCGTGGCTCCAAGCTCACTATATTTGTCCCCTTGAGTATCAAGCCATCTTTTGCCCGCATTAATTTCACAATCTTGTTTGCTTTCACCATCTCTATTATGAATAAATTCTGGTGGTAGTGAAATAGCATGCGGTAAGCCAGGTGCGACTAAAGCTGGGGTAATTGCTGAATGAGAGTGTTTAATTGAGCCATTTGTATGATGGGTTTGTTGGCACTGAGTACAATGAATATCATTTGAACTAAAAAATCTAGTGCCATCTAATGCAATTAGCAATGTATTGTTGATAGAACAAAACGGAAGCAGTAATTTTTGATTGTCTAGCTCTGAAACTATAATGTCAAACACAGGTGAAAATGAGTCTGGAGGTACAGCGTCTAGCAAATTCCTGATTTCATTATCACTTGGTATATTCTGAGCTTGAAATAAACTTGCCACATTATCCTGCCCTTTTGCATCATCCATCTGTCGCTGATGCGCCAGGAATGATGGACTCTGCATAAAAAATACAGAAAAAGCAGAAAGCGCTGCATCAGAAACTTTATATTGAGTGTTTTTCCCACTTCTATTGTCCGGTAACAGTTTCGTATAATATTTTAAAAGAGTAATTAGATTTGCTTGCTCAAGCGCAATGATATCTTCACACATAAATTATACTGATCATACATTGAGGTTATTTAGATGATAACACTCGCTATGGTCATTTTGCTTGAGCCATCACCTCTTTTTTCCTTGATCTATTAACCTCTCTAGCCCTCTAATATCTGTGTAAACACCATGATCTATTGACCTACCACCTTGAGAACTGCTGCTCGTTACCCTAACTGCCTTACAAATATATTGACATCAAAGCTTCACAAGGTTAGGGTGCCAACATACTATTTTTAGCTAAACATCTGAGGCTAGAAAAGGGAATTTTCCCCATTCTAGTGTAAGCTTCCGAAAAGTATTATAGTCGTCACCGAATTCTACTTTAAAGCCAGCCTAAGAGGACAAAATGCACACTATCCCTGAAGAAATTTTTAATCTGTTTCTGGCCCCAAATCAGCATACTGGAAATTCTGAGCATGCATTATTGCAATGGCTTGAGAAAAATAACGTTAAAAAGCTGAGTTGCTGTTCAATCTTTTGGGATAACCCCGCGCTGGCTCCCAAGGTAGCAGCTGTCATTGCAAAAAGCCAAGTACAAACTGTGGACTTTAGCGGCAACGATCTTGGTAAGCACGGCCCACAAACTGCTGCCAACTTAACGGCTGAGCACTCTAAAGTGCACACTGTGAACTTGAGCAACAACGATCTTGGTGAGGATGGCCAACAAACTGCTGCCAACTTAACGAGTGAACACTCTAAAATTATTAGTGCCACTATTATTTCACTTCCCCTGCTTCAACTAACAGATAATCTATTTAATTTATTAGTAAGCCAAACGGACGACCCTTTAAACTCACTTAAGGTAATGACTGCCAGACAAATCTTAAGGATTGAACTGAACAAAAGCGACAGGGAGTCGCTTCCGCTTCGTGAGATAATGAGCTTTCGTCACAAAATCCCTAGTTACGTTGGACAATGCCTGCTTTTCTATTTTAACAAGTTTAGTGCACAAGATGTCTTTAATGGTAAGCTAGAGGAAGCTTTCGAAAACTTCGAAGATTTCCACCCAGTAGACAGCGCTGCTTTAGATGTGCGTAGTGCCAGAAGACCAGTGGTTGGAAGGTAGCGAAGTGAGAATAAAACAGCTCTAGTCAACTTCAACAGCTGGATTCAATGAAGTTGAAATACGGCAATACGTTAAGCTTCAAAAATAGTTAGAGGGGGCCACTATCGAGAGCAGCAGATTCTAATTACAATATGAGCTAGACAAGCAGCAGTCTTTGAGTTTACTCACGGCCGGCAAGCCTCCCGCTTTGCGGGAGTGGTCTGACTTTGCTTTCTGCTAACAGCTCCTGTTTCCAACCATACAAGGCTGTCTTGCTAATGCCTTCAGCTTTTGCTAGTTGTGAAATGGTTTGATTAGTTGAGCAAAATAGCTTTTTAAGGGTCGCTTTTTTCGCTCTGGCGCAATACGCGGCATGGCTCATTTTCTATCGCCCCCTCTAATTACAAACTTACCACTACGTTTATCTAAAACAGCGCTGTCTACTGGGGGCTTGCTCGCCACCGCCTACGGCTTCCATGGCTCGCTCGGCTGATGGTTTCCAACATCTAGCAACGCTATCCATCCCAGATTGGGGACTTAAGGGGGCCGAGGACAGTTTAGCACTCAGATCACCCCAAACAATAATCCGACCCATTATATCTTTAACTAGCTTTGTAGACTCTATGCTGCCTTGCTCTCCACTTTTCTTTTCCCAAGCAGAATATCTGCTCCATGCGCTACACACAGCTTGGCCAACAGTTCTTCCTCTAATCAACTCTTTGTCAACTTCAGTACTAATCCCAACTAGAGATTTGTAGTAAGGAGCCATGTCACTATCAATAATTTTATATTGATGATCGAAAGCGATTACTGCTTTTGCACCGTGTTCTACCATTAATTGGGCTAGCCCACCTGGTGCTCCATGATGACATCCAACTAAATGGAAAATTTTTCCAGAAACAAGCTCAGGTGATTGATTAACAAGTTCAGGCCATAATATAGCTTGATAATTGTATCCATAAAACGTGTGGGTATACCTAGATCCATGACCTGTGATACTAACATACTTAATTTCTGGGTCTTTTAAGTGTTTATAAAAACATTCTTTGGTAAACATAGTATCACTGAGGAAAATAGCTTTAGAATAGCTCTCTTTTATTTCACTATATCCTCTAGTTTTGCTCAGAAAAGCTTCTTTGCGATAACAATATAAAATCTCTGTTGCACGATCTTTTCCTTCCGAATCACCATTTGCATCACAAAAGAGTAAGCTTCTTCCATCAATTTTGGCAATTAACTCCTCACTTTCTGAGCGAAAGTGTGGAGCATAGAATGTGCTGTCAGTCGAAAAATCTAATTGCTCTTGATTCTTTAGTCTTGGTGCGTTCAGCTCATTTACAAACTCAGGGCGGGTCAACAAAAGTTCTTTTCCCTGTTGAGACAAGTTATCAGAGTCAATATAGTTTGCGATATCCTTTATTTCAAAAGCTCTTATTTGTGTAGCATGGTTTTGAAAACCCCAGATATGTTTCCTGAGTAAATATGGGAAGACATCCATTGAATGGCTAGTCGCCTCTCCTGTTTCTATAATATTTATAATGACTGTATTATCAAATTCATGCTTCAAATTATCTGAATTTAGCGAAGGAAAGTTTTTTTCAAAATTATTATGCACTTGTTCTGTAGAATAAAATGAGTTTTTAGGAACCTCATGGAACACATAAAAAAAGCTTAAATTACCTGTTGAAGAATCTATTCCTTTCAGATAGTTTTCAAATATATTATCTATAATATCATTTAAGTCAATTTCAGTTCCTTCTAAAATATGATGAATTATGGTTATATGCGAAGCAGTATTATGAATCTGAGAGGTATCTACTTCGGTAACTTTGAATGAATTATTACCAGGTGTAAGCTCTATAGCTTTGCTTGACTCTTCTATTTGGACTAATTCATTTCTCATTGCTCTTTCCTAGGAATTTAGGTTTAGTGAGGTTCCAGTAAATGATTTTTTACTGGGGCCTCACGGTTATGTGGGCAGAAGCGGCTTCTATTTAAGTGTGTTTTTTTTGCGATTTTCTTCTTCCATAAGTAATCTTGCGTCTTCAGGCTTAAAAACAATTCTATATTGCCCTTCTTGGCTTGTAGACTGGTATAGTTTTGAATCCACAAGATTAGGACTTATCTTTGAGATTCTATCAAACTCTTCTTGTGCACGTCGTTTATCCGTGGCAGGGGAGAGGATGGTGGTTGCTTCGCAAGTTTCCTTATGCTCATGGTGAGCCCAACTACCCGCTAAAGGCGATATCTTTTTTAGAAATGATTTCAAATATTTTGTTTCTTGCTCATTTGCGTGCTGATAAAATTCGCTGAATTTAGCAGAGTTATTAATTTGTGATTGATCTGTTTCATTTGTTGACTGTATATTTGAAAAAAGCATAAAGTACTTCGAGTTAAAAGTAATAAGACCAGATATTATAGATTACTATGCCCATTTGGTATAGCCATGAATCGATTAAAGTCATCGTTTTCCGATAAACGGTGTGCTAGGGAAACTCAAAGGAAGCGTCACAATTTTGGACGAGCTTTAGCGGTTCTGTCGCATACGCAAGCAATTTACAGGAGCTCCTGGTAAAAACCAACTCCTTGAAAAACACAGTGCAATTGACAGTTTTGCGAAATTCCTTTCGTAGACTTTTGGCTCTCTTCCGGAATCTGTGGGTGGTTTTACTGATATTTTTATGTCCCAGGGGTTTCTATGAGGATCACTTACCCACAGGGCCAACAGGATCATGCGGATTATAAAGGAGCCTTCTGTCCTATTGACTTATGGGTAAGTGGCCACATCGTGTAATTTAAGATTTCAATAGGTTACTGATGATTAGAGATAATCCTCTGGTCAATTACTACCAGCTGAAGCTGGTGGCTTGAATATACGCTTGTAAAGCAGATTATTATGCTAAAGCACTAATATTCCGATATCTTAAAGTTATCATCCTTATGGTGTTGCTCTTGATTTTCAATGTACTGCTGTATATCTTCTTCATTTACATTGCCTACTGTTACTGCAAAATATCCTCTTGCCCATAGGTGCTGCCCCCAATAACGCTTCTTTAAGTGTTCAAACTCTTGTAATAATTTTCTTCCACTTTTACATTTGATATATTGAAGTAATTTTGAGAGTGAAATATTTGGCGGGATAGACAACAATAGATGCACATGATCTGGACTCATGCTACCGTTGATTATGTCTACATAGTTTGAGCGACAGATTTCTCGAATCAATTCCCTGGCTCTATTTCCCACTTGACCTGTTAGTATACGGAACCGGTATTTTGTACAAAATATCACGTGGTATTTAAGATCATATATGCTGTGAGAGCCATGCTTGTATTCCATGCCCAATTATACTGAAATGTTCGCCTGAAGGGAGGGTGTTTTCCCATCCCACCTAACGACATAAATGGTGCATCTGCTACCAACCTATGATACAAATTAAATTCTTGTTAGCCAAAGCCCTACATTTTGGTTTTGTCGCAAAGTTCAAAATGGCTTGCTTAATGAGATGATAAAACGGTAAGTTATTACATGCCCATTCCTAGTCGCGATTTCTCTAAATCACACGCTTTGATTCATCTTGTGTAAAACAATCTATATTCTATTGCCCAAAATAGCGTTTTTCATAAAAATATTCCATTTTTTCAAGAATTTCGTTCTAAAATATCCTGAGTGAGACTAAAAAATCATTTTTTGTGTTTATAACTTAAATATTATCGTGGATGTCTTTATAAATGTACTATGATTAGGGAAGCAACTGAAGCCAAGATGAATAGATTAGTTTCATCTGCAGGATTACCACTCATGCTTCAGTTGCATTTTATTTAAGAAACCTAGCTAATAATATCATTTGCCAAGCAGACACAATATTCCTTAAACTCTAATTGAGATGTTCAAAAAAAGGAATAGATTTTGCTGCTTGTAAAATTTCTCAAACAAATAACCCTCAGCAATATGCTCGCCTCTACTGTCAAGCGCTTTGGACTTTATGCTGCTGAATATGGACTCATGAACCTAATTGTACCCCCTTGGATTACGCCGCCTTTAAGGTTTGCTATCATGACCACGGTTGGCACCGCTAGCAAAAGCATGACACACTGGGTCATTACACCTAATAAGAAATCTAACTATTTAGATGAGCCACTCGTTTTTGTTGGTGAAGAAGATGAATTGAACCACCTCGAATTTGTTGTTGTTAATGACAGCCCGTCAGGCTATCAACTCAGTTTTAAAACCTTACCCAAACAAGCAAAAAAAATCACTACAGATGCTATTAATGCAACTGGAAATTATATTATTAATATGACGATGGAAGATCTGATGGGAGGCACTGGCGCCACCATTGGTAGTGCAATGGCAACAGGTGCTTTTGTTATTGTTTTGGGACCACCTTCTTTGCTTAGCTTACCTGCTTATTTTTTACTCGAAGGTCCTACCAGAGGCTTTGGTGCCTTTTGTGGCAGACAGTTTAGCAATCATATTTTTGGCCCTAATGCCGTCAAACCAGCTCTGCAAGCGGCTTTTAGTGCTAAAAAAATTAGCACTCAAGGAGAAGAAATCGAAACAACAGTAGATGAATTGCTAGAAACTTTTGAAATGTTAACCATTACCTCTGAAGAGGATGAATTAGATGATTGGATCAATTCTTTTGAAATACTAACAGCTCCACCAGCACCCATTATTCTAAAAAAACATGAAGCCCCATTAACGATTATAGAAGATTATCTGCCACCAGCTCCCCCTACCTACTCAAACCATTAGAAATACATGCCCATTCCTTAGAGTCTATTTGACTTTCTTTCTGTACCACAAACAACAGGTTCTTCCCCTTTATTAAATTGTGGTGGATCAGCATCCATACCCTCTTGTATTGCGGCTTCAAGGCTTTCTTTCACCAATGTCTTCATCTCTTCTGAACAACCTTCAGGAATAGTAAATTCAGCACCAGATTCCGCAGATTCTACTGCAGCCTTACACAAGTTTTGAACCTCTATTTCTGCATCTGGATTATCCGTAATATCTAGCGCTTCTATATTCATATAAAAATCAGCATTGTTTATATTACTGTCCTCTGGGGCGGCGCCATTTTGCTCATGACTAAATGATTGCGTTAATGTGGGAGAAACGTCTTCCAGCTCCATACTTATATCCATAGATGAAGATGCAACTAACTGACTATCTGCCGCAGGTTCCTCAATTTTTTCATCTTCCAATATCCCACTTAGCTTAGCGTTTAAATCGTCTGCTGTTTCTAAATTCATAGATGGCTGCTCAACATCTTGCTCAGGATTATCAGCTTCCTGCTCCTCCAACACACCTGGCACCCATTTCTGAGCAGTCTGCTCAAGGTCATCTTTACCCTGCTCGGGCAGCTCTAGTTCCTCATCAGGTTCACCAGATGATGATACGTTCGGCTGAGTATCTGTATTCGGTTCATCATTTTTTTCACCTTCTAATATCCCACTTAACCTAGCGTTTAAATCGTCTGCTGTTTCTAGATTCATAGATGACTGCTCAATATCTTGCTCTTTTACCACACCAGGCACCCTTTTCTGAGTCGTCTGCTCAAGCTCATCAGGACTTTGCTCCGTTAGCGCCACTGGTTGCTCGTCAGGCTTGGATTTCTTTTTGCTAAATATTCCTGAAAGCCTTGATTGAACTTTATTGAGTGCTTCTCCCCCATACTCACTTGAAAGCCTGCTTGCCGCTCCTGCCAAACCACTGACAATATGGTCTGTTGTTGCACTTTTACCTTGTATACCCAAATCTAAGCTCTCATCTCTTATCAGACCACCCATTTCAGTTAACAGTTTTGATTTTTCCTTGATAGATGTGATTTTGTCAAATTTATCGGATAACGCTGGATCAATACTTCGTAACAAATCTTCAAAAGGCCTGATTTTTGTTTTCAATTCATACGTTATTTTCTCAACAGAACTCAGTTCATTAACAACCGCATCGAATTCTTTTTTACATTCTTTTTTTGCCTTTTGGATATCATGTATATTACTGTCTGTAAAGTCTGATATTTGCTTTAACCTTATACTAGCCTCTTGATCAAACCCTTCCACTTTACTTTGTGATGAATTTGCATTTTTATAGCCAAACGCAACTCTTTTACTTTGCTGTCCAGATCAACTTTTCCAGATACAGCCATTCCAATCTTATCCCATAAAATGATTTGCGTCTCTGCTGTTTTAATTTGAGCATGATTAGACTGTGGCACCTCTGGTGCATCAGGATACATCTCTTTAAATTTTCTGGGAGGTTCTTCCCCCTTGGCCTTCAGATAAATAGCGCCTGCTTTATGACCACTTTGCAACAAATAAGACTCTTTTTCATCATGCGTCATATTCTCATCAGTTTCCAGGTCAAAGTCTGCTGCAGCAATATTCCCTGACTCAAAACAAAGCATATTACCTTTTTGTAATATGGCAAGATGATGGCTGGGTGGTAATCGACTATCACTGATATGTTTTTGAAACAGATAGTAAGCCGCATCATTTTTAGGGATATTAAGCGCCTCAGCCATATAAAGTTTCTCTTGCTCTTGACTAATTTCTTGCCCCTCCCCATACATAGCTTTATGTTTTTCACGTGCCTCTTTACGCCATGGCTCTTCGAAATTAAATCCGATGGTTTCCTCAATACTGCCGCCCTCTTTATTCACCGCTAAATAAACAGGCAAGTTATCTACAACCCCACCATCAGAGCAATATAATTTCCCATTTTTTTTCAATGAATTTTCAATAAGATCTTCATTAATCTCAATAATTTTTGCGCCTCTAGATTCTTTGTCTAAAGCATAAAATTCTTTAGCATCAAAAGACGGAAATAATTCTCCTCGATCATATTTAACCAACGGCTCTGTTGCCCCCTCTGTGAATGCTCTTAATTGTTTCTCACTTAATTTGACCGGAGGAAATACAGGTGGCAAGCCCGCTGTCATACGCATGGCTAAAGAAATCGGCATATTGGGCGTGGTCTCTGGGCTACAAACAATCTGATAGTTACCACGCTTATCAGATACAGTTACTGTTAACTCTAAATTACGATATTTTCCATTGGTATCGCTTGCCTCTCCTTTTTTGGCTGCCAAACTAGCAAAAGTAGCATTTGGCTTCCCCATTTTCTGCTGAACCATTACCTGGCATGCCTCATATAATGCATGCCCTTTTGCCACAGATTGATTTTTAACTAAATTTGAAACACCTGCTTTAACATCGTTGAATTTAGTATCAAAAACAGGAGAGGCGCTAACTATGTCTAACAAACCATCCCCGATTGTTTTTAAAGACTGCTCTATTTCATCTGGGTTATTCCCCATCGCGAGCATAGCGGCGTTTAACCCACCTACAGAAGAACCTATACAATTTTCTATGCCATCCAATTTGCCCGAATCTTCAAGAATTTTGAACGCTGGCGCATTGGCTAGACCTTTGATCCCACCACCCGCCATAACCAAATTTTTGGGAGCTGGACTTGAAGTACTCATAAAGCTGAAACCTAAAAACCATACATACGTCTACATATTATAAGTCATAAGACTGTCAAAATCGCGTGAATACACACCCTTCTCCATCTCCCTGAATATAATCTGATCAACTTAACGTGGCTGTCCCGATAATATTGTGTGGTTACACTTAAAAAAATAGGCTTTCTGCTTTTTATTCCTTATAATCGTTGGCTAGTACTTCTTTATGAGTTATCTTATTAACATTTTGAAACCGTAAAAATAACATGTAGGAACCTATGCAAAAACACGCCGCAAAAAGCTTAGCCAAGTTTATGCCATGGATCGTTTGGGGTCTGGCAGCATTCTTCTTCTTCTCACATTATGTCGTTAGAGTGACGCCAGGCATTATTGTGGATAACTTAAAGCTTGCTTTTGTGAATACCACCGAATTGCATATCGGATTTTTGGGCGCTGCTTTTTACCTACCCTACGTATTAATGCAAATGCCTGTAGGCTACTTGGTCGATAAGTTTGGCCCTAGGCTTCTACTAACATTCGCTGTATTTTTGTGTGGCTTTAGCAGCCTATTATTTTCTTTTGCCTCTTTTTTAGAAATAGCGATACTCTCTAGAATATTATTAGGATTTTGCTCCGCGACCGCTTTTGTCGGCGCATTAAAGCTCATCACCACATGGTTCAAACCCCAGCAGTTAGCTTTTATCGTTGGAATAACCCAAGCACTAGGCATGGCCGGCGCAGCCATCGGTAATGGCCTTGTACCACACCTGATAGAATGGGTTGGCTGGCGCACTGCTTTTGCTTTATACAGCGGTGTGTTTTTTGTACTGTCTATTCTGATTTTTGCCGTTGTACGCAACCATCCCAAAAATCAAACAGCAGATGCCAATAATCCACCAACAAAGACCAAGCTTCCCAAAGGCATGATGAAAGCGGTGCTTTGCAACCGATACACTTGGCTCAACGCCCTTTTTGCAGGATTTCTATATGCGCCTGCAGATGTAATGGGAGAACTATGGGGTAAGCAATTCCTAATTAACTTACATCTGATTACCGCACACCAAGCAGAATTAGCGATTTCTTTATTATTTGTCGGATGGGCGATTGGTGGTCCTATTGCAGGCGCTTTAGCCGATCGCTTTGGTCGCCGTCCCATTATGACACTGTCTAGTTTGTGCGGCGTCTGCCTTTTGCCGGCCATATTTTATATACCCAATATTTCATATTATGGCTTGATATCACTGACCTTTTTATTTGGTCTCACCAATACGGGATTGATTGCCTGCTATGCCATATCAGGTGAAATGCATTCGACCCAAGTTGCAGGCTTCTCTTTGGCCATAACCAATATGTTCTCTGTGCTTGTGGGCGCTATTTTGATGCCACTTGTTGGTTGGTTAATTACCTATCAAGCACAAAGTGAAGTGATTGACGGCATGGTTCGCTATTCCGCTCATGATTATCAAAAAGCAACATTGGTTCTGCCAGTATGTGCTCTGATGGCATTTATTATCTCTTTTTTCATCAAAGAAACGCTCAATCGCTCTAGGTAGTATTATGAATAAATTCAAAATGAAACTCACAGCCATTATCTCTATAGGCACCCTGCTAGAATGGGCTGAGTACACTTTCTATGGTTATATGGCTATCAAATTGGCCCACATTTTCTTTCCTAACCAAGAGCCATATCTTGCCACTATGAAAACCTTTGGTATTTTTGCTGTAGGTTATATCATGCGTCCATTAGGCGCTCTTGTATTTGGCCTCATTGGCGATAAACATGGTCGCAAACCCGCACTGTTATACTCAATGGTGCTGATGGGCATAGCGACGTTCTTAATTGGCTGTCTGCCAGGCTATGAGACTTGGGGCATGATGGCGCCTGCGGCTCTGCTTATTTTGAGAATGGTGCAAGGCATTGCGGTCAGTGGCGAATACAATGGGGCAGGTATTTTCATTGTTGAAAAAGACCAAGACAACTTACCTTGCTATGCAGGCAGCTGGGTGAGCAGCTCAGCCGCATTAGGCATGGTAGTGGGCGGCCTGGCAGCATTCATTGTCAGCTTGCCTAACATGCCAGAATGGGCCTGGCGTGTACCCTTCTGGGCTGGCGGTTTAAGTTGTTTGCTAGGACTATATTTAAGAAAAAGTCTAACTGAGTCAGAAGAATTTCAGGATAATAGCCACAGCTTATCCTCAAAACAACATCCTATTATTTCTATCCTAAAAAACCACAAAGCTAGTTTTCTATATGTTGCGGCTATGGCTGCCATTACTGGCGTATACGTTTATATCATGAATATTTATGCGGTTGCATTTTTGAAACAATATGTGCATTTGCCAACCCATCATGCCAGTTTCTTTGCGATGTTTGGTGAATTTTTGGTCTTTATATTTATCCCGATAATGGGGCTAGTGGCCGATCATGGTAATCCACAAAAGCAATATAACAAAGGTCTGATCTTAATTGCGGTTTCCTCACCTTTGATTTTTGCTCTATTATTAAGCGGGAATTACTTTTATATTACCATCGCAATGATAGTGTATGCGTTTTTAAATGGCATGGTGTGCGGGCCCATGATTAAATTGATGGTTGATAGATTTCCACCAGAAATCAGATACACAGGGATATCGGTTGCCTGGAGTGTCTCTGCCGCTATATTTGCAGGCACAGCGCCCATGATGGCACACTATCTAACATCACAGATGCGTTGGCTCATTGGACCCGGATTTTATGTTTCTCTAACCGCCATTGTGGCATTGGTTGTTATTAATTTAACAACTCGTAAAACAGGCACTCTAACAATCAAAACAAAACCCGTAGCCTACTGCGAAAACGAAATGCATATTGGAAAATCTTAAATGATAAAAAGTGAAGTCGTCAGCTCAATATACCACAGCCTTATAGAGTCTGCGCCTGACTTTATATTTTCATTACTGCTTTTTTTGAGCTTTTGGCTGATCGCCAGTATTGTACATAGAGTTATTTTACGCATTGCGGCTAAAAGCTCTTTACAAAAAGAACAAGTTATATCGGTTCTCGCTTCTTTTTGTAAAATCAGTATTATCATTATTGGTATGATTACAGCACTAGGCTCTTTAGGCGTTAATGTCAGCGCATTAGTCGCCAGTGTCGGCCTATCTGGTTTTGCATTGAGTTTTGCGATGAAAGATACGCTGTCTAACCTATTAGCCGGTATTTTAATTTTGTTATACCAACCTTTTAAAATACATCAAAATATTAAAATTGGTGCACATCAAGGCACGGTGAGAAAAATCAGCTTGCGTTTTACACATCTAGATTTTGAAGATACAGAAATTTTAATCCCAAACTCTACAATTTTAACCAATAGTATTATTATCAATGGCAAAAATGGATCCAAACATGAAAAATAACGTTTTTTCTGTTTTCTGGCTCACGATGAGCCTTAGCTTCTCCTCTTCTCTTTATTCTGCCTCTCTTTCAAAACAAATAGATACGCTGATTGACCAGAAAGCCCCAAATGCCCAAGTGGGCATTATGCTGCAATCTTATGAAACCGGTGATATTATTTATCATCGCTTAGCAGAATCTGCATTTTATCCTGCCAGCACAACAAAATTGTTTTTGTCTGCGGCAGCGTTAAAAATCTTGGGTGAAAATTTCCGCTTCCAAACAACGCTATCTTTGTCACCAGAACAGATTAAAGATAACAAACTAGAGGGCCCCTTGTATCTTACATTCAGTGGCGACCCCTCATTAAAATTAAAACACATTGAGAAGCTGTTTCTCACATTGAAAGACAAAAATATTACAACCTTAGATGGCAATATTATTATTGATGATAGCAATTTTTCGGATGCCCATTATGCACAAGGTTGGACGTGGGACTCAATGCCTTGGTATTACTCCGCCCCTGTTAGCACAATTGTCATCAACCAAAATAAAACAGCCTTACAGATTGCCGAGAATAAAACCGTTGCAACCCCAGTGACATTTAGCCACAAAGCCACGTTCCCCAATATAAAGCTTAATACCAGCGTGACAGGGGTTAAAAAATCCACCGCAGAACATGACTGCCAAATTGAAATATCTCAAGAACATCAGCAATATAATTTGAACGGCTGCTGGCCTATAGAGCATACACCACTCACGGTAGAGGTTTCGTACCAAGAACCCAGAGAACTCGCAATCGAAGCGGTCAAGCATACACTGAACAAACACAAAATAGCATTCAATGGTGATATTTTATTTCGACAAGCAGACAAACAGGCAAAACTTTTTGCCCATCATAACTCCGATAAACTTGCATTATTAATTGGCCCCGTACTAACAGACTCCAATAATTTATATGCGGATGCGCTCACCAAAACATTAGGGCTCGCAAAATTTAACCAAGGCACCTTTAAGCAAGGTGTGAATGCCATCCAAGCATCCATGAGCGAACATTTTAACTTGCCCGCTGATGGCTATCGTTTATTCGATGGATCGGGTGTGTCTCGCTATACCCTAATTAGTCCATCATTTATTTCTGAATTATTATTTCAAATGAAAAATGACGCAAGCTTTAAACCTTTTTATAAAGCCTTAAGCATCTCAGGCGAAACAGGCTCCTTAGAACCTAGAATGGCAAGCAAAAAACTCAAAGGTAAAGTCGTAGCCAAAACCGGCTCAGCCATGGGCACATCCGCACTGGCGGGCTATATAACCGTCAAAAGTGGTCAAAAATATATTTTCAGTATTATCACCAACCAATCACTGGACAGAGTGGCAAATATGAAAGCCTTTGAAAACGACTTTTGTGAATTGCTGTATAATTCTGAGGCACTATAGTGCAAAATAGTGAAAACCTGAAGTTTAAGCTAATATACTAGTAATAGGGATAACACTATAATGCGCAAAAAACTAAGGGACAAATATGTCTGTTCACTTCAATCAAGCAAATGATGGCGTTACTTTATTAAAATACAGCTTTGAAGTCACCTTAAAAGCCTACCCAAAGACATTGCTTTTAATGCTCACTATCTTTGGTCTTTTGTGCCTCATTCATCATGTACCCGAATGGACACCGAAAGCGTACCAAGAAGATGCTCAGTTGGGCATCATGTTTGCCTATATTGCGATAGTGCCGATACTGAGCCTACTGTTTTACATTACAGATCTAACCGCAAAAAACACAGCGGAAAATCCTATCGCACTTTTGATGCATCCTTTTCAGCGTATGTTAGGTTTATTTGGCTGCTTAATATCTATGAGTTTATTGCCACTGATTATCATTGCAGCGAATTTTGCGAGCTTCATATTTTATCTAGAATATAAAGTGGATATTCGAATTATATTCTACTCACAATTATTTTTTTATGGTCTTATTTTCTTAAGTTTACTGCCCAAAGTTTATGCGCCCATCATTGCCGTCACCGACAAAATAGAAACGAATACGGCGCTTGACACCAGTGTAGCCGCATCTAAAGGTTATTTTATTAGAAATTTAATCTATGTGGGATTTGGATTTACGATATTATTCGCTATTTTATCTTTGCCTAACCTTATTACTTACTACTTACCGCACATCCATGCCAGCTTGCCACAGTGGGCACCACAAACCATTAGTTATGTTTTATTTTCGTTTGCGTTTCCTTGGGTTGCAGCATTACTGATTTGCCACAAAATAGATCTGCTCTACCGATTGACTCATAAGAATAAAGAAAAAGAAAAAAGAAAAAGAGAAAACTTTGTCTATGAGCATAAAATCAAAAAAGCAGGTACAGAAGCTAACCCAGTAGCACATCACGACAAAGCGCCTAAAGCGGATAATAAAGATGAAGATGTTGGGTTTTAATTTTTAGATTTGGGCGAATTTCTGGTAGGACGCTCTTTAGCACCATAGCTTTTTAGCAGCTCAACCAAATCAGGGTTATACGCATCTGCAAGCTCTAACATACTATGTCCCTTATCAGATACAGCATTCGCATCTGCCCCTAATGATAACAAATTATTAATGGTATCAGCGGACCCCATATAAATAGCAAATCTCAATCTATCTTCTAATGTTGTAGGCACAACTTCAGAAGAAAGCCCAAAGTCTTCTACGCGGCCATGACAATCCAGACCAACGGCTAATGCCTTGGATCCCTCGATCATTTTCACTCTATTTGCTTGCTTTTGAGTTGCCATAAAATTATTTTCCCAAATTAGTTCTCTATATTCTAAGCTGTATAACTTACATTATCAATATCTGCTACATCCGTTTATCCAGTATAGTTACCCTTTGGACAGATTTAGAACAAAATGATTCACTTTTTATAGAACTAGCCCTTTATTTGTGGTGCATATGCACTATAATGAACATCGATATTTTAAGTAGTAATTCAGAAAGGTGGTATCAATGGGAGAGTCAGTTATATCCCAAGCAATTAATTTTAAGCTGTTGCAAGAATTTCAGATCATCTATCAAACGAATATGAATGAGCTCATTGATCTGTACCTTCGTGATGCAGAAAAGAAGTTCTCTCAACTATATAAAGCTCTGCAATCTCATAAAATGCAAGAGTTTGTGTCATCTGCTCGGGAGCTTAGAATCAGAAGCTTAGGCATAGGTGCTGTTCGATATTCACATATGTGTTTAAGCTTAGAACTTGCTGGGCAAGAAATGCGATTAGAAAACTTAGGCGACATTGTTCAATTGCTTGAAGAACAATTTATCCCTATTAAAACAGAACTACTCAGAATCAAAAAAATCAGTACTTCTAATTTTCAAAACTTAGTCACTGAATCCTAAATATTTCGCCTAATCAATAGAAATTATCCAGGCAGAATCCTGGATTTTTTTTGTTTAAAAAATATTAAGGATATTAACGTGGATGTCCTGATAATATTACTGATAATATTAATAACTATTGATAGTTAGCTAATCCGGTATAATAAAAAGCATTATTACATCTAATTTAAGTTAGATTCCAAATTAAGGATAATGAATAACATGAGCATCTCTGTTGTCATCAGCGGCACTGGGTTATATACCCCTAAGCAAGTGATATCGAATGAAGAGTTAGTTAATAGCTTTAATACTTATGTGGCTCGCTTTAATGCCAAGCATCAATCTGAAATAACCGCAGGAAGCTGCAAGGCACTAGAACCATCCTCCTCCGCCTTTATCGAAAAAGCATCAGGTATTAAACAGCGTTATGTTATAGACAAAGAAGGTATTTTAGATCCCGATAGAATGCGACCATTTATAGCCGCTCGCAGCGAGTCCCAAGTATCGGTACAATGCGAAATGTCTATGATTGCCATTCATCAAGCAGTAGACCAGGCACAAGTGGATCCTTCTGATATCGACGGCATTATTGTCGCCTGTTCTAATTATCAACGCTCTTATCCAGCTATTTCAGTCGAAATTCAGCAGCAATTGCAATGTAGGGGCTTTGGTTTTGATATGAATGTTGCTTGCTCATCGGCAACTTTTGGGATAGCAACCGCGAAAAGTTTGATTGAATCTGGCCAGTGCAAAACGGTTATCGTCGTCAACCCTGAGATTTGCTCAGGCCATTTAGATTTTACCGATAGAGAGTCTCATTTTATCTTTGGCGATGCTTGTACGGCTGTTGTGTTGCAAGCTGAATCTGATACCCAAGTCCCATATTTTAAAATTTTGGGCACTCAATTAAGCACGCAGTTTTCCAATAATATTCGCAATAATAACGGGTTTTTAACCCATACTGAATCTCAAACAGACCAGTCCATCCCACTGCATTTGTTTCACCAACAAGGCCGAAAGGTATTCAAAGAAGTGATCCCCTTAGTCTGTGAGCATATTATGCAGCATAGCCAAACATTAAACATTGCCACCAAAAATTTTAAGCGCCTATGGTTGCATCAAGCGAATCAAACCATGAATGAGCTTATCTGCAAGCGCGTATTAGATAAAAATTTTGACGAGCAAGCCGCTCCCATCATACTCGACCAATATGCAAATACCAGCTCCGCGGGCAGCATTATTTGTTTTCATTTGCATCAGCATGACTTCATGTCGGGCGATCAAGGTTTAATCTGTTCGTTTGGTGCAGGCTACTCTGTAGGCAGTGTGATTGTAGAAAAAGTCAATAAATAGAAAAGATAGAGAAGTAAGATAAGATGAATCTGTATTTTAGATTAATTTGGTTGTTATTGCGTTTGCCGTTTATGAAAAAAACAGACAGTCCGCTGTCTATAGCCACTCTATATTTCACCGTTTGGCCGTTTGATTTGGATATGAATCTTCATGTCAATAATGGCCGCTATTTAACCATGATGGATTTGGGCAGGATACATCTCACCGCTTTGAGTGGCATACTCTTGCCCTCCATCAAAAAGGGTTGGATGCCGGTATTAGGCAGCGCCAAAATCCATTATCTTAAACCGCTGAATCTATTTAATCGCTTTCAGATGCAAACACAAGTTGTATACTGGGACGAAAAATGGATTTATTTAGAACAAAAATTTTTCCATAAAGATGTATTATGTGCAACCGCGCTGGTCAAAGCACTGTTTACGAGTAAGGCAGGAAAAATTCCTCCGGATAAAATCATTCATACATTTAATCAATCCGTTGAAAGACCTGATGTTCCTGAAAATATTAGAAATTGGATTGCTTGTGAAAAGAGAGAATAAATATTTGTTTTTTTAGTTGCGTAGCAATTGGAGATTTTCCCTTATAAAGGGAAGAGGCGCGAAGCGCGAGAAGGATTTTATAAAGTCTCCCTTGCGCTTCGCGCGTCCCTCTTTTGTGAAGCATAGCCTTATATTTTGACTTTAAAGCCACACACACTTACTATGCAGCCAAGCTATATGGCTATTAATCATAAAGATAACACAGTATCATGAGTATAAATAAACCGATATATTGTGAAAAAACTACATCCAACCAAGCTCTTTCATAGTCCATGGTGCATTCCAAACTTTGGTCATTTCTAACACCTTATCATTTTCACTCATTTTTAGAATATATACATAATGCGCATTTGTTTCTTTTTGTGTGGGCGGGACAGGGCCACCATCACCAGTATGTTTTCCATGATAAGTGGCAAAAAATAACGCCGTATTGGTTTTACTATCAAAGCTGGATGAATGTAAAGTATAACTTCCCTCCGGCGAGGTAATAGTCCCAAATGCAAACATCCATTCACTGTAATCGCGAACAGTGTGAATATCTACTAAAGGCTCACACTGCGCGTTAAAAGTTGCACCCTCTTCAACATACTCCTTGCAAACTTGCCACCCTTTCGGTTTTTCACAAGCCTCAAAAAATTTAATTGCACTCTCAAAAGCAGTCATTAATGCCTCCATTATATATATTCTGTAATAGTTATATTACCTCATACGTCAAAATACACCTTTTGAAAAAGTATTGTCAACAGGTTCTCTGAGGCGTCTCCCAAACTAGAACACGGCACAAGATCTAAGGCAAGCCACTTAAAACTAGCAGGCACAAGTTGTATACTGGGACGAAAAATGGATTTATTTAGAACAAAAATTTTTCCATAAAGATGTATTATGTGCAACCGCGCTGGTCAAAGCACTGTTTACGAGTAAGGCAGGAAAAATTCCTCCGGATAAAATCATTCATACATTTAATCAATCCGTTGAAAGACCTGATGTTCCTGAAAATATTAGAAATTGGATTGCTTGTGAAAAGAGAGAATAAATATTTGTTTTTTAGTTGCGTAGCAACTGGAGATTTTTCCTTGCTTTAGCAAAGGCGGATAGCGCGAGAAGGATTTTATAAAATTGGGGTTACCCCAATATCAACCCTCACCAGGCCTGCGGCCGTCCTCTCCCAGAATTAGGCGAGGAATTGATTCGCGCTGCTCGTCGAAGATAATGGCCTATCCCAAAATTATGACACTGCCAATCATTAAAATGGATAAATGACTCTGTATTATCTTCCTATCCAAACATATTCATTAATTCTCTGATGAACGAAGTGA
>CAZWHY010000014.1:0-67649 GCA_964633725.1 Uncultured Candidatus Berkiella sp.
TGCTACGAATCTCTGTGAAATTCGTGGGGATCCCTCAGCAATTCTGGGAGAGGACAGTTTGTTAAGGAATAGACATGTAATAACTTACGGGTTTAGCGCTCAGTAAGCTGGCATATTTAGATGGAACGATTGAGGCAAAATTCGAGCATAGCAGGGCTATGTGAGTGTTTTTTCGATTGAGATTCATTTAAAGATGGCTTGCGTAATGAGATGATAAAACGGTAAGTTATTACATGCCCATTCCTTAGCGCCAAGAGTGCCGAGTTCTTCGATTGGCTGGTAAATCTTTCAATCGCTCACACATTTTTGCAATATCTGTTGGAAGCGATACCGTATCTGCTCCTGCCGTCAGGAGTATTATGGCATTCTCAGCTTCCCTAGTCATGACAGCCAAGTGAAGAGGCGTAAAGCCAGTATTATCTTTCGCATCAATATTTGCGACATTTTCCAGAAGAAGCGTTAAAATTTCAGTTCGCCCAAAGACTTCTGCACAGAAGTGGAGTGGTGTTTTGCCATTCGTTTGGGCGTTAACATTTGCTCCCGCTTCTAAGAATCCGCTTACCATTTCAGTTTGTCCGTACTGTACCGCAAGCATTAAAGCCCTATCGATTGTACTATCAATTCCATTTTTTAATAAAAATTTTGCCATTTCGAGGTTAGACTTAAAAATAGCCATTTTAAGTAGGTCAAAACCTTGGCAATTATGCGTATCAATATTGAATCCTAAGGAAAGTATCTTTTGTAATACAACCTCATCTCCAAATCTAACAGCACTGAAAGCTTTTCGTGTCAAAAATTTGTTATTTATAGTAAAATTTTGATCTTTATCACCTATAAAATCACTAAATGCTCTTTCCACAGTATCTACTTTATGTCTAAGTGACTCATTCAGTTTGTCTGTCGCGGTCATAAGATTTTCTAGATTTTTGACCATTGTAAATAATACACTATTTTGATTAGAGTAATATTCTTTAGCTTGTTCATGATATTCTAGTTTAATAGTTTCCATATATTGGGTCTCAAAAAGGTTCATATCTAGAACCTCATAAACATCGCTATTAATGCCTTTATTTCCTTCTAGCGAAGAAGATAAGCCAATCATGTGATTGCCACCTACTATAGCCACACCTGCTTGTGCATGTTCATTTAATTCTAAAACCATCCTTTTGTTTCGGCTGAGCATCACATCTCTAGTAGTCGCTGGTGAAGAACTGGTATAATGTAGGTGCATAGGGATATCAAATAAATCTATAGGCACATATTTCATGCCATACTTTTGTGCAACCTCAATATCTTCAAGACCAAGGAGGCCATAACCTAAACCACATCCAATCTCATTATTTAAATCTACACCTTCACTACGCTCATGGTAGAAATTATTTATATTTAATTTTTTTGCAATGTTCAATATAATGTGCTGAATATAATTTTCAGCATAAGAAACGTGCCCCTCACCAACGAAGATAAGAAGTTCTTTGCCATTTAGTCTCGCTGACTCTTTTTTTTCGAGAACTATTTTTTCTATATAGTCGAAATACAAAGAAAATATATTAACCATATCTGCTTGAGATATTAGGCTTGTTGTTTCCTGTAAAGTAAACCAGTCTATTTTATCGCCTTCAAAAAGATCTAAATTTTCTTCGAGCTGAGAGTCTTGGCTTTCAAGTTTCATACCCTGTGCTTGAGGCACTATACTTTGAGTATTTGAAGTGAACCCTTGCATTATATTAGATATTAGCCAATATCCTGTGTCATAGACGTAACCTGCCAACCTATCAAGCGGATAACTATATTCTGTAGCTTCTCCGTTTTCATCAACGGTCCCTATAAGCTTACCTAAATTAGCTGCAAACGAGGATATTTCGCTATTCGAGCTATTGACGGCAGTTAACATTCCTATCTCTGCTTCAATTGAAGCGCTTGGAAGAGCCAAAGGGTTTCCCTGACAACCACTTAACGATGTAGAAGATGTAGAATTAGCACCACTAATCATATATTGCTTTCCAGTTACTGTATTTGTTATTTAATATATGGTATATAAATTTCAATAATATTGTATATAACTCTAAGATGAGGTGCTTAAAATATACGATAGGTGGTCTATCGTGCGTAGCTATTTGTATTTATTCAATACAACATTCAGTACCAGGGCTTTGAACTTTGTTATTTTTGAAGACATAACTACTCTATCCGCCTAAACAAAAGCCCAGAAGTGGACACCATCAAAGCATATTGTTGAGATTTTTGGGCAGGTACAAAAGAAGCGGAACCATACTCTGCATCCAATAAAAATTGTAGATTAGAAAACTGTTTGCGCAATTCAAATATATCGACAGGCGTTTCTTTGGATAAAGAATAAATGGTGCGTGTTTTGCTTTGCTCATCTTCTAGAGCCAAATAACGACCAGACACCCTGGCTAATTTATAATTGGTATGAAACCCTAAAATATTTGCAATCGGTTTCCATTTTAAAATATGGGCATCCACCAATAATTGATTGCCTGATAACATGTGCGTTTGGCTGGTGCCATCCGGAAAAACAAATTGCGCACTAAATTGCGCATTGCCTTTTGGCTCAACCGTAACCGTTGCGGCCAATTGCTCAAAAGTTAATGCCTTATAACCCTGAACAGAAATTGCGCCCAGTCCAAAAACCCCACCCAATAATACAAAGCAAAATGACATCGCCAAATGCGTTGCTAATTGACCAAAGTGTCTACGCTTTAAAGCCATAATACTACTGAGAAAAAATATAACCGATAAAACACCCAGGGTTATAGCAAGATAATGTAATGGCGTTATCATAATAAATTCTACTTTCTGAATTGTAATATAAAAATCTAATAATATAAGTGTAGCCAATAGTGATAATTTGTCGCAAGTTATATATCAAACATTCATTGACTCTACCGCAATGAAAGCATAATATTCAGACTTTTCCGCTATTTTGCTCTTATTTGAGTCGGGAGGCATATATGTTCACAGGTATCATACAAGGCAAAGGACACCTGCACTGGATTGATAGACAGCCCCTTATCACCCATATTGGTGTAAAATTACCTGAAAATCTCCTAGAAAATATCAATATTGGCGCTAGCATTAGCCTTGATGGTGTTTGTTTAACCGTGGTCAAACAAGAAAAAAATATTATATTTTTTGATATCGTATCAGAAACCTTAAATCGCACCACTTTTGATGGCTTAGAGCTTAATCAAACAGTGAATATCGAGCGCGCCCTTAAAATGGGGGATGAACTAGGTGGGCATCAACTATCCGGGCATATTATGGGTACGGCGATGCTGTCTCATCAGACCTCCCCTTGCGATCAACAACGTATTTTGACTTTCCAATGCACAGCAAAATGGGCGTCTTATATATTGCCCAAGGGCTATATCGCAATGAACGGTGCCAGCTTAACGGTGGTAGAGACAAAATTTACAACTGAATTAGGTGAATTTAGCGTGCATTTGATTCCAGAGACTTTGGAAGCAACTAATTTATCTGATTTAAGTGTAGATGCTCGAGTGAATATAGAGATAGATTATCAAACTCAAGTAATAGTCACTGCGGTGGAAAATTATTTAAAAAATAATAAACAGGAATAATAGCTAGGAAAGGAATTTAAATTTTTAGTCTGATTTGTTTACCTGTCATGTTTAAAATATCTAAACATGACAGATAAAAAATCTGAAGTTTGAGCTTAACGTTTAGAGTATTGCTCAACTTTACGCGCTTTACGACGGCCAACTTTCTTACGTTCGACACAACGAGAATCACGAGTAACATAACCAGCTTTTCTCAGCATTTGTCTGAAAGTTTCGATGCAACTTCCGCCTTCGCCTTCTTCGCCGTCGTCATTAGACACGACAGGCTGGACAGTAGGCTGAACACCTGATTCATCATATTGAAGCAAAGCACGAGTGATACCGTGACGAATCGCGTTGGCTTGTCCCATAGGGCCACTGCCGCGGATCATAACTTTCACATCAAATTTTTCCGGCATGCCAACACATACAAATGGCTGTCTTACAACCATGTGCGCTGATCTACGGCCACCAAAATACTCTTCTAGAGTACGATTATTGATTGTAATCTGGCCTGTGCCTTTCTGTAAATATACTCTTGCGACAGCTGACTTTCTGCGTCCGGTACCATAGTATTGTTCAACAGTCATGTTTTCTTAATCCTATTACGTTTAAGCTTTTTGAGCTTCAATAACAAATTCTTTAGGTTGTTGCGCTGTATGAGGATGCTCTGGCCCTGCATACACGTGAAGTTTTTTGTACACCTGACGACCTAATGGTCCTCTAGGTATCATGTTTTTCACCGCCTTTTGAAGAATCATTTCTGGGCGTGTCTTTCTTAAGTCACCCAAGCTAATGCTCTTGATTCCACCAGGATATCCTGTGTGGCGATAGTACATTTTTTGATCTTCTTTTCTACCGGTCGAAACAATTTTTTCTGCATTGATAATGACAACCGCATCACCCATGTCTATATGTGGTGTAAATAAAGGCTTGTGCTTGCCCCTAAGTAAGCTAGCTACCACTGTTGCGAGTCGACCAATAGTCAAACCGCTTGCATCTATAATATACCAATCACGCTTGATATCTTTTGGTCTGGCAAAGTATGTTTTCATTTTATTCGCTCTAACTCCAGGGAAAAATGCCATTTAGAAGTTGGAGGATTATACAAAACTATAACGTGAGACACAATGCATATTACAACCAATTTACTATTTAACCCATTATATTACGACTATCCCCTAATATTGCGTTTTGCATCCTAAAAATTTATATAAGTAGCCTACTTACCGTCTCTCCCTTAACTAGGTGGCTATCTATGATTTCGTCAATATCTTCTATTGAATGATAAGCGTACCATATGTTATCTGGGTAAATAACTAGTAGTGGTCCTTCTTTACAACGCCCCAAACAACCGCTGGTACTTGTTCGAATCATCTCTTTTCCATGGATGCCCAATTTTTTCAAACGCGCTTTTGCATGCGCTCGCATATTTTCTGCTCCGCCTTGGGCACAACATTTTTTGCCACTTTGACGCATATTGGTACAAAAAAATACATGACGCTGGTAGTATGGCATAAATCACCTAAACCAAATAAAATTCGATTATACAAATTCTATGACTGATTTGCCCGCTTGTAAAAAATCTATTGCACTAAAACTTGAAATAGAATCGCTTGCCAGTCAATGCGTTAAATGTGGACTATGTCTACCCCATTGTCCAACATATCACCTAACCCAAGATGAAAATGAATCTCCTCGAGGTCGCATTGAGCTATTACGAGCCTTAGCCCAAGAAAATTTGTCCTATACTCCCAAGCTCAAAAGCCATCTCGATCACTGCTTGACTTGCCGTGCTTGCGAGCACGTCTGCCCTGCCAACGTAGAGTATGGCCAGCTCATAACACAAGGACGGATCTTAATCCAAACCAACGCCCCCAAAGCACTACGTGCACCACATAAAGTTTCTCTCCTTTCTCTTATCTCACGCCCCAAAATTTTGCACGCATTACATTGGCTCGCCTGGTTTGCTGAAATAACAAAAATACGTACAATAGCCAGAAAAATTGGCATTACAAAGTGGATAAAACTCAATACATTTGATAACCTTTTACCCACCATCAAACCGCCTATAAAACTGAAATCATTTTACCCTGCCACAAACAAAAAAATAGGGTCTGTCGGCTTGTTTTTGGGATGCATCCAGAAAATGACAGACACTGAGATTTTCCAAGCCAGTATTCACGTTTTGACAGCATTCGGATACGATGTGTACATTCCAATCCACCAAGGCTGTTGTGGCGCAATGGAGCTGCATGCAGGCCATCTGCAATCTGCTAGTTCATTTGCTCAATCTAACCTTGACGCATTTTCTAATTCTGCTTCTCAACCCATGGATCATATTGTCACTCTAGCCTCCGGTTGTGGAACAACACTCAGCGACTATGCCAAATATTTTGGTTCCGGAACTATAGAAATGAAAAACAAGAGTGCTCAAAAAAAATCACTAGAATCTTTTGCAAGCAAAATAGTCGATGTCTCAAGCTTAATACAAAAAACACCTTGGCCAAAAAATTTAAAATTAAAAAAAACCTCCAAACGTTTTGCCATGCATTCACCTTGCACCCTGAAGAATGTTTGGGGTTCCGAAAACGATGTATTTGAGATTATAAAACGTATTTCAGCACATGATATTTATACTATCAAAAATCAATATTGTTGCGGCGCAGCTGGACGGTATATGTTTGATTTTCCTGAAGTTTCCAAAAAACTCGTCAACAAAATTTCAAGCGAGCTGGCACCACTTGCTATCGATATTTTACTCACATCTAATACCGGATGCGCCCTCCACTTCAAACAACATTTTCAACAAAAAAAGTTAAATGTTAGCGTAAAACATCCTATTGTTGTCTTAAGTCATTCAATAAATTTTTGAATTTATACTACACATCAACTAAAAGTATGCTATCTTTATAGCGGTAATCCTGCAGGTGTGTGACTAAGGAGAGCATCATGGCTGCCAGAAAAAAGACTGCTGCAAAAAAGACGACAACGACTCGAAAGACAACGGCAAAACGCAAAACTACTAAGAAAAAAGTAGCTAAGCGCAAAACCGCTGCTAAGAAGAAAACGGCTACGAAGAAGAAAGTAACTAAGCGCAAAACTGTTGCAAAGCGTAAAGTGGCAAAGAAAAAGGTCACTAAGCGTAAAACGACAGCAAAACGCAAAACAGCTACTAAGAAGAAAGTAACTAAGCGTAAAGCGACTGCTAAGAAGAAAGTCACTAAACGTAAGGCTACTAAGAAGAAGGTTACTAAACGTAAAGCGACTGCGAAGAAGAAAGTCACTAAACGTAAAGTAACTAAGAAAAAAGTGACTAAACGTAAGGCTACTACGAAGAAGAAAGTAACCAAGCGTAAAGTGACTAAGAAAAAAGCAACTGCTAAGAAAAAAACGGCGACAAAACGTAAAGTGACTAAGAAGAAAGTTACTAAACGTAAGACCGTACGTCGTAAAAAAGCTTAAGTATTGATTTATAAGCTTTTTTTAAAGACTGCTCCGTGCCATTGCTGAAAAGCCTTGGCACTTTTTTTTGCCGAAAATATAATAATAAAAAGAACAAATAACCATCATGCAATACACTCAACTTGGTCATAGTGATCTTAAAGTCAGTAAAATTTGTTTGGGTACAATGACTTGGGGCGAGCAAAATACTCAAATAGAAGCCTTTGAGCAACTGGATAAAGCACTAGCACTTGGTGTTAATTTTATTGATACAGCTGAATTATATCCTATCCCTCCTTCCTCTAAAACGTATAGCAAAACAGAAGAAATAATTGGCAACTGGATAACCAAGAGCGCTTGTAGAGATAAAATCGTACTCGCAACCAAAATGGCAGGCACTGGATTGAATTATATCCGTGGTGGCAGTCGGTTTAATAAAAAACAATTATTCAAAGCGGTTGATCAAAGCCTTAGCCGACTACAAACAGACTATATTGATTTGTATCAACTACACTGGCCAGAAAGAGAAACCAATTTTTTTGGAAAATTAAGCTACGTACATTCAAACTCTGATCACAGCACTTCTATTGCAGAAACATTAGAAGCCTGCCATGAATTAGTACAAGTGGGGAAAATTCGCTACCTAGGTATTTCTAATGAAACACCATGGGGTATGACGACTTATATTAATTTAGCTGAAAAACACAACTGGCCTCGCATTGTCAGCATTCAAAACCCCTATAGCTTATTGAATCGTACATTTGAAGTCGGATTAAGTGAAATTGCGCATAGAGAAAATTGTGGCCTACTTGCCTATTCACCATTGGCTTTTGGTGTGTTGACCGGAAAGTATCTTAATGGCGAAATGCCAGAAGGCTCTCGTTTACAGCTGTTCCCTACTTATTCTAGATACAAAAATACTTTGTCTGACATGCTCACACAACAATATGTGGATTTAGCAAAAACCCATGGCTTAAGCCCTGCTCAACTTGCTCTAGCCTATGTGAATACCCGTGGTTTTGTGACTAGCACGATTATTGGCGCCACTCAAATAGCAGACTTAGAGGAAGACATACTGAGTATTGACGTCAATTTAAGCGCTGAAGTGCTCGAATCTATAGAAGGCATACATAATTCACATCCCAATCCGTGCCCTTAAAATAAAGGACTATACATAGCGCCAAATATTTAACATATTTTTTGTTTTTTCACTAATTCTAATTCATATCCAGGCTCAAGATGATTCAGTAATCGGCAAAGCCTTTCGATAGTAAAGCCTTTGAGCCTACCTCTGGAAAGAGCGGATACCTTTGGTTGATCAATTCCTAGCATGTCTGCTGCTTGTTGTTGGGTTAATTTCTGTTTCTCTATCGCTTCATTAATCTTCATTGCTATTTCAGCTTTGATTAATCTCTCCTTAGGATTTTCAAGCCCTAAATCTTCAAATATATTCCCACAACTTTTTTTATAACTTTCTTCATTTGCCATAATCTTCTCCACGTTCGCATCACTTATTTTGTTTATACTTTTTACTGATTTCTTTAGCTCGCGCTAAGCGATTTTTTATACGATTAACGTCTTGCTGTGGCGTCTGAATTCCTCGTTTAGATTTCTTTTGAAAAGCATCTAAAACATACACCCTTTCATCAATCTTAATAACATAAACTACTCTATATGTATTCGTATCATAATTGGATACAATCTCATACACGCCATGCTCTCTAGATATCCTAAATTTTTTAGCAGAATCTGGTGTTTTTCCACCTCGCACTACATGTAGAGAAAAAGCAATCTCATCTCTCACATCCTCTGGAAATTTCTTAAGATCCTTTTGGACGCTCCCAATCCAATATAAATCCTTCATTAGTATCCTTGTCTTATATCATAGTATAGATCATTTTATGCTATATATGGCATATTTGCAAAAATTATATTGTTGTAGATACCCTCTTTTTAATGGACCTAACAACTATCTTTGGTAGAGGGGGAGACTATGAGACGAATGATCTATAAGACATTGTTGGATCTGGCTTTGAAACCCATCCAGCCAAAGATGGCATGTATGCACTAGAAAAAATAAAAAATCTCAATGTGAATTTGTGCTATAATACCTCGCTTTGAGCAGTCAAGAAAAAAGGTTAGATTGTCATATTGTATGAAAAATTCAGCGTTATCGATTTGTAACGAATTGATTCAGCCGGGCGAGAAAGCAAATTTGGCGCTACAAATGCCTGACCTATACTCTTGCGCACCACTTTATATGCCCATAAAAGTTATTCATGGAAAAAACTCTGGCCCATGCATTTTGATTTTTTCTACCATTGATGGAAATGAAATGAATGGCTTAGAAATTGTAAACCGGCTAATAGAATCTTTTGACGGTGATAGCATCAATGGTACAATTATCGCTGTTCCTGTCATGAATATTTATGGTTTAACCCACTTTCCCAAAGTGATGCCATCAGGCAGTGGTGGCTTATCTGAATGTTTTCCAGGAAAAATAGATGGTAGCTATGGTGAGCGAATCGCTTATATCTTTACACATGAGTTAATCAAAAAGGCCGATTACTGTATAGAGCTTGATACCGGTGCACTAAATCATAATATATTGCCACAAGTATATTGTAACTTCGAAAACCAAAAAACCAAACAACTGGCCAAAATATTCCAAACACCTGTTATTACGAACGTAAGCCTTGAAGGCAATAACTTTCGTCAAACAACAGAAAGCCTCAACATTCCACTACTCGTCTATCAAGCAGGCGAAGCCATGCGGTTTGATGAAAATGCCATTACACTTGGCGTCAATGGCATTGTCAACATCATGCGATCCATTGATATGCTGCCCAAAGAAGAGCCAATAGCAGAATTCTCGCCTGTCTTTTCACAAGATGAAGGTTGGATTATTGCACACCGCGGTGGCATTTTACGAACATTTGTCGAACTAGGGCAAAGCATCAAAAAAGGTGAAAAATTAGGCACTATATCAGATCCATTTAGCGCTGACATTGGTGAACATGTCAAAGCCCCCCAAGATGGCTTGATCGTGGGTATCAATACAACCCCTTTAATCCATGAGGGATTATCTATCTTTAAAATCGCTTCATTCATTGACTACTCAAGAGCCGAAGATGCCATCGAATCTTGGGAAGAACAACAAAACGAATCAAACTAATACAATATGACAAATACTAAAATTTCCCCTATTGGCATCATGGTTTGGCTTGTGTGTGCAATATTTTTCACTTATGAATTCTTATTGAGAACGGTGCTGGGCACATTCCAACACCCTATTATGTATGATTTAAACTTAACACCATTTACCTTTGCTATTTTAAGTACTACAGCCTATATGGTTATCTATGGCGCCATGCAAATGCCCGTTGGTCTTATTACAGATAGATTCGGGTTGAAAAAATCATTAACATTAGCAACGATTATTTGTAGTATTTCTGCTATTGCTTTTGCAATGACCTATCAACTCAAGTCAGCGGTAGTCGCCAGAATGCTGATGGGGTTAGGTTCATCCTTTGGATTTGTTTGCTTGCTGGTCGCAGTCTATGATTGGATGCCGAAAAAACATTATGGGTTATTTATAGGGTTATCTCAATTTATCGGTACGATGGGACCTATGGTTGCCGCAGGCCCACTTAACAGCATGGCTTTAGATGGCAGTATAGATTGGCGCTCTGTTTTCCTAGGTCTTGGTGGCTTTGGTTGTTTCCTCACCATACTAATTATAGTTGTCGTAAAAAATAGTCAGGAAAATATTGGACAGTTTCGAGTGTTAACTCGACCGACCTCTATAAAATTGAATATCTATTCCATCCTAAAACAAAAACAAATTTGGGTTATTGCTTTTTACTCTGCTCTGGTTTATTTCACGCTGGAATATTTATCCGAAAATGAAGGCAAAATATTTCTTGAGTTAAACGGCTATAGTTCTGGATTTTCTTCATACATGATCACAGTAGGCTGGTTGGGCTATGCTATCGGCTGTCCTTTACTAGGGTTTATTTCTGATTTTTTGAGACGTAGAAAAATCATTATGGTTTCAGCAGCCTTATGCTGCCTTTTATCAATTATTGCGATTGTTTTATTCCCTGTAACAAAGACTATTTTAACCATCTCCTTTTTTACACTTGGCTTAGGTGCAGCGGGACAGAGCGTTGGTTTTGCCATTATGGCTGAGCAATGCAGTAAATTTTACTTGGCCGCTGGCTTAGGTTTTAATAATTGCATTATTGCCTTGCTGTCCTCTATTAATGCCCCTGTCGTGGGTTGGCTCTTAGACAGCCACAGCTATGGTGCGGTAAGTCCAGGCAAAGAAGATTATGTATTTGCCTTCTCATTTATCATTGCTTTAGTAGCGGCATCTTTATTTGCATCAATCTTTTTGATAAAAGAAACTTATTGCAGGCCTACTAAAGATTTTACCTTGGTAAAAGGCTAGAATCTTAGAAATCCTAAAAATTAAATATCTAAAAAAGTACTTTCAATATACGTTCTTAATGTCACTAATGTGCCATGGTAATAGTGGGATGCTTCTAATTTGATGAGTTGCATAGACGTACTGGACTGTGACTGTTGGCGTGTAAACCAATCATAGACTTTTTCGGGAGGTACCACTTCATCTTGAGTGCCTTGTATGACAATCCAAGGGCAGGAAACCCCCAACACTTGCTCATAGGGTTGATGATGCACAGCAGGCGCAATAGTAAATAATTGCTGACATGGATGCTCTGTGGCACCACTGGCGGCAATAAAGGAGCCAAAAGAAAAACCTGCCAACCATAATTTTTGACCCGGCATAACAGATTGAGCCCAACGAATGACAGCTTTTAAATCTTCTACTTCTCCTACAGAATCACCAAATTCACCTTCGCTTTCTCCCACCCCACGATAATTAAAGCGGATTGTATTTAAACCTTTATTATTAAAAGCTCTGGCCGCAGTATGCACAACTTTATTATGCATACTGCCTTGGTATAAAGGGTGAGGATGGCAGATAACCCCAAAGCCTTTAGGCTCTTCTACTGACTTGGCAGTACATTCAATTTTGCCCACATCGCCATCGATACTAAAAGGCTGTTCATCTTGGGGAAACAATGCTGGATTGTGATTCACGATTGTGCTGGAATGCGCTTTATATCAGCCCCTAATTGTGCCAATTTTTCTTCTATGCGCTCATAGCCTCGATCAATATGATAAATTCTATCAACCACTGTCTGGCCTTGCGCAACTAATCCGGCTAGCACCAAGCTGGCAGAGGCTCTTAAATCGGTCGCCATCACGGGCGCGCCTTTTAAATTTTTAATCCCCGTTGCTCTGGCACAATTACCATTGATTTTAATATTAGCCCCCATTCTCCTGAGTTCTTGCGCATGCATAAAGCGATTCTCAAATACTGTTTCTGTCACATCGGCTTTGCCTTCTGCGATAGTATTCATAGCCAAAAATTGCGCTTGCATATCGGTCGGAAACCCTGGGTACGGCTCTGTGACAATACTGACAGCTTTAGGTCGATTACCTTGCATATCCAGGGTAATCCAATCTTCATCATATGTAATATACGCGCCTGTTTCACTGAGTTTTTCTAGAACGGTCGTTAATATTTCAAAAGATGTATTTTTAGTGGTAACTTTGCCTTGTGTCATAGCGGCCGCGACCAAATAAGTGCCTGTTTCTACTCTATCTGGCAGTATCTTATATTGTCCGCCCTTTAATGCGTCCACGCCATCTATTGTAATCGTACTCGTGCCAAATCCAGAAATTTGTGCGCCTAATGTATTTAAAAATTTAGCCAAATCGGATATTTCCGGCTCTCTGGCAGCATTTTTTAAAATAGTCGTGCCTTTGGCCAATACCGCCGCCATCATGAGATTTTCTGTTCCGGTCACAGAGACGACATCAAATGTAATTTCTGCCCCCTTAAGGCGACCTTGCACGCTGGCTTCTATATATCCACCTTCTACTGTAATATCCGCGCCCATTTTGCGCAAGCCATGTACATGAAAATCAACAGGCCGCGAACCAATGGCACAACCACCGGGAAGTGATACTTTGGCTTTGCCATACTTTGTTAGCAGTGGGCCTAACACCAATATAGATGCTCGCATGGTGCGAACTAGCTCGTAAGGCGCGCAATATGTATTAACTTGGCTAGCATTCACTTCTATTTCTAGATTTTCTTGCACCGTTAAATTGACACCCATCTGCCCCAGAAGCGACATTGTGGTTGTCACATCGTTCAGGTGTGGAACATTGCTAATACTGACAGATTGGTCTGTTAACAAACATGCCATCAATATTGGTAAAACACTATTTTTTGCGCCTGAAATTTTAACTTCGCCGAACAAAGGATTGCCACCGCGAATTAAATGCTTGTCCATTTGCATCTAGATAACCTTCCCTTTTAACGTGAAATCTTGAATTTGAAAACGCAAAGTGTTTTCCTCATTGTATATTCTAGTTATAGATTGTTATAGTTATTTAATTAAACAAATAATTAAAGCCATATTTCATGAGTTCATAAAAATATCCCAGAATTATATCACAAAGCATGAATAAACTTGAAAAGCACTGGGCTCAAGAAAAAATAAAGTAATCTCACATACAGTTGTTAGTAAACAAGCTATTTTTTTAGTTTTGCAATATCTAATTTGTAAGTAACAAAATCAAATCGATTTGGTGAGTCTGCTACCACTTCAAATGCGAAAGGATATTTTTGGACGACTTGCTTGAGAATGCCAGAAGCAGGTCCATCAATAATGGCATCACTGACGACAAAAACATAATCTGGCTGATTCCGCAAAAAATCATCCACTAAATTATCTTCTGTATAATGTGAATAATTTGAATAGTCAGGTGAATACAGCTGATTACGTGTATAAAACAATCCATATAAATAACGGCTCGGCACCCATAACGTTACTTCAGGTTTTTGATAGATATTTTTATAAATCCAGTCCGAGTCCTGTCCAAAATAGCGTGATAAACTAAGACGACCACCATCGTAAAAACTTATATTTTTTTGCTCTATATAAGCAATTTTATACCACACAAAAGCACTGACACTAATGCTTACAATAGCAAAACTATAAGATAGTGCATGCTGATATTTCTTCAAATAATATGACAGCTTATCAAGCTTAGAGCTGGATAATACTTTAAATACAGAAAATTTCGTTGCAACAATCATAAACCAAGCTAGAGCAATCAAATGCTGCCCCAGTCTTAATTGATATGCCCCTAAAATAAACCATAATAAAAGACTCGGTAGAAAAAATAACCACCAGACTTTAGAAAAATACGCATGCTTGCGACAGCTTACGTACGATAGTATAAACAAAGCCAATAACATCGGTTTTTGTAGTAAATAGGTCTGAGCTGAATGCCAAAATTGAGCGATGACATTTCTGCCCTCAAAAGACAGTATCATCACACCTTGATTTTGATGGAACGTTGCGCCTTCCCCCAAAAACCACCAAACAATAATCCCCAATAAAATAATAATATTAGTGACAACAACACTTCGAAAAATATAGCTGGCAGCTCTATACTGCCATAATGAACTCAACGTTATTAGAGTCAACCCAATAACCCAGAGCAGTGCAGGTTGTTTCGCTAAAAAGGCACAGGTCCCTAACATAATACTCAGCGATAAATAAAATAATGCATTGCGCTCATTTTTGAGTGTTGAATGCCTCTGACAAACTTGCATCCAACGATAAAAATGCCATAAGGCCCATATAGATAGAACTAGCCCACAACTCATCAAGGGATCGGCGTAACCATCATCAAAGAACAAGCTCAAGTCACAGACAAATAAAACAAGTATTAATCCTATGATATAAAATAATAGGCTGCGCATATTTTTAAGCGTCACAACAGAACAGGCAATGGTAATCAACATACTCAAAGAAAATAAAATCAACGTACCTTTGACAGGCAGTTGAAGTTGTAGATTTCCCAATAATTGATAACAATAGCTTAATAACTTGGGCAACAATTGGGGATATGCGGCGCCAGTGTGAGAGAAATCGATGGGCAGAGAAAGAAAATGCTGAATCGCCCAAAAATTCCAGCTATATATTTCATCTCCCCTATTAAAGCTATGGGTAGATAACCTCATAAAAAATGGCAACAATAACAAAATATGAAATAAATATATCTTGATATAGGTGAGTGACCATAGATTAGGGTATTTAATAATAGCTTGCCTGACTCTAATACCGACTACACACGCTAACAGTAAAGAAATAACTGTAACCGTGTTGGTTTGATAAATATTGAGTGCTTGCAGACTTGAAACAAGAAAAAAAATTATTCCAGAACTGATGATAGGCAACAAAGCCGCCAATTTGGGTTGTAAAATCCAACGGGGAAATATAGCCAAAGCTGGCAATAAATAAACAAATACAAGTAATAATAAACTGTATATGACAAACATTTTATACTTTTATTTTTCTAAGGTAATTAACTCATCAATCCCACTGACCCGACCTAGATCTATCATTTGCTTAGGGACTTGAGAAAAAACAATCTGGGAGCGTTTTAATTTTGCCTCTCTTAATATCGCAATGAGAAAAGCCAGGCTTGCGCTATCGCAAGCCCCCACCTTTTTCAAATTGACCGTCACTGTACCATCATACGTAATCAAAGATTTTATATGATCTAATAATGGTTCGATCGTACGAATAGTCAGATCACCCTCAACCATTATTGCTTTATCTTTTTGATAAACCTTTGCATTGCTCATATTAGTTTTTGATGGATTTTTTGTTGTGTTCTTGTAATTTTGCTGTCACTTTATCCATACCGGTTCTTTCAAGTTCCTGTAAAAATTGAGATCTAAAACCCTTTAATAAGCTGACACCCTCTATACTAATATCATAAACCTTCCAACGATCACTTCTAGCAACCAGCCTATAGGTTAGCTTTATAGATTCCTTGCCTGGCTCACGAATTAAACTAGAAACCAATACTCTTTTTTTGCCTTCTAAGTCGCCACGCAATGGCAAATATTCTACTTTTTGATTTTTATATTCCAATAAGGTTGCACCATAAGTGCGTATTAGCAGATCTCTAAACTCACTAGTAAACCGAGCCCTCTGAGACGGGGTCGCTTTACGCCATGCATTACGGCCAGCCACCCACTTAGCCATCGAGCCAGAATCCATATAAGGGGCTAATATTTTATCAATGATCTCCACAACACGATTAGGATCTTTCTTTAAAATCTTATCATTCTTTTTAAGCTCATTAATCATATCTGTGGTAATACGCTCGAGCATCACTTCAGGTCTTTCAACCGCAGCAATACACGTTTGCCAACAAAAGATAAACAATAAGAAAACCATACTTACTTTTTTAGTGATCATACATAATCTCCTACTCATCAACATCATCTTCTAAGTTTAAACCACTAGCCTTAGAAGAAAAGAACTTACTGATCAAATCCTCAAGTACTAATGCTTGATTGGTATTACCTACTTCAATGACTGAGCCATCCACCAATACATCATCTTCCACTCCTGGTGACAACCCTAAATAATTGTCTCCCAATAAGCCAGCGGTCATGATGCTCGCTTGAGAGTCTTCTGGAATATTGTTGAACTGTTGTTCAATTATCATATGGACTTTGGCATAGAAGCTATTTTTATCAAACTCAATACTTAAAACTCGCCCTATCGCCACACCAGCCATAGACACTTTGGCTCGAGGTTTTAGTCCCCCAACATTAGTGAATTCTGCTGTGATTTTATAACCTTCTTTAGATTCATAAATATCACTTAAACCACTTACTTTCACCGCCAACATTAATAACGCTAACATACCGAGCAAAACAAATATCCCGACGGCAATTTCAACCGTTCTCTTATGCATTAGCGCAATCCTCCAAACATAACTGCGGTTAAAAAGAAATCTAAACTTAATATCGCCAAAGAAGAATACACCACTGTATTTGTTGTGGCTCGTCCTATCCCTTCAGAGGTCGGCATGCATTGAAACCCTTGATAAACGGCTATCCAAGTAATAACACTCCCAAAAACAATACTTTTAATTATGCCATTTAATACATCATCGTAAAAATCAACAGCCGTTCTCATGTTAGCCCAAAAGGCACCATAATCCACCCCTAACCATTCAACACCAACCATATATCCACCATATATAGCAACCGCTGTGAAAATTAAAGCTAATAAAGGCATGGAAATTTGCCCAGCCCAAAAACGAGGCGCAATAATACGACGCATAGGATCAACCGCTAACATCTCCATGCTGGATAACTGCTCTGTGGCTTTCATTAAGCCTATCTCTGCAGTCAAAGCGGATCCGGCTCGTCCAGCGAATAATAAGCCCGCAACCACAGGACCCAGCTCACGAACCAAACTCAAGGCAATCAACTGGCCTAATGCTTGCTCAGCGCCAAATTTCACTAAAATTGTATAGCCCTGCAAACTCAAAACCATTCCAATGAATAAGCCAGAAACACAGATAATTAGTAACGACATCACACCAACAGAATAAAGCTGTGGTATTAATAACTTAAAACTCTTCCAAGATTGAGGACGCCCCAAAATAATCCTAAACAAGAAAATAGCGGTATTACCGATATTCTGACAAGTTTCAAGTGAAGATCGTCCCAATTTCTGCAATTGCCGTAACAAAATTATTCCCCTAACAAATCATATTCGTAATCTTGAGCTGGATAATGAAAAGGCACCGGACCATCCGGTAGACCCTGCATAAACTGCTGCACCCAGCTTGAGTCATCTTGAATCAGTTTTTCCGGTGTATTATGTCCTATGATGCGTCCTTCTGCCATCACATAAGTATAATCCGCAATGGTATTCGTCTCATGCACATCATGAGAGACGATAACAGAGGTTAAATTCAACGCATCATTTAACAATCGAATCAGCTGAACCAGTACACCCATAGAGATAGGATCTTGACCAGCAAATGGTTCGTCATATAGTATTAACGATGGATCTAGCGCAATCGTGCGTGCCAATGCGGCTCTTCTTTGCATACCACCCGATAGCTCATTTGGCATCAGCTCTCTAGCACCTCGCAAGCCTACTGCCTGTAATTTCATCAGCACAATATCACGAATAACACTCTCAGATAATTTTGTATGTTCTCTAAAAGCAAAAGCCACATTTTCAAAAACACTCAAATCAGAAAACAAAGCACCACTTTGAAACAACATGCCCATTTTCTTCCGAACTTGAAATAAATCGCTGCGATTTAAATCAGGAATATTAATACCATTAAATAAAATCTGACCCTTACTAGGCTTTAGCTGCCCAGCTATTAATTTTAATAATGTTGTTTTACCCGTGCCACTGGGTCCCATAATGGCTGTCACTTTACCACGCTGAATATCGATATCAATATTATCGAAAATAGCTCTATTACCACGATAAAAAGTAAGCCCGCGGATTTCTACCGCATTATTGGGATCCTGCATTGGATGATTGTTAGTTTTCATCCCATTAGGATAATCGATATCAGATGAAAATGTTATCATTATAGAATATTTAATCTTTCGTACTTTGTGGCAGTATTTGCGGTAACATAAATTTTTTTTATAAAATATTCAATTTTATCCGCATACTAACAAAATTTAGCATCACTTTTTGTGTATTTCGGGGGAGTTTGATATGGCTTGGCTTCAAGTAATCGTTGGATTGTTTTTATTAATTTGGAGTGCTGACAAGCTTGTTGACTATGCAGCAAAGCTTGCTTTCAGACTCAGTGTCGCACCATTAATTATTGGATTAACCATTATAGGATTTGGTACCTCAGCGCCTGAAATCTTCGTCGCCATTATTTCTAGTTTAAAAGGCAATGAAGATATTGCGCTTGGTAATGCTTTGGGATCTAACATCGCGAATATTGGATTAGTTGTTGGCATCACAGCTATTTTGCAACCCATTGCCAAATCTACCCAGTCTGCCCAAACGATTAAAGATGAATTGATTGCACTGCTACTCATTAGCTTCGCTATTTATACTCTGCTTTTCTTTTTTGATTTTTCTATTTGGATGGGTATTTTACTTATCACAATACTCGTTATATTTTTACTTTGGCTTATCAAAACCAGCCAACGACACCACGATAAATATGATACCTCTGATACCCCTGAATTTAATAAAAATCATACCAATATATATATAATCCTATTCGGGCTAGTGGTTAGCTTACTTATGCTGGGTGTGGGCTCTAATTTTCTCGTGACCGGTGCTTCAGCAATAGCGCTGAACCTCGGTGTGAAGGAAACATTTATTGGACTAACTGTTGTGGCTATTGGCACCAGCCTACCTGAGTTATCTGTATCAATTATTGGTATTATCAAAAAACAACATGGCATTGCGATTGGAAACATTATCGGTTCAAATATATTTAACTTAACCGCTGTGTTGGCTCCCATTGCAATTATTGCTCCCAGCACGAAATTAAGTTATTTAATTAAATTTAGAGATTTCCCTCTCATGCTCATACTAACGACCTTATTTGCTCTGCCATTTCTGCTAAACAATCAGAAAAAAAATGCTATAAATCGGCAGGGTGGTATTTTATTACTATCCATTTACATTTGTTATTTAACTCTATTGATTTATCAAGCTAAAATTGTGATATAATTTCATCAATTAATGAAACTAACAAACAAACTCAGGTCGTCAAGATCTTTAATATTATGGAAGTATTATGGAAGTCATTAGCAAGAATTTAATTCAACTTGGTCAAGCAGTTGTCTCAATTGAGGCTGAAGCCATACAAGCTTTGTTGCAACGAATTGATCACCGTTTTGTCAAAGCATGTAAGCTTTTGCTCAAAACCCAAGGCAGAATCATTGTAACTGGCATGGGAAAATCTGGTCACATTGCAAGCAAAATTGCCGCAACATTTGCCAGCACAGGCAGCCCAGCCTTTTTTGTTCACCCAGGTGAAGCCAGCCATGGTGATATGGGAATGATTACCAAAGAAGATACCGTCATCGCGATATCTAATTCTGGTGAAGCAAACGAGCTGGTGACTATTTTGCCTTTGATTAAACGCTTAGGCATACCACTTATATCTTTTACCGGTAACCCATCCTCGACCCTAGCAACCGCCGCCGATGTGAATCTTGATGTCAGCGTTGAAAAAGAAGCTTGTATTTTAGGCTTAGCGCCCACGTCTAGCACAACTGCTACTTTGGTTATGGGAGATGCACTCGCTATCGCACTATTAGACACGAAAGGTTTCAGTGCCGAAGATTTTGCATTATCTCACCCAGGTGGTAGCCTAGGTCGACGCTTGCTCCTAAAAATAGATGACCTTATGCATACTGGCAAGCACATTCCAATGGTCAGCCAAACAGCCACTGTCAAAGAAGCACTTTTTGAAATGACACGTTGTAGTTTGGGCATTACAGCTATCGTTAACGATCAACATCAACAAGTTGGTTTGTTTACTGATGGCGATTTGCGACGAGCCTTAGATCTAAACATTAATGTCCATATAACCCCTATTACAGAAGTCATGACGCAACAAGGCACCGTTATACAACAAGGCATGTTAGCGGCAGAAGCCTTAAGAATCATGGAAGATAATAAAATTAACGCATTACTCGTGGTGGATCATCAACGAAAACTCATTGGCGCTTTAAATATGCATGATTTGCTAAAAGCAGGCGTAATGTGAAACGTCTCGAAATAACGTGAATAAGCTTATATACAGTCTGATTTTTTTGATATGTTCTGGTCTGCTAGCCACTGCACTGATATTGCATTATCAACCTTTGACTTATGACTCACAATATCCATCTTCTGATCAGACTGACGGCCATACTAAGCCTGCCATTATTCGAGAAGCGATGAGTGGCGTAACCGCTTGGCAATATAATGAACAGGGCGAAAAAATACAATCACTCAAAATGGATTCTTGGAAACAGTTTGTCAAAGATACCACCGTCTATATGAAACAACCTGCACTACAAATTAAAAATGAAGATGGCAGTATTTGGACTTTGAATTCACGCTTAGGCCAAGGGCTACAAGCACCATCACAAACCCAGTCCACCTTTAAGTTGGGACAATTTGATACCATAAAACTGCTTGAGCAAGTGCAAGTCTCACAAAAACAAGCTGACACAATAATGTTACACTTGGATACAGAAGAACTCACTTATCTTCCCAACAAACAATGGGTATCCTCAGATACGCTTGTTACCGTGACTAAAGAAGGTATGCGATTACAAGCAAACAGCCTGTTTGCTGAACTCGACAAAAAAATAATTCAGTTCTCTGGGCAAGTGGATTCTATTTATGAAAATTATGATGCAAATTATGAACAATCAAAATTTTAAAATTATATTAACCACCCTTTTTTTATTTGCCGTTACGCCGAACACAACCTGGGCGAATATCGACCCCCAAACGCAAAATGAACCGATTCATATTGAGTCTGATCGCGTTACCTTTATGCAAGAAAGCGGAAAAATCATCTATCAAGGTCACGTGGTAATGCGCACAGGCGATAAAATATTAAAGGCAAATGAAATCACGGTCAAAAGAGATGCTAACCAAAAAATCACATCCATTTTGGCCACAGGACAACCTGCCAAATTTTCTACCCCCATGCAAAATAGTACAGAATTACTACATGCTCATGCGCAAAATATTGATTATGACCCATCTCTTTCTTTATTAATTCTGACGGGGCAAGCAAAACTTAAGCATCAACAAGATACTTTTGAGGGACCCATTTTGCGCTACACATTAAACGAGCAAAAAATTGAAGCCGTCACCTCCAATAATCAACGCCCCAAAATGGTTATTATGCCTAAAACGTCTCCCCAAAAAGGTGACTCATGAGCAATATACTCACCGCAAAAAACTTATCTAGACATTTTAAAGATAGACACGTTGTTAAAAATGTTTCCTTTACAGTCAAAAGCGGTGAAGTGGTTGGCTTACTTGGCCCCAATGGTGCCGGTAAAACGACATGTTTTTATATGGTCGTTGGACTAACCGCTTGTGATCATGGCGAAGTCACACTCAACGAAGAGGTTCTCACCACATTACCGATGCATAGACGCGCCCGATTAGGTATTGGCTACCTACCTCAGGAAGCCTCTATATTCAGAAAGCTTTCTGTAGAAGACAACATCTTAGCCATATTAGAAACTCGCAAAGATATTAATCATACCGAGAGAAATGAACGCTTAGAGTCTTTAATTAATGAGTTTAATTTAAACCATGTGCGTAAAAATTTGGGTATTAGTTTATCAGGCGGGGAAAGAAGACGCGTTGAAATTGCTCGAGCCCTAGCGCTTACACCCAAATTTATATTATTGGATGAACCATTTGCTGGCGTCGATCCTATTTCTATCCAAGAGATAAAGCAGCAAATTACCTATCTCGCTCAAAAAGGCATTGGTATCTTAATCACTGATCATAATGTACGTGATACGTTGGCAATTTGCGATCATGCCACGATAATAAGTGAGGGTTCTGTCATAGCAACTGGGCATGCGGATAGTATTTTATCCAACCAAACTGTGCGTAAAGTCTATTTAGGCGATGAATTTACTTTATAATCTAATAAAAGGTTCGCATCACATCCTGCTTTACTTATATTATAATTATAAGTAGAAAGATAAATATGAGAGCAAGCCTGTGAAACCCACTTTGCAATTAGGCATTGGCCAGCAACTAACAATGACACCACAGCTACAGCAGGCCATACGCTTGCTACAGCTCTCTTCTCTTGATTTACAGCAAGAGATACAGTCAGCCTTAGAAAAAAACCCTTTATTAGAACTAGCGGAATCAGAAGAGGGGCAACCAGAGGATGGGGTGGTCTCAGATACAAGCTCAGCGCCCAATTCAGAATCAATCTCAGCCTCAGAAACTGATCAAACTCACACTCAAGAATCCACTACTGAGGAACCGCCTAACTGGGAAGCTCAAACCAGCTTTCAAAATAAAAATAATAGTTATCAAAAATCAGGCAATGAAATTGAATTGTTAGCTAGTGAACAAAACAGTTTGCGGGATCATCTTGTTTGGCAAATGCAACTCACCCCCTTTTCAGATACAGATAGACTCATAGCGACATTATTAATCGACTCTATTAATGACGACGGATATTTAGAAAATTCTATTGAAAGTATACACAGTACACTATCGGAAGACAGCGAACTAGAAATAGAGATTGATGAAGTGCAAGCTGTGTTACAACGTATTCAGCAGTTTGATCCTATTAGTGTAGGCGCCAGAAATTTGAGTGAGTGCTTAAAAATACAGCTTCGCTATTTGCCTCAAGAAACACCTTGGTATAAACAGACTACGACACTAGTGGACTCACATCTGAAATTGCTGGCTCAGAGAGACTACCCTGCACTAAAACGAAAACTAGGCGTCAACTTAGATGAGCTAGAACAAATTATTTTATTAATACGCACCCTCAACCCAAAACCTGGTAGAAAGATAAGTAATAGTACCGCAGAATATATTACCCCTGATGTTTATGTATTCAAAAAAAATAATAAATGGGTGGTAGAGTTGAATCCGGAGTGCACACCCCATATTAATATTAATAACCGATACGCTTCTTTAATAAAACGAGCCGATAATAGTCGGGACAATCAGTTTCTAAAAGGCCAGTTACAAGAGGCCAAGTGGTTTTTAAAAAGCATTGAAAATAGACACGATACCTTGCTCAAAGTCGCAAAATGTATTGTTCAGGAACAAGATGCTTTTTTTAAATTAGGTGAGACTGCGATGAAACCATTAATCTTGCATAAAATTGCGGAACAGGTCGACATGCATGAGTCCACTATCTCTAGAGTCACAACGCAAAAATTTATCCATACGCCAAGAGGTACCTATGAGCTGAAATATTTTTTCTCCAGCCATGTGAATACACAATCTGGCGGTCAATGCTCTGCTACCGCTATTCGCGCGTTTATCAAACAATTGGTTGCACAGGAAAACTTAAAAAAACCACTAAGCGACTTAAAATTATCTACACTCTTAGCAGAGAAGGGTATTAAGGTAGCAAGGCGCACGGTTGCAAAATATCGTGAAGCCATGTCTATCCCACCTTCTAATGAACGAAAAAGACTATTTTAATAAAACATAAGGAAACTTTATGCAATTAAATATTACCGGCCATCATGTTGAGATTACACCTGCTTTAAAAAGCTACGTGCAAGATAAAATCAAAAAAATTGAAAAACATTTTTCTAATATTACCAATGTTCATGTCACCTTAACGGTAGAGACAAAGCTTTTACAGCGAGCTGATGCTATCGTCCATTTGGCCAAAGGTGAAATAAATGCAACAGAGAAACATGAGGATATGTATGCCGCTATTGACGGATTAATGGACAAACTTGATAGGCAAGTGATCAAACATAAAGAAAAATTGCAAGCGCATGGGGATGATAGCACAATCTAAACTACCAACATAAATTTGTATCATGTCGGCAACCCTGGCATGATACAACCCTGTTTATTAAAATCACTAAGGAATGGGCATGTAATAACTTACGGATTTAGCGCTCAGTAAGCTAGCATATTTAGATGGAACGATTGAGGCAAAATTCGAGCATAGCAGGGCTATGTGAGTGTTTTTCCGATTAAGATTCATTTAAAGATGGCTTGCTTAATGAGATGATAAAACGGTAAGTTATTACATACCCATTCCTAACCAAAGGGCGTAACATGTCAACCCAGTCAACGCTTCCAACCCCAACGACAGATGATTATTTATCGCTGGAACGAACCGTTTATATGGCTTCTGCTTCCAGTAAAAAAAAGATAATCGAATTATTATCCAAAACCATTGCGATCACGATTCCCCAAATGACAGAAAGCGTGTTATTTGACAGCTTTTTCCAACGCGAGCGCTTAGGTAGTACAGCTGTAGGTCGAGGATTCGCGCTCCCCCACTGCCGCGCAAAAGAAATAGAACAAATTATTGGGTGCTTTATGCGACTCAAATCTCCCGTTGATTTTGACGCATTAGACAATCAACCCATTGACTTGGTTTTTGCACTGGTTGTCCCTTTTGAGACTACAGAGTTACATCTGACCGTGCTAGCCAATATCGCTGAAAAATTCAGAAATGGCACCTACACCCAAGAATTACGAGCTGCAAAATCGCAAGAAGAATTGTTTAAGTTACTTGTTCGTGTATCATCCTAAAATTGAAATCAATACACTTTACCAACACTTCAAACCTTATCTCAACTGGGATTGGGTCAATGCAAAAAATTCCTCTCTCCCGCTGTGCAATGCACATCATTTACCCATGGCTTGCCACTTTACAAAATTTAATATAGAACAACCCGCATTAATTTATATTATTGGAAAAAATAATATGAATATATGGCAAGATAATATTTTTTGTTTTCAAACAGAATATCCAGATAAAAATAAAAATTCACCTCGCTTAATTATTCTAGCGGAACAAACAATACAACAAATTCAAAATATAAACCCACATGCTTTTGATAAAATAAACATCCCCATTTTTGCAACGCAAAGTTCTGCTCAAGCTTGTTTAGATTTTCTATTACCCTATTGCTACCATCAACTGAGTCTAAGGGAAATACAACATGGTACCTTTATCGAGGTTATGGGCAAGGGTGTTTTATTAACAGGAAAAAGCGGGGTTGGCAAAAGTTTAGCGGCTTTATATTGCCTAAAAAATCATCATGTCTTAATAGCAGATGATGCGCCTTTTTTTTATCAATATGGCACACAATTAATAGGTGGTTGCCCAAGCAAGTTAGCAAATTTATTAGAAATACGAAATCTAGGCATTATTGATGTCACAAAAAGCTATGGCGCGCAGCATGTGAATAAAACTCACATATTAGACATGATTATCACTCTCACCTCTACTCCAGATATAGAGCGACCCACGATAATTCAGCAAAATACTGAGATTATTCTCGGTATTCCTATCCCTAAAATATCGCTGCCTTTTACTGAAAATGTCGCGATACTAATTGAGAATGCCGTTAGATGTCTATATACTAATCAAATCTCCAATTCTTAATTTATTTTTGTTCAGCAGTCCGTCGCTATCCTAAAACAATAATAAAATAATCAATAATTTTTATTGATTCAAATATAAAGTTAAGGTATCAACATGCGTTTGCTTATCATCAGCGGGCGTTCAGGTTCAGGTAAGAGTGTTGCACTACAAGCGTTAGAAGACGTGGGGTATTATTGTGTCGATAATTTACCTGTAGAAATGCTGCCAGATTTGGTCACGAAACTACGCGACGATCAGCCTAGACTCGCCATTAGTATTGATTCTAGAAATCTCCCCAAAAATACAGCCCAGTTCAGAGAAGTCCTGCATCATCTTAGACAGACATGCCGTCCTTTTGAAACCGCATACCTTGATGCTAAGCTTGACACCATACTTAAACGATTTAGTGAAACCAGACGCAAGCACCCACTGACAAATAATCTCTTATCACTCCACGAAGCAATAGAACAAGAGCGAGAGCTTTTAAGCCCTATTGCTAATAGCGCTGATATTATAATTGATACAACTGAGTTATCAAAACACGACCTTTGCAGAATTATCCGTGAAAAAGTGGCTAGCGAGAATGACTATAACTTACAATTGTTAGTACAATCGTTTGGCTTTAAAAATGGCATTCCTATGGATGCAGATTTTATTTTTGATGTACGCTGCCTACCTAACCCATATTGGCAGCAAGATCTTAGATCCTTTAGCGGCCTAGCTCAAGAAGTCATTCAGTTTCTAGAAAAACATCACGATGTAAAATTAATGGTTGAAGATGTTGTTAGATTTTTAGACAATTGGATCCCTAGATTTGAGTCGGACAACAGAAGTTACCTAACAGTTGGAATTGGCTGCACAGGTGGTCAACACCGTTCTGTGTTTGTTGCAGAGCAGATAGCTAAGCAAGCACAACATTTAAATTTAAACGTACAAATCAGACATAGAGATATAAAATTAAACCTATGAACGTTGGAATACTATTAATAACTCACAGTGGTATTGGCGGCGCATTGCTAAATGTCGCCTATGGTACTTTTGGACAGCTACCTTTAGAAATTTCTCAGCTTTCAGTCAGCCGAGACCCAGAGCCAGAACTTTTGATCGCTAAAGCAAGTTATCTGGTTAGAAAATTAGACTCAGGTGCTGGTGTATTAGTGCTAACAGATATGTTTGGCTCAACACCCAGCAATATTGCTCAAGATCTACAGCACCAAGGGCTCAAAATCCGAGTCGTTGCAGGACTCAATCTACCCATGTTATTTAGAATTCTTAATTATCCTACACTCCCACTAGAAACACTGGGCAAAAAAGCCTTAAGTGGTGGACAAGATGGTATTTTTGAGCCTCTCACCAAACAAGAGCTTGGCTTCAAAGGTATGCATTCTCGCTTTGCGGTTATTGACTCATGATCAGAAAAAAAATTCAAATTATTAATAAATTAGGCTTACATGCTCGTGCGGCTGCAAAATTTGTTCAAACCGCCGGAAAGTACGCCAGTCATATTGAAGTCAGTAATGATGGAAAAGTCGTTAATGGTAAAAGTATCATGGGCGTTATGATGCTGGCAGCCAGTCAAAATACATGGATTGAGTTACATGTTAGTGGCGAAGATGAAGAAAATGCTTTGGCGGCTTTAGAACAACTAATCGGCAATCGCTTTGGAGAATCTAGATAATGGAAAATCTTATGAACTGGAAATTTTGCGTATTTTTATCCACTCTGGCTATTAGCACCCAAACAATAGCTGCCCCCGTAATAACACCATCTCAAGATAATTCTTCCGCCCCACAAATCGAAAAAATTTCATTGCTAGAAGCCAATAAAACCGCCTGTTCTTTTCATTATCACCAAGAACAATACCAACGCGCTCTAGAAACGTGCCATGCAGCTGCAAAGCAGTCTGACCCACAATCACAATATATACTGGGGCAAATTTTCCTAAATGGGCATGGCGTTAATCCAGATTATGGCATTGCCTTAAAATGGTTTGAAAAAGCAGCCAAACAAAATCACATCTCTGCGAACTTAGAAATGGGCAAAGCATTTGCCACAGGGATCGTCAGCCCAATTCACTATCAAAAAAGCTATGAATATTTCAAGCGTGCAGCCATTAAAAATAATCATGAAGCACAATTTTTGCTCGCCCTGTCCTATCAAAATGGCTTTGGGGTACCGATGAATTATGAACAAGCAAATATTTGGTTTCAAAAGGCAAACCTCAATGGCTTTCCTGTAACAGAACATATTAATATCCCCATTAAAAAAACATTGACTCAAAACCCCACAAAACCAGACGTGATACCGGGTGATGATATTTACCTACAAGCCATGCGCTATAATGCTTGGGATAAGCAACAAGAAGTGCAAAAAATACAAGGTTTGATTCAAGCCGCCAATCTGCATCACCCTAAAGCTTTATATCAATTGGGACTGCATTATTTCCATGGTCGTGCGGTTGCTCAGAACGATGCAAAAGCTTATGATTATCTTATTAAATCTGCTAAAGCATCTTATCAACCAGCCCAAAGCTTACTGGCCTGGATAAATGCTTTAGGCTTAGGTGTAACACAAGATTTAATCCAAGCTGCTAATTGGTTCATACAATCCAACCAAGATACTTACCAAACTTTGGTGCTCCAAGATAATCCTAATTATTCATCAACTCAAGCAAAGCAAGTCCGCTCCAACGCCACTAAATCTCATGAAATCAATCAAAAAAACAGTATCACGTCTATTAAAAAATCCGCCCATCAAGGGGATGATAAAGCACAGGCACAAATCGGCTATATGTATTATCAAGGACAAGGCGTGCCACAAAATCTAGTGGAAGCTTATGCATGGCTTAACTTGGCCGCAAAATCAGGCTCAGAACAAGCTTTGATGCAAAGAGAAATCGTTGCGAATAAAATGACAGATATTCAAGTGACCAAAGCACAAAACCGTTCTTTGGCTTTGTTTGAGGCGATACAGTAAAAAGTATCTTTAACTTTAAATTAAGAGCCGATATATGTGCATCGGCTCATACAAGTATAACTGATTAAGATATGCCATCAAAATTATACATCCATACACCTCTATTGTATTCCCCTGTATTAAGCAATATAACAAAGCGTAATATTTATCTAAAGATGGAGGCTTTACAACCCTCTGGGTCATTTAAAGATCGTGGTGTGGGTCAACTATGTGAATATTTTGCAAAACAAGGTACCAATGGCTTTGTTTCTTCCTCAGGCGGCAATGCAGGGATCAGTGTGGCATATGTTGGAAAAAAACTAGGAATCAACGTTAAAGTATTTGTGCCCAAAAATACTTTACCAATAACTGTTCAAAAAATGATTGATATGGGAGCAGATGTTTTAACCAAAGGCGACACCTGGGATCAAACCGATTTACATGCCCAAAAAATTGCTCAAAAATTAGATTATGCTTATATCCCCCCCTTCGATCATCCTGTTATTTGGCAAGGTTATGAAAGCATTATTAATGAATTAGCAATAGACTTAGCAGAATATAAAATTAGACCAGATGCCATCATCACGTCTGTTGGTGGGGGGGGATTATTTTGTGGCTTGGTACAAGGCTTACAGAAGCATCAATGGCAAGATACCGCTATAATCACGGCAGAAACAGCAGGCGCAGCCACTCTCGCTTCAAGCTATCAAAAGAAACAACACATCAAGCTTAATAAAATTGATACCATTGCAACCACATTAGGCGCCAAACAAATCAGCAAACAAGCCTTTCATAATTTAAACGCGCTAACGGTTATGCCGCAAACTCTGAGCGATAAACAAGCTGTGGCGGCCTGCTTACAATTTGCGGATGATCATCATATATTAGTAGAGCCATCTTGTGGTGTGGCTTTAGCCATTGCCTATAATAATCTACCTTTATTAGAAAATTTTCAAAACATTGTTATCATGGTTTGCGGTGGCAATGGTGTGAGCTTAGCATTGTTAGAAAGCTGGAAGCAGCGTTTTGAGATATAAGTACGGGATTGGTCACTGTGACAAGCATACCAATCAGTCAGAAAACCTCTCTATCTTCTTAAAACCACCTCTCATCTCCCTCATGTGGAAGTCATTCAACTAATTTGTTATTCTATCCCTCAGCACAATAATAACTGAGCGGGAATACAATAATGAAATTCAATAATGAAATGATTTGTAACTACATTAAACTATCCGTCTTAGTCACTGTTGCACTCGCAGGTATTATGCAAAAATTTGTCCTAGGTGCAGGATATTCCAGCGAAACACTCATAACCAGCCTACCCATGGCATTGCCTTATGCCAATATTATTAGCTTATGCTTTATGATGGTTTATCTATTCACGCAATAAGTTATTTAACCAATTACCTGTTTGTTTATACCACCTGTCTGCTAATCTTAACCATACACCGCCTATTTACGATCTTCACTTGAAGCTGATACTTAACTCAATTATATTCCCTGTTTCTTGAAACAAATACAATTTCAACACAGGTAGTAAAAATGGCTGAACCATCCAATAACACACCAGAAGCATCACAATTTTCCGAAAGCGATTTTCTTAGTAACTTAAAAGACAAAATCGTTGAAGATGGCAGCAAAATGGAATGGATCAATAGCATTGTGCAACGAAATGCCATTTCTATTAATGCGCTAATAGCAGCCGATATATTTGGAAATCTTAGCGATTTTAGAGATGACTACCCAGAAACTAGTGCTTTAGTGCACATACAAATTCTAAAAGCATATCTAGAGAATAAAAATAATTGTACAGTCGACGATATAAAATACAATGTTAAAAATATCACATCGCCATTAGTGGGCTGGTTAGAGCACCACGAAAGTTTTGACAGAACACTAGATTCTGCAATCGTTAAAGAAAAAATGGCCAAACGCGTTTCTTGGTTAGTGCAACTCAACGCCAATACGAAACCTATTTACAATGCTTTATTCAAACTGAATGTCTTAAATTATATGGAAAATGCACTGGGAGAATCTAATTTACAAGACAAAAGATTAGAAAAATGGATTCAAAACTCAAAACAAAATCTATTTAAGAATTCCAACTTAATGAGATACGAGGTTGTTGCCCCTCATTCACTCTTTACCGGCGCGTATAGTTTTAAACGCTTATTGCAAAATGAAATTGCAGAACTACAACGTTTAGCAAAAAAATTCAAAGAAATGGTTATAGACATTTCAAAAGTTGATTCTTTTTCTGGGATTCTATACTCTTTAATTTCATCACTAGTATTTGGGCTTTCCTTTACCATTCGTATGGGAAAATTAGCTTTGCTCCCTAGTAGAATTGCTATTACCGCCATACGGGAGAGCGCCTCTTTATGCTCAAAATTACTATATCGTGGTATGGCTGCCATTATGCCAAATCATACCCCCAGTTTACTGGCATTAAAGCTGCTTACTTTGGGTGTTCAAATTACAGCTTTAATTAGCTTAGCATCATATTTTCAAGTATCTATGATATTATTGCTAGGTTGGCAAACATTTCCTGAAAGCTGGAGCTATGGATTCATTGGTCAAATGATTTTAGGGATAGCTGCAACCGAATTAGCGGCTGGTATCGGATTAATGGCATACAATACTGTAAACTCATGGTTACATTCCATAATAAACCACAACAGTGCGCCACAAACAGAGCCTGATTTTATGCCGACTCAAGCATCCACCATTAGCCCTACCCAACGCGACAAATTAATTCGATTATTAACACGAGAAAAAATGGCTGTTACTTCAAATGTAGCGTTAGAACAGGCTGATAAAACAGAAAAATTCCAACAACTAGATGATGAGATTAGAGGGCTATTCAACCGATCTAATCCATATGTTCTTAGCCAATATGATAAAGATCTTATCAAAGAAAAAGATGTTGATGGATTTGATTTGGATGGCAGTATTGCTCCCGACCAAACAACTGATACCGATAACAACTTACGCTCAAACATAGCGGTTTTATAAACTGCCCTCTAGATATTCCCCCTTATTCTTATTATTAGAATAAGGGGATATTTTTTTGTTTAGCTGCCCGCTACCATCATATTTTTCACCCAGATAGAACCTGTAAATATATTGCCACGTTTGTCTATATCGTTGCCAATTTTGACAATATTTTCAAACATATTCTTTAGATTAGATGCAATGGTAATTTCATGCACGGGGTATTGAATTTGTCCATCTTCCACCCAAAATCCTGAAACGCCTCGAGAATAATGTCCTGTGACTAAATTAACCCCTTGTCCCATTAACTCTGTCACCAATAATCCTCGTCCCATTTCTTGGCATAATGCATCTAAACCTTGGTCAGAAGTTGAGACGGAAACGTTTCTCACACCACCCGCATTGCCTGTATTTTTCATGTCTAATTTACGTGCGGAGTAGGCGCTTAAAATATAACTGCTAACGATCCCTTGCTCGACCAATTTTTTACGGCATGTTTGTACGCCATCTCCGTCAAAAGGTGAACTACCAAGAGCACCTAACAAATGTGGTTGCTCTTCCAATGTAATATGCTCAGGAAATACTATAGTTCCCAATGAATCTAATAGAAAAGTGGTTTTTCGAAATAATCGCCCACCCGATATTGCAGAGAAAAAGTGTCCCAATATTGACTGTGCAACTTTGGGCATAAAAATGACTGGGACTTCACCTGTTGGGATTTTCCTAGCATCTAAACGCTTGATGGTTTTGTCTGCTGCACTTTGCCCAATCATTTTAGCAGACTCTAACAAACCCGCATCTCTGGACACGGTATAATCATAGTCCCGCACCATATTTTTCTTGCCCTTTGCAATCATCACACAAGACAAGCTGTGTCGGCTAGTCGGATAGCCTGCTAGAAACCCATTGCTGTTACCATACAAATGAAATCCTTGCTGCGAGTGTATAGATGCGCCGTCACTATTACTAATGCGCTTATCGTAATCTAATGCTGACTTTTCACATATTTGTGCTATCTCAATCGCTTGGCTAATATCTTGTTCCCAAGGATGATACAAAGATAAATCTGGAATATTATCGGCTAAATCTTTTTTATCCGCTAACCCAGAATAATCATCACGTTCTGTGACTTTTGCAAAGGCAACCGCTTGTTTTACAGCTGTTTGAATAGCCTGATATGATATATCTGAAGTGCTGGCCGAGCCTTTTCGTTTGTCGATATAAACGGTAATCCCAATACCCTTGTCTCGATTAAACTCTAAATTTTCTACTTGTTGTTGCCGAACACTGATGCTCAAACCTTGCTGCAAATTGGTGGCCACTTCTGCTTCTTCAGCGCCTTCTTTTTTGGCCATATCCAACATATCGGTGACTAATTTACGATATTGCTGTTGATCGATTAATTGTTCGACTTTAGTCGGTAATGCTGCTGTCATACTGAAATACCCCTTTAGTTTGTCTTTGTGCCGCCGACCGTTATATTGTCTATTCTTAATGTAGGCTGCCCAACGCCAACCGGAACACTTTGCCCTTCTTTACCACAGGTCCCCACGCCTTTATCTAATTCTAAATTATTACCCACCATGACTATTTTAGACATAATATCTGGTCCATCACCTACTAAAGTCGCGCCTTTCACGGGTCGAGTAATTTTGCCATTCTCAATTAAATATGCTTCACTGGTTGAAAAAACAAACTGACCGGAAGTAATATCTACAGAGCCACCACCAAAGTTAGCTGCATATAGTCCATTTTTTACCGATGCAATAATTTCTTCATGTGACTGCTGACCTGGTAGCATAAACGTATTGGTCATACGTGGTAAGGTAAGATGGCCAAAAGATTCTCGACGTCCATTGCCTGTAGATTTTTGTTTCATTAACTTTGCATTATGCTTATCTTGCAAATAGCCTTTTAAAATGCCATTTTCAATTAATACTGTTCGTTGTGTTGGCGTGCCCTCATCATCAATGGTTAACGAACCACGTCTGTTCTCAATGGTGCCATCATCCACTATTGTGCATAAACTAGAAGCCACTTTCTCACCAATGCGGCCTGAAAAATTAGAACTGCCTTTACGGTTGAAATCACCTTCCAAACCATGCCCTACGGCTTCATGTAATAAGACACCTGGCCAACCCGGCCCTAAAACCACTGTCATTTCACCTGCCGGGGCATCGTCTGCTTCTAGATTGACTAAGGCTTGCCGCAAAGCTTCATCGGCGTACTCATAGGCACGATTACCCTCTAAAAAATATTCATATCCTGAGCGCTGTCCACCACCAGAACTACCCGTTTCTCGCTTATCGCCTTGTGAAACAATGACAGACACATTCAACCGAACCAACGGTCTCACATCGGCAGCAAAAGTCCCGTCGCTGGCAACAATTAATATTTTCTCAAAAACCCCTGACAAACTCACGACCACTTGATTCACACGCGAGTCTTTTTGCCTGACATATTTGTCTAATCTTTGCAGTAGTTCAATTTTCTCATTTACTGGAATAGAGTCAATTGGATTATACGGCTTATATAATAATGAAAGCTTTGAGGGTGGCTGCCATATTTTTACTTTTTGCCCGCCGCCTTGCTTGGCAATCATGCTAGAAGCTTGCGCGGCCTGATCTAGAGCCGGTAAGATAATATCATCGGAGTAAGCAAAACCTGTTTGTTCTCCACTAATCGCCCTAACCCCCACACCATGATCGATATGGCTGCTACCATTTTTCACAATCCCATCTTCTAGTGAAAAGGACTCTTGATGCACACTTTGGAAATATAAGTCACCATAATCTACATTTCTAACCATTAATTTATTTAATACCGCTTCTAAATCAGAGTCTGTCAGCCCCGCTGGCTCCAGTAAATCTGATTTTGCGATAGCCAATGAATCATTCATATACCATCCTAAATTATGTAAATAAACGTGAATGTTCTAAAACTGGAAACTCTTTTCTGATTTTTTGAGTTAGCCCAACATCTAGACTTTGAATAATCATATCTTCTTTATCAGATAGTTGCGCTAAAATTTCTCCCCAAGGAGAAATAATCATTGAGTGGCCATAGGTACCTTCACCACTTTTTCGCATCCCGACATTATTGCATGCTAATACAAAGCTAAGGTTCTCAATCGCCCTAGCACGTAATAAAATCTCCCAATGCTTTTGCCCTGTTGGAATGGTAAAAGCAGAAGGCACTAAAAATATATTCACACCCTGCTTAGCCATATGCCTATACATATTGGGAAAACGTATATCATAACATATGGAAAACCCCAACTTGATGGATGGATGGTCTTCAAATTGCGCATATATCGTTAAGCCTTCACCAGGTAAAACATGCTCTGATTCAAAATAAGACTCATTGGCAGATGAAATACTCACATCAAATAAATGTATTTTGTGATAATGTGCCACACACTGACCAGATTTATCAAACAATAAACTGCTGGAGTAATACTGATTAGTCTGCTCTTGATGAGCCGGTGGCAATATCGGTAAAGTGCCAGCGACTATGGCTATTTTGTATTTTTTGGCTAAACCCGATAATTTTTTCTGAAGTTTTCCCTCTCCTAACTTCTCAGCCATCGCCAATTTTTCTAATTGAGATAATCCTAAAGTTAAAAACTCTTCTGGCAAAACAGCCAAATCCACCTGTTGTTCTTGTGCAGATTGCAAAAATATTTCTATCCTATTCAAATCATCTAAGATATCTGAAGTAGAAGCCATTTGAATTAATGCGACTTTCATTACTATTCTTCTTTAGGTTTTGGGGTTTTTATTATTTTTGTGTTATTTGTGAATGATTCGGCTTTAGTATGGGATCTGACCATGAACCCATCAAATAGTACTCTTGCTTGCTCATTTCTTGAATCGTTGGACCTAATAATTTATCCATCACCCAAACAGCAGCGCCAACCGCAGGATTGCCCGAGGCTATAGTGACCGCTATAGGTAAGCTACCAGTCAAATCTGGCATAACAGTGATACTGCCATTTAAGTGCTTGCTATCAAACCGTGTCCTAAATTTGGCATCAACTCGTGCAGACGCAGATTGCACCGTCACGTTGTCAGAGTAGATACTACCATCAATTAAATAGATTTTACCCGACAGCTTATCAAAAGCCATGCCTTTTTTCGTAACATCACTAAAGTCTAAACTAAGCCGTTTTTGCAAATTATCCAAACTCAATAAACTTAAGATGCGCCCAAATCCTGGGTTAACCCCCTGTATTGAGCCATCTTTTAGATCAAACTTTATTTCGCCACTTAATCCTTCTGGGGTAAACTTAAATGGCGAGCCCGACCAGCTCAGACTAAAATTAATATCCCCTTTTGCCTTTTGCAAAGAGTGCTCCAAACCAATCATATCGAGGATTGAGCTAATATTATGCGTCATAATAGCCCCCGTTAAATCTATTTGATTTTTTCCTGATAAACCATGCCAAGAGCCACTAGATTTCACTTGGGTATCTTTCATCATAAAGGCTAGTTGCTTAATATAGTATCCATACTCTACCGGTTCGAGTTTTGCTGAAAAATTATCTATTTTTTTATCTTTATAAGAAAAACGATCGATTTTCACCTCTAGTGGAAAACGCCAATGAGAGAAATTAAATTCTGGTGTGTTCACATATTTTTTCTCTATGCTATCATCAATAATAAGGTGCTCTAACTCTAATCTGACCACTCTTTTTAAATCATTTTGAGGTACAGCCAAATAACCCCTTATTTCTGGGGATACCAAGGAAAAATTCCAATTATGTCTTTCTGAGTCAATCAATCCCTCTATGCGTGCATCCTGAGCTTTAAGACCATACAAATCTATATGCCCCACCTCAATATCCATTTGAGGTACAATGCTCATTTTTTGATTTTTCTCATCTCCCAATACTGTACTTAAATTGTTCACCTCGAAAACTTTAACATATTCACTTAACGTTAAATTTCCCAATGACCCGTCTATCATAAATTTTTGATCGCTTCTAAATTGAGCCTGGCTATCATTGCCTAAATATAAATGCCCCCCTATAAATTCACTACGCTTATTCTGGGCAAACGGCTTAGATTGTTCGGATGGTTTAGCTTGAGCTGATTGAAAACTCAAAGCCAGCTGAGCGTTGGGAAGAGAAACTTTATAGTTCATGTGTTGCATAGATGTTGATATTGAGTTTGACTTGACACGACCGCTCAACTCAAAAGGCATTATTTCTTCAGGCGCTTTTCCAAACCCTTGAGGCAAATCTAAAGCAACACCCAATAAATTAGATTTCAAATAAAAATTACTGTTCCAATTTTCATCATCACTCCTGATGGTAACATCCACGTCATAATGAGTATCACCTTGGCCTAAAATTATATTTTCATCTAGAAAATGATTTGTGGCTTGCTGTATATCTACCTGGCCTTGTGCTTGTACCATGGTTATTTTTTTATGTTCTGCTTTATCATAATGAGATTGTAAAAGAAATTTTGCTTCTTTGCCCCAGATGGTGCCTGTTAATTCTTCTGTGACTATATTATTTTCTGAAAAGTGAATAATGCCATCTATATTATTCACATGAATATCTTGTTTGTATAAATAGGCATCTGCATTATGGCTGGTAATGGTGCCATCCACTTTTATATCGTTGATGTACTGCTGACCCAATGGCAAATCCAAATGGAGTAACAAACCCATGTCACCTTTAAATTGATACGGCTCTATACCATCCCCAAGACGTAAGGATAAAGGGCTATGCAGCAAAATATCCACCACTTGCTCCAATCGACCGTTCGCCTCAATATTGGCTGTCACAATGGCAGGCTGCGCAATAATATTTTCAATCGTTACTTGAGAATTTTTTATTCCCACACCCAACACACTGCCATCATGCACTTTAGTGGACAGTATATTATTTGCTAATGATAAATCTATTTTGGCATTTTTGAGTATGGGCCAATCTTGATGATATCTTAACTCTACATTTTCTAGCTCGCTTTTGAAATGATACTCTGGCATGCCATCTAATAAGCCTGTAACATTCAAAGTTGCATTTTGTGCGACCCCAGATAATAATGCCATATCAAGCCACTGGGTTAACTTGGCGTGTAATATTTTCTTAGGCAAATACTGTGATAGTGTATTAATATCAAAAGGCTTAAATGCCATATCCATATTAACAAAAATTGGTTTATGGTTGAGCCAATTTAAAGATATATTTGCTTTTGCATTTATTTCAGACGCCATATTATTAGATAACTGCATACGAAAATCATCTGATGCAATAGTCCAGCCATTCTCTTGCCTAGAAAACTCACCTCTTACGATAATATTTTTATAAGCTAAGGGCTTATCAAACCACCGTGACTGCTCTATCTTCCCATTTTGACTTGATAAGAAAAAATACCCATGCTTATCAGAGTACTCTATTTTGGCATCTACTGAGTGAAAGTATTTTTGCGCATTAATTTCAGTTCCAACGCCCTGTAAGTTGAATTGTGCACTGTTGATTTCATATTGACTATTTGTTTTTCGTGCATCATATCGACCCTTAATCTGTCCTTCTGCATGTCGTGCAAATAGCGAATCTCGTTTTTTGATAAATTTCGCATTTTTCATCTTGGTTTTAACAATAAAATCATATTGATTTTCAACTTGATGAACCCACGCTTGAATTTCAGCTTTACCCGACCAATCATACCCATACTCGCGTGGTAACCATGTCATTATCTGCTCTGCTTCTTCACAAAACAGTTCAAAATACCATTGATGTTGTTTCTCATTATATTCATTCGTTTTATGATGGAAACGTAAATAGGTAGGCTTATCTCCCAGCAAGGTGGCATTACCTGATAAATCATTATACTCTGTATTTATTTTAAAGTTTGTTTGCGTAAAGCTCAGTATTTTATTTTTTTGATTAGAGAGCACAATATTGCTTTTTCTGAACAAAATTTCGTTGACAGGTAAAAGCGTATTCGCCTTATCTAATGACATTTTCAAATCTGGAAAACCAGACAATTGATATTGAACATTATCTTCTGTATACAAACCAAATTTTGCGCCCACTAAGATTATTTTATTTATTTTTTTGCTCTGGTGAAATAAAAATTTTGGTATATCCAAAAATACATTAACCTGCTCAACGGTCACATAAGGTAAATCAGGTTCAGACTGATTAAATAAAGCAAAATCATATATACGCAGCCCGGGCCGCAAACCTTCCCAAGTAAACTGGATTTTTTCGTATTGAATAGGATATGGACTAAATTGTGCAATGACGCGCTGAAAAATAGGCGGGCGAGGTTGCACCGCAGAGTATAGAGCCAGTCCACCATACAGTATTGCCAACGAAATACTCATATAACCTACGGTTTTATAGGTTATCTTGAGTATTTTTTTTGTTGGCATTTTGGCTAACATTACATGAGCACCACATCAAATTGCTCTTGATGATACAAATTATCCACTTGAAATTTAATGGATTTTTCGATATTTGCCTCCAATTGGGCTAAACCTTTTGCTTCTTCTTCTAAAATTTTATCCATCACGCTCTGTGAGGCCAAAACCAAATAACTTTTAGGCGAATAAGCCCGTTCTGCCCGCACGATTTCTCTGAAAATTTCGTAACAAATTGTTTCTGCGGTTTTTAAAACACCCCGCCCTTTACATACTGGGCACGCTTCACATAATATGTGCTCTAAGCTTTCTCGACTGCGCTTTCGAGTCATCTCAACCAACCCCAAATTTGAGACTTCTGAAATGGTATATTTTGTATGGTCTTTGGCTAAAGATTTTTCTAACGCTCTCAATACTTGGCGTTTATGCTCTTCATCTACCATATCAATAAAATCAATAATAATAATGCCGCCCAAATTTCTCAGGCGCAATTGCCTGGCAATACTTAAGGATGCTTCCAAATTAGTCTTGAAAATAGTTTCTTCTAAATTCCGGTGGCCCACAAAACCACCTGTATTCACATCAATTGTGGTCATGGCTTCCGTTTGATCAAATACCACGTGACCACCCGACTTTAGCTGTACTTTCCTTTGCAGGGCTTTTTGAATTTCATCTTCCACCCCATATAGATCGAACAAGGGTCTGTCATTTTGATAATATTCTAATTTATCACGCATCTCAGGAATAAAGATATCTGCAAAAGCAACTGCAGATTCAAAAACCTGCGTATCATCCATTCTGATTTTTTCAGTTTTTTGCGAAACAAAATCTTGCAAGGCTCTAAGAGATAATGGCAAATCTTCGTAAATCACCTCGCCAAATTTTGCCAGCTGCATTTTTTTTTGCATTTTTGCCCATTGTTTTGTCAAATACTCCATATTGGATATTATAATTTCTTCTGAAACCCCTTCAGCCGCGGTTCGGACAATATAACCACATTTTGAATCTGTCAGTGTTTCAATAATTGTTTTTAATCTTTCACGCTCTTCTACATTATCGATACGGGTCGATATGCCCACATGCGTTAGTTCTGGCATAAAGACTAAAAATCTCGAAGATAAGGCAATACGAGTCGTCAACCTTGCACCTTTTGTGCCTAAAGGATCTTTGATGACTTGGACAACAATTTCTTGCCCAGACTGCAAAAACTCTGATATGCATTTTTTGCTAACAAGGTTTTCACGCCCCTCTTCTGCCACAACTACAGTACTATCAGAGGTATTGATCATATCATCCATGTGCAAAAAAGCCGCTTTATCCAATCCCATATCGATAAAAGCTGCTTGCATACCTGGCAAGACTCTAGCCACCTTACCTTTATAAATATTCCCAACGATACCGTGGTTTTTGGTGCGCTCTACAAGAACTTCTTGCAATATGCCGTTTTCCACAATCGCCACTCTGGTTTCCCGCTGGCTAATATTAATTAATATTTCTTCTGACAAAATCTGTTACACCCTATGATGTCATCGTCGTATAAATTTCTGGTTCTTGATTCAAGCCATTTAAAACCTGGCTGCCCCCCTCAACCACACATTGCAAGGGATTATCTGCTACTCTAACGGGCACACCTAACTCTTCTTGCAAGAGCAAATCTAAATTCCGCAACAAAGCACCGCCTCCCGTCAAAACAATACCTGCATCGCAAATATCAGCCACCAGTTCAGGCGGTGTATGTTCAATGGTATAACGAACCGCATCGACAATGGTATTGAGTGCAGGCTGCAATGCTTCCATCACCTCATTGCTATTGAGCGTGAAAGTGGCAGGCACACCTTGATCGATATATCGCCCTCTGACGACACACTCTAAAACTTCTTCGGTTGGAAACGCTGCGCCAATATCTTTTTTAACTTGCTCTGCAGTGGCCTCCCCAATAAGACAGCCAAAATTTCGACTCACATACCGAATAATCGACTCGTCAAATTTGTCTCCGCCTATTTTAAGCGAAGTGGCATACACCACACCATTTAAAGATAACACCGCAATTTCTGAGGTGCCGCCCCCAATATCCAAAACCATGGAGCCATTGGCTTGCGTCACGGGTAATCCAGCGCCTATTGCGGCTGCCATAGGTTCATCAATCAATAAAACCTGTCTGGCTTTCGTACTACTAGCGGCTTCTCTGATCACTTTTCGCTCGACTGGTGTCGCGCCGTAGGGAACACAAATTAAAATACGAGAACGCACTTTAATCCAATCTTTCTTTTGTATTTTCTGAATAAAATATTGCAGCATCGTTTCTGTGGCATAAGAATCTGTGATCACCCCATCTTTTAGGGGTCTAATCACTTCTATATTATCTGGCGTACGACCCAACATTTTCTTGGCCTCTAGGCCAACCGCAATCACCTCAGACTTGTCCTTATTGGTTTTACTATGTTTTATCGCAACAACAGAAGGCTCATTTAAAACAATGCCTTGGCCTTGTATGTGTATGAGTGTATTGGCAGTTCCCAGATCAATTGAAACATCATGGGACAACCAGCCCCGAAATTTACGCATCATAAGCAATCCTAAAATATCCCGAAAAATAGTTAGTAGAATAAAATAATTTTCTCATTTTTAAAATATTACTTTTACTATATCGGTTATTGCGTGTAGTTAAAACAGCCGCCACAACAAGCAAGAAAACGAACTTTGCCGCTTTGAAACGAGTTAACACTGTACGAAATAGCGTCTTAGTGATACATTATCGTGCTTACCAAAACATCCATGGGGTAAAATAAATGACAACAATTACTAAGCAAGATGTAGAAAAAATTGCACACCTCGCCAGACTCGACATTGATGAGTCTGAAATCCCACAGCATGCTAGTACCCTTACCAATATTATGCGCCTAATCGAACATATTAACGAAGCAAATACCGATGGTATTGAGCCAATGGCACACCCCATGTCAGAACTGACTCAAAGATTACGGGTTGATAAAGTCACCGAGCATAATCAGCGCGAACAATTCCAATCTGTTGCAAGCGAAACTGAAAATGGTGTTTATTTGGTTCCTAAAGTGATTGAACAAACGTAATCGAAACCGTTCAAAATTCAGAACGATTCAAGACAAGGACACAGCGAGAAATTAAACATGCATACACAAACCCTGGCGCAACTAGCCGAAAATCTCAATAAAAAAACATTTTCCAGTGTTGAATTAACCCAGTATCTACTAAAACGTATTGATACATTAGATAGCAATTTAAATAGCTTTATTACAGTCTGCTCAGAACAAGCCCTAGAACAAGCCAAGCAGGCCGATGCATTACGCGCCAAAGGCCAAGCAAATACCTTAACAGGCTTACCATTGGCTCACAAAGACATCTTTTGCACACAAGGCATCAAAACCAGCTGTGGTTCAAAAATGCTAGATAACTTTATTGCACCTTATAATGCCACTATGGTTCAGCAGCTTAACCAAGCTGGCATGGTCGTTTTGGGAAAAACCAACATGGATGAATTCGCCATGGGCTCCTCAAACGAATCTAGCTTTTATGGCTCTGTCAAAAATCCTTGGAATACAGCAACGGTACCGGGTGGCAGCTCTGGTGGCTCTGCTTCTGCGGTTGCTGCAAGGCTTGTGCCTTTTGCAACAGGAACCGACACAGGTGGCTCTATTAGACAACCTGCTGCACTATGTGGCATCACTGGCCTCAAGCCAACTTACGGACGTGTATCTCGATATGGCATGATAGCCTTCGCATCCAGTTTAGACCAAGCAGGTCCTATGACCCAAACCGCAGAAGATGCGGCCATTGCGCTCAATATCATGGCGGGTTTTGACCCCAAAGACTCTACAAGCGTCGATCAATCTGTACCAGATTATACAAAAAACTTAAATCAATCTTTGGCTGGCAAGACCATCGGTTTACCTAAAGAATATTTTGCCAAAGGCTTAAACCCCGAAATTGAACAATGTGTCCAAGAAGCCATCAAAGTATATGAAAAAATGGGTGTCAAATTTAAAGAAATTTCTTTACCTTCTAGCCCATTATCCGTAGCAGTATATTATGTGGTTGCCTCTGCTGAATGTTCCTCTAATTTATCACGCTATGATGGTGTACGTTTTGGGCACCGCTGCGATAACCCTAAAAATTTAGACGATCTCTACAAGCGCACACGGGCGGAAGGATTTGGTAACGAAGTCAAACGCCGCATTATGATTGGCACTTATGCGCTATCATCCGGATACTATGATGCTTATTATCTAAAAGCACAAAAAATTCGTCGACTCATTGCCAATGAATTTGCAAAAGCTTTTGAAAACGTTGATTTAATCTTAGGCCCAACCACACCCACCACCGCTTTCAAAATTGGTGAGAAAATTAATGATCCTGTCGATATGTATTTATCCGACATCTACACCATCGCCACTAATCTTGCCGGCTTACCTGGCATTAGTATTCCATGTGGCTTTGCGCAACAAATGCCCGTGGGTTTGCAATTAATGGGCAAGCACTTTGATGAAAGTACGCTATTGAATTTTGCACATCAATATCAACAACAAACACAATGGCACCAACAAGTTCCAGAAATGTGCGCTTAAAATTAGGAGATACATTATGCAATGGGAAGTCGTGATTGGACTAGAAGTTCACGCTCAGCTCAATACTCAATCTAAAATTTTCTCTGGCGCCGCGACGAAATTTGGGGCTGCGCCAAATGAACAAGCTTGTGCGGTTGACCTAGGATTTCCAGGTGTATTGCCCGTGCTCAATGAAGCCGTTGTTGAAAAAGCGGTTAAATTTGGCCTATCCACTAACTGCACCATCGCCAAACGCTCTGTATTTGAACGTAAAAATTATTTCTACCCAGACTTACCTAAGGGCTATCAAACCAGTCAGTTTGAACTGCCGATTGTGCATACAGGCTACATTGATATTCAAGTCGATGAAAATACCGTCAAGCGCATTGGCATTACGCGTGCCCACTTAGAAGAAGACGCTGGAAAATCTATGCATGAAGATTATCACAATCAAACAGGCATCGATTTGAATCGCGCCGGTACGCCCTTGTTAGAAATTGTCTCAGAACCTGATATGCGCTCTGCTGAAGAGGCTGTTGCTTACCTTAAAACCATACATTCGCTGGTTCGCTATTTGGAAATCTGTGATGGCAACATGGCTGAGGGGTCGTTTCGTTGTGATGTGAATGTCTCTATACGTCCTATGGGACAAACGGAGCTGGGTACACGAACTGAAATGAAGAACCTCAATTCCTTCCGGTTTGTCGATCAGGCAATTCACTATGAGGTTGCAAGACAAATTGAACTATTAGAGTCTGGGCAAAAAATCATACAACAAACACGTTTGTATGACTCAGTCAAACAAGAAACCAGACCTATGCGCTCAAAAGAAGAAGCCAATGATTATCGCTACTTCCCTGATCCAGATTTATTACCTGTCATTTTGGATGATGAGTATATTAAGCAAGTTCAAACAACCTTGCCTGAACTACCGAACGCAAAATGTCAACGCTTCCAAGATGAGCATAAACTCAACCAATATGATGCGCAGTATTTAACCCAAAGCCGCGAGCTGGCTAATTATTTTGAATCTGTATTGCAACATCAAACCAAAGCAGATGCAAAACTATCCGCCAATTGGATCATGGGCACACTGATGGCGGCATTGAATAAATCTAATTTGAATATCACAGACAGCCCTGTTAGTAGCGAAACATTAGCCCAACTATTGTCACGCATTTCTGATAATACAATTTCGGGCAAAATTGCGAAAACATTATTTGAATCTTTATGGGCACAAGAAGGCACCGTAGATGATTTGATTGAGAAAAAAGGCTTAAAACAAGTCACGGATGCTTCTGCGATTGAGAAAATGGTTGATGAAATTCTGGCTGCTCACCCTGAGCAAATAGAGCAATTTCGTCAAGGTAAAGACAAAATGTTTGGTTTCTTTGTTGGACAAATCATGAAAGCCAGCAAGGGCAAAGCCAATCCTAAACAGGTCAATGATATTTTAAAAGATAAATTGAAATAGTCTTTCTCAGTTATTTTGTCTAAGCCCCTCTCTGTCTCAGGGAAATTGTCACCAGAGACGGAGTGAAAAAATGAGCAATAATTTAGGACACAGATATTAGGGGGCTAGAGAGCTAGTACGGTGTAAAATATTTGTACATTTTAATCTACAGGCAGGGGGATGCTACCATTAACCAAAAACCTTTCCGTAGGAAAAATATACTTTGGCTTATCTTTTCTATTTTTAAATGTAAACTCAATACTGTTTTTGGTTGAATAGCAATTTAAATGCTCAAATGTACGTTCTAAGTTTTTATTATTTTTTAAGACCCTTGGTGTAAAAATACCAACATTCAAACCATCATCAAAGCTTCGAGCAGATTTATATTGAAAGCATTCGACATCATTATGTCTCATCCTGTTACCCAATACTTGAGAGGTCTCATAGTGGGTTGTTGAACAAATATGTTTATTAAAGGAATCAAATGGTTCTTTGCATAAATCAATATATTTATTACTTGAAATATATATTTTAAACGCAGTAAAAGACACTGTTTTTCCACCAATATTTCCCTCACTAGCTTGTAAAAAAGCGAGCCTATAAAATGCTTTTTCGCTCATGGCGGTGGGTAGATCTAATGAAGAATATAACAGGCTTCTTTCTAGTTTTGTTCCAAAACGAGACCCCCACCTTAAAGGTGGGTAACGAAATGGTGTTGATAACAGGTAATGCAAGTTTTTAAAGTGTTTTTCATCATTATAATATTTAATCTTGGGTTTGCTCTGTTCTATCAGATCTTCTAATATGTCATGCTCTTCAGGTGTGTCAACAAATTTCCTAGTAGTCGAGCTTGATTGATCATCAACAATACGCCAAGAATTTAACTTAGCTTCAAAGAGATGCTTACTTCCATTAACTTTCTTCCAAAGATCCACGCTAACTTTGCCCCCGCATGGCATCTAAGTACTGTGTCACTTCATTTAAGCCTTGAATGTTTTTTATCATATCAATTGGGTTTCCTGCTAAGTGGTGATTATAATTATATAGCCACTCATGAGCTTGGGCAGGATCTTCACCAACAATAGATTCTAAGCTTCTTACGGCTCTTAAGAAAAGGAGTGAACATTCCCACTCTTTGGTATTTTCATTGATGCATGATGAATTTTGCGTAAAAAGACGGCTAATCTGTGACGTGCTCGCACCTACAATTTTACTCAGCTCTGTTTGAGTAAGACCCAAGTGCACGGCTGCATTTTTAACGGCTTTGTTTAATACTTCTGTTGCATCTACATGATTTTTCTCGGGCTGCATACTTTAAACCTCACTTTATCTCACGTAAATCCCATATGAAATATTATAGCATATATATCCCACCTGGAAATATTCTTGAGTGTTTTTTAGGAAAGGAATGCAATAATTTTAATTAATTAAGTGCAAATTCAAGTGTCTATACTATTAAATAATAAAATACCAGCAATTCTCAGTGAGCTACACGCCTTAAGTTGCTGGCTACTTGACTACCGTTGAATATCTGCTGCAATAAAACTATATTAAGTGGAAATACACTCTATACAAAAGGGATGTATAACGAAGTCGTGTTTAATGTCGAAAAAGCATCAGCCGTTCATAATCCTGAATACTTAATCCTTATTTATTATTCACATCTCGCAATGAGCCGCCACAATAGTCCCATCTATCCAACCCACTGGCATGACACTTGTTTTAGTAGTTACCAGCACTCTCAATGACAGATAACTCCCCTCTTTCGATATGATAAAAAAGTGGCGAAATATCTATTTTTCGTTTGGAAATAAAGCCTAATGATTGGATATTCTCCATTTGTTTTAATACATTTATCTTAGCTAATGCAGCAATACGATCTGATTCAGATTTAATCATACTAATTTCTGGATGGTGCGATTGATAAAGCGCCCGAACAGTTGAAATCACATCATTTAAGCCAAAATCCTCATCACTCATTGCCGCTGCCACACCACCACAATGGCTATGACCACACACAATGATTTTTTTAACGCCTAATGCCTCTATAGCAAATTGCAAACCGCTTAACATATTGCTGTCATCTAATCGACATTGGTTCGCAATATTACGATAGACAAACAACCTACCAGGTCCTTGGCCAGAAATCATTTCAGGAGACACACGACTATCACAACAGCCGATCCAAATATATTCGGGAGATTGTCCTTTAGACAAGCGATCAAAATAATCGGGACTCTCCCCTCGGTAATACTGTTCATTGCCCTGTAAAATGGATTGGTTCATCGTCATATTCTCACTTTTTTAAATAAAAATTTAGGTCCCACTTGTCACTACTTTCTCTAATTCGTGCATGGCATGTTCAAACTCAGAAAAAACATGGTTTCGTGGTATTTTTTCAGGAATAATATTTGTATCTTCCAACATTTCTTTAGGTTGCTGCTGCAACCCTGTAATGTAAACAGCAATACCTTTACTTGTTAAGTAATCATAAACATCTTCAATTGCATACAAGCCTGATTGATCAATATAGGGAACAAGCTTCATTCTAATAATCACAAATTTGACATCAGGTATTGATTTTGCCAGCCCATGAAAATGGGACGTAAATCCAAAAAATAACGGCCCCACTAAATGCTTAATATAAATTTTATTTTCTAACGCTTGACTCATGATAGCTTCGTCATCCCACGCTTCCTCTTTGTGCATATCCTCTATTGGTGTGACCTTACTATTTTCCTCTGTAATTTCACTCATTTTTTTCATAAACATAATGCAGGCAACAACAATACCAGCCGCAACAGCATATAACAGGTTAACAAAAACAGTTAATGTTGTGACCAGAATAATAATGGCCGCATCAGACTTTGGTACATTCAATATGTGCCTAAAGCCTTTATAATCAATAATAGAAATACCCACTGTAATTAAAATTCCTGCCAAAACAGGAAGTGGAATTTTACTAGCGTATTCACCAGCACCTAATAAAACAAGTAAAAGTAATGCACTGTGTATGACGCCAGATAATTTTGTTTTACCACCGCTTCTGATATTAACAACGGTACGCATGGTAGCACCCGCACTGGGCAAGCCTCCAAACAGGGCGCCAATAAAATTTCCTATACCTTGCCCCACTAGTTCTTTGTTACTTTTGTGGGAGGTTTTTGTCATATTATCCGCAATAACGGATGTTAATAATGAATCAATCGCGCCTATCGCTGCTATCGTTAGTGCGGGAACCAATGCAGCTGTGATGATTGTAAAATCAATCCCTCCTAGCGCTGCCATATTGATATGTGGTAACCCTTTAGGAATGTCACCAATAACTGCCACATCAAAATTTAGCAGCGTGGATACCACTGTTAATGCAAGCAAAGCGACTAAAGTACTTGGGATTTTTTGGGTTATCCTTGGAAATACATAAATAACGACAATCGTAACCAAAGCGAGTGATAATGATTGCCAACCAATTGCACTCAATGGTGTCAGTATTTGTGTAAAAACTTGAATCACTTTGGTCGGAGCCGAATGACCTAACATTGGATATATTTGCAGTAAAATAATAATAATACCGATACCCGTCATAAACCCAGAAATAACGGGGTATGGAATATATTTGATATAATCACCCAGTCGAATCACACCAAAAACAACCTGAAACACACCGACCAATGCAAAAGTCATAAGAATCATGGGTAACGCTTGTTGTAAGGAACCATAATCTGTTACGGCTTGCATAATGACCATTGCTGATAAAACAGTCATAGGTCCCGTTGGACCCGTAATTTGAGTGTTCGTACCTCCAAAAATAGCCGCAAAAAAACCAACAAATATTGCACCATAAATACCTGCAATCGCTCCCATACCACTTTGCACACCAAATGCTAATGCAAGGGGTAATGCAACAACACCAGCCGTAATGCCACCAAAAATATCACCTGACAATGTTTTTCTAAAGTTGGTCACCTACGTTCCTTTTAGTTGCAATAAACTCATTAAAAAGTTTAGCTCAGCCATTTTGTTATGTATAATTTATATAACTTTGCCTTTATATCAGATTAAAATGATGAGACTAACACTACACCAGCTACGTGTTTTATTAACAGTTGTTCAATGCCAGAGTGTCACAAGGGCTTCTGAGCAGCTCCATATGACACAACCTGCTGTTTCTAATATTCTTCGACAACTACAAGATTATTTTGGTATCCCCCTGATACAAAAAATCCGCAAACAAATTAACCTGACCCATGAGGGTGAACTACTGGTTAATGCCTATGAAAAATTTAAAACTGAACTATCAGAATTACAAGAATACTTTGAAGAAGTTCGAACCGGAAAATCTGGGATGCTGAAAGTTTCTATTGTTACCACAGCCAAATATTTTTTTCCCAAAATTCTTGGTGAATATAAAAAAACGAACCAAAATATCAGCATTGATCTGCATGTTGATAATAGAGGTACAATCATTCAGCGTTTAGAACAAAATCAAGATGACTTTGTCATCATGAGCACGCCTCCAAAATCAGAGAGATTCATCAAAAAAATCATCCTGAATGATGAACTCGTCGTGGCACAATATAAAAAAAAATCATTGATACATAAATCAATGGATATTAACGAGCTTAAAAATAATATTTGGCTATTAAGAGAAAACAGTTCAGGTACTCAAATGGCGTCCCAAGCAGCCTTCTCCAAATTAAATTTTTATCCAGATAAATATATGAGCATTCGAAATAATGAAGCGATTAAGCAAATGTTAATCGCAGATTTAGGCATCTCAGTTATTTCTAAACTAAGCATACAACCCGAATTAGATTCTGGCGAATTGATGATTGTGCCTACGAATGGCTTTCCAATCCAACATCCCTGGTACTTGGTTTATGGTGGCAGACAAAGATTAACCAACACCGTAGAAAAATTTTTAGCGTTTTTAAATCAGACAAATATTTTAACTTAGCATATCTCTTAATCTTTTTTTGCTAAAGTTCTCTCGCTCTCTATCCGAAACACAGACTATGAATATAATATTTAGGTCTTAGCACATGAGTGAAAATAATACAGGACAAACAAACAGTTTTGAATATGACGCCAAGGTAGGCCAAATTTATAAGATTTGGATAGTCAATGTATTGCTGAGTATTATCACACTAGGTATATACCGATTTTGGGGTAAAACCCGAGTCCGGAGATATCTCACCAGCAGCTTTTCGTTACATAAAGATCGCTTTGAATATACAGGCCATGGTGGTGAATTATTCTGGGGATTTGTCAAAGCGTTATTCTTAATTCTGATAGTCAGTATTCCATTTTTTTGGTCTGCGTATCAATTAAAAAATTACAGCAATGATATTCTACTAGAACAACAAACAGAGCAATCATCAGTAGCACCTGTATTACCAGACAACCCCAAAAATATTGAGACTACAAACCAAGACTTAAATCCAATATCTGATATGCCCTCAGAAATAAAAACATTCATTATTATTTATTTCGCTTATCTTTTATTCTTTTTAGGCTATTTGCCTTTTGTGGCTAGGTTTCAAGCCTTACGTTATCGAGCAGCCAGATTGCAATGGCGTGGTATTAGAGCACACCTGAATGGCTCTGCTTTTATCTATGGTCTACTAGGGCTGTGCCATATGGGGTTAATGGTTATTACGTTATCTTTATGGAAACCTTTTGCTGATTTATTTTTGCTTAAATACAAAATGAAACGGATTCAATTTGGTGACCAAACAGGTCAATTAATAGGATTACCTTACTTTAAAATATTTTTTGTCTATCTTGGAACTGGTTTTCTATATATGTTAGGTGTATTAGTTCTAGCAGGTGTGGTGGGCTTCATGTTCCCAGATGTATTATCTAGTATATTTACTATGACTTCTGAGCAAAGGGAGCAACTTATCCAAGATCCAACTATGTTGATCAGCATGGCTGTTTTCAGCCTATATGCTATGTTTATATACTGTATATATAAATCAGCATTAAATCGTGCATTTTACAATCATTTAAAAATGGGCGATATTGGATTTCAAACATCCATGACTGGCAAACAGCTTTTTGGTTATTATTTCATTAATTTACTTATTCTCGTATTGACACTGGGACTCGGATATCCTTTTGTCATGCAGCGCCAGCAACGTTTTTTCCAAAAACATGTTAAAGTCATTGGCGACCTGAAAAATACGAATATTTCTCAAGCCAGAGGCAAGAAATATAAAACAGGAGAAGGATTATTTGCCTTCTTTGATATGCGGATTGGTTTATTCTAAATGAATATTCTCTCTGCAAAATATTTTGATGGTCATTCCAGTCAAGCGCACATTATTCACTGTACGCTTGACGAAAATGGCATTATTTTAGAGCTTATGCAGGAAAATATAACCTGGGAATTTAAACAAATCATTGTGCTCGAGCGACCTCATGATGGCAAACCGGCAGTACTGGGCTCAAAGCAACAAGAAGCAGCTCGTCTTATTATTGAAGATATTAAAGCCTACCAAGCCATCGTCCAGCATATTCCCAGCAAAAGCATTAATGTATCCCATGTTCATCATCCATGGCGTGTTTTATTTATTGTAATGGCGCTCATTATCGCTATATTAGCTTTTGCTGTATGGGGTATACCCTATTATGCACCTTGGTTAGCCAAAAAAATACCACCGTCTTGGGATGATCGCTTAGGCCAATGGGTTATTGCATCTGTCGCTTCAAATAGGAATATTTGTACCAATGAGGCGGGTGTCAAAGCGCTGCAAAAACTAACAGATAAGTTATCAGCCAATCAAAATATCAAAGAAAGTTTTGATGTGAAAATTTTAGATTTTAACTATGTGAATGCTTTTTCCGTGCCGGGTTTTCATGTTGTATTAGCCAAAGGCCTTATTGATGCAGCAAAATCACCTGATGAAGTCGCAGGTGTATTGGCACATGAAATGGCACACAGCATAGAACACCACCCTACCGCTGGATTATTAACAGAAATAGGTGTCAGTGTTATTATTACAGCCGCTTTTGGCAGCTCACCCGACTTAGGGGTTAAAATGCTCAATTTTTCGTATTCTAGAAAATATGAATTCGAAGCCGATAAAATTGGTACCCAATTACTCAATCAAGCCAATATCAGCGCGATGGGATTGGTGGATTTTTTCGAACAACTCAATAAAGATACTGGCCACTTAGACAAATATTTCAAATATATTTCCACTCACCCGCCTAGCCAAGAGCGCATAGATAAAATCAAGCAATTTAATCAAGTCACAAATCCTACCCCCAGCTTAACACCCGCTGAGTGGCAAGATTTACAAAATATTTGCCAGGATAAAAAGCCTTTTGAGTTTTAATACCAGATATTTTTTCTGTATTTGATGAACAGAGCAAATCCACCCCTCTTCTAATTTTTGGGAGAGGGCCGGTATAAGCCTCGCGAGCTCTTAGAACTTCCGTATACGCCGACTTGAAGATGCTTCACACAGTAAACCCTCACCTTTTTGCGGTGATGATGCTTCGCGTACAAATTGAAATATCAAAGGAGGTCTTTGAGGCTGCATCAATAACGCATCAACGCTCATATCATCATCTGATTCAGAGCTAGAGCTGAAACTATATCCATCACCAGCCCACTCAACCATAGCCTCTTCTATTTCATGGTCATGATGTTTTCTTTTAACAGATTTCTTGTGTTCATTTCCCTGTTCCATTAATTTTTCATCTCGTCGCATTGGCATATGTGTGCCAGAGGAAGGCTTTGTCGCTTTAAATCTGGAAAGAATTGGCTCTAAAACCTCATCATCACAGTAAACTCCAAACTTATCAAAACCACGAATATCAACCCCCTCTATATCAAAACCGTCCCGACCAAAACCGTCCCTATTAAAACCATCCCTATGAAAACCGTCCCTATGAAAGCCATCCCCATTAAAACCTTTTCTGTTAAAACCATCCCCATTAAAACCTTTTTTATTAAAACCCTCCCTATTAAAACCACTCCTATTAAAACCATCCCTATTAAAACCCTTTCTATTAAAACCGTTCTTATCAAAAAATCTTTTCTGAATCCCCAGCTTATCAAGCCCCTCTTTGTTGAATCCATTCCTATGAAATCCTTCTTCATCAAATCCTTTTACATCAAAGCCATCTTCGTCAATTCCATGCTTATTAAATCTAAAAAAACGTTTCTTAAAGCGGCGTCTATGATCTACGTGGCAACCATCCACATCAAAACCTAGACAATTAATACCCTTCTTATTATAACAAAATTCATCATTCTCAATCCTACGAACAAGATATTCACTATAATGTCCAGAATATAATCCCTTAATTGTATAACCAAATTGATCCACTCCGTTTTGGTCGTATTGACGAGATCTATCATCTACTTCATCTACCTCATCTACCTCATCTACATCATGAAAATATTCTGAGCCATATTTAATCTCTTCAGCTATATCACGTCTACGTTCACCTTTAGAATGGGTTCTTTTGTTTAAAGTCGATTTTTTCCCAGCCATGATCCCTGCTTTTTAAATTTAGAGTAAATATACAAAGCATTGTAAAAACTTTCCTTAACAAAGTCCATTGGAAATATTTGTTCAGAGAGCCAACCCATTTTAATTTATATTTGAGAATACCTGCAGGATTATTTTAAAAAATAGATTGACAAACTTATTCCTTTGAAAAAACTAGAATCATATTATTTGCCGGCATTGAATAGGATTTTAGAAATACAAGATTAACCAATTGGCACTGCTCTTGAATCGCTTCAAAGTTTCTAATACCCATTTTACTGTTCCGAGCTTTTAAGTACTCATCAAACACCCGATTACTAGGCGATGTGTATTTTCCATCAAAATTAAAAGGACCGTAAATAATTAATTTCCCCCCTTGCATGAGAGTATCCCCTATTTTTTGAATACACAAACACACTTCTGTCCATGACACAATATGAAACGTATTTGCTGTAAACACAGCATCAAAATCATTGCTATTTAGCGCATCAATATTTACATCAAATGCAATGGGTTTCAGAATATTTGAATGGCTTGCTTCATTTAACCATAAATTAATGCCAGGATGATTCTCCACCCTATCACTAGTTTGCCAAATCAAATAATCTAAGTTTTTTGCAAAATAAACGGCATGCAGACCAGTCCCAGAGCCGATTTCTAAAATCTGTTTTACATTAATTAACTCAGTTTGTAATATTTTAAGAATAGCATCTTGATTGCGTTCACACGCTGAGTGGCAATATTTACAAAATATTTGCCAGGATAAAAAGCCTTTTGAGTTTTAATGCCAGATACTTTCGGCTCTTTGGGATTTGCCGGGGTTTTGTTCAATTTAATGCAACACTGCCAGTATGACTATAATTTTAAGTCTCAATTATGCATGCTTAAATATTACATAGGGAGCAGCTACATAAGTGTAATTTTCTTCAAACTTGTTATACTTCGACTGAAGTATATTTATAGTTAAGTTTATTACAAACAATTAGTAGAGCTTTATGAAAAAAATCATATTAACCTTGATATTGTTACATTCCACCTCAATACTAGCGAATAATTCAGCCTGGAGCAATGAGATTGAGTTAGGCTTAATGCTTAATAGTGGTGTTAAGCAAAATTCTCATTTTGATTCTCGCTATACAAATAAATTTAGCGGGTTAACTTTTAGTAACAAGTTTTCCGTTGAATCTCTAATTGATTTATCTAAAGATCGGTTAACCAGAGAAAAAAATAAAACATCTGAAAGATACGGCCTAAAAAATAATACTAAATATAATTTCTCTGAAACTAATTATTTATATGGAGAACTGGAAGGCCAAAAAGACAGATTTTCTGCTTTTGATTACGAGGTAAACGAGTCTTTAGGAGTTGGAAAAAGAATATTTAATAATGATACATTAAAATGGCACTTAGAAGCTGGGCCGGGTGGCAGTCACAGGCGCTCAACAAGTTTAAACGGTAGTCGTTCTCACCAAGATACAATTGTTGGTCACTTGGGTACAGAGTTGGCTTATGCAATCAACCAAACAACCGAGTTATCCGAAGACTTTGGTTTTGATTACGGTAAAGGCATTCAAAAAACAAAATCAACGGTTGCACTAAAAGCTAAAGCATTTGATGCTGTATCTTTCAAGCTTAGTTATAAAATTGAGTATAACGCAAAGCTACCTAATACTGGCAAATTTCAAAAACACACTGAAAATACAACGGCATTAACAGCAATCTATATGTTCTGATTCTATTACTATTTTAATTTCCGCCCAGTGAGGCAATAGTGTCCAGGGAAATGTGCAAAATAGATTGACAAACTTATTTCTTTGAAAAAACCAGAATCATATTATTTGCCGGCATTGAGTAGGATTTTAGAAAGACAAGATTAACCAATTGGCACTGCTCTTGAATCGCTTCAAAATTTCTAATACCCATTTTACTGTTCCGAGCTCTTAAGTACTCATCAAACTCCTGATTACTAGGCGATGTATATTGCCCATCAAAATTAAAAGGACCATAAACAATTAATTTCCCCCCTTGCATGAGAGTATCCCCTATTTTTTGAATACATAAACATACTTCTGTCCATGACATAATATGAAACGTATTTGCTGTAAACACAGCATCAAAATCATTGCTATTTAGTTCATCAATATTCACATCAAATGCAATGGGTTTCAGAATATTTGAATGGTTTACTTCATCTAACCATAAATTAATGCCAGGATGATTTTCCACCCTATCACTGGTCTGCCAAATCAAATAATCTAAGGTTTTTGCAAAATAAACGGCATGCTGACCAGTCCCAGAACCAATTTCTAAAATTTTGTTTACATGAATTAACTCAGTTTGTAATATTTTAAGAATAGCATCTTGATTGCGTTCACACGCTGGTGAAAATGGCTTGTCCATTTTTGTACCTCGTCACTAAAAAAATTAATTACATAATTAGCCAAGTATATATAAATATTTAAACAGATTACTTTCAACTCACAAAAGCAAAACTCACCCTAGGACACCCAGCGTAATCTTTAATATTCTGGATGTTTTTATAGCCGTGTTGATCAAAGATTTCTCTAACTGATTCTGATTGCTCAAATCCATGTTCTAAAAATAAAATGCCATTCGGGTTTAAGTAAGCTCTCGCTTGAGCAATAATAATACGAATATCGTCTAACCCATCTTTGCCTGAAGTCAATGCTGATTGGGGCTCAAAACGAGTGCCCTCAGATAAATGTACTGAATTTGATTCTACATAGGGGGGATTACTCACGATGGCATCAAACTTTTGATTTGCTATTCTTTCAAACCAATTGCTTTGTAAATATTGAATATTATTCACAAAACCCAATTGTTGAGCATTATATTGTGCGATTTTTAGCGCTGAGTCACAAATATCAACTGCCTGAATATGCCAATTAGGTCGTTCTGAAACCAGAGCACACGCAATCGCGCCTGTGCCTGTCCCTAACTCTAAGATATGTTTTTTTGTATTTATATCAGCTAATTGATTTAATACAATCTCAACTAATATCTCCGTATCTGCTCTGGGAATTAAAGTATGCTCTGTTACTTTAAAAGGCATAGACCAAAACTCTTGCCAGCCGATAATATAAGCAATAGGCTTTCCAGTTGCTCGCAACTGGATTAATTCTTGAAACTGATCTTGTTCTGGAGAACTAACCTCTTTTTCAGGCCATGTGAATAAATGGCTTCTCTCAACATCCAGAACATGGCACAGTAAAACACAGGCATCAATATTGGCTTGCGGTATATTACCTGTCTCTAGTATTTTTTGCCCCCAATTGAGACTCTCAACAATCGTTGCCATGATAATTTTAGTCCGCTACTTGCGCCAGCAAGTCTGCTTGATGCTCTTCTCGTAATGGTATAATCACTTCATCAACCTGACCATCCATAATTTCTTGTAATTTATATAACGTGAGATTAATTCTATGATCGGTAATGCGACCTTGAGGATAATTATAAGTACGAATCCGTTCCGAGCGATCGCCTGACCCCACCAAAGATTTACGCGTTGAGGATAATTCTTTTTCTTGTGCTTCTTTTTCCACATTAAGCAATTTGGTTTTTAATAAAGCCATGGCTTTGGCTTTATTTTTGTGCTGAGAGCGCTCATCTTGGCATTCCACAACGATACCAGACGGTAAGTGCGTAAGGCGAACCGCAGAGTCTGTTTTGTTGACATGCTGTCCACCTGCGCCCGATGCCCTATACGTATCAATCCGCAAGTCTTGCGTGGATACTTCCACCCCTTCCACCTCTTCGGCCTCTGGCATCACAGCCACCGTACAGGCAGAAGTATGAATTCGCCCTTGTGATTCTGTCACCGGTACACGCTGAACCCGGTGAGCACCCGATTCAAATTTTAATGTACTATAAACTTCTTGACCGATGATACGCGCAATAATTTCTTTATAGCCACCTGTTTCTGATATATTTTGGCTTAATATTTCTACTTTCCAGCCTTTATTCTCTGCATATCGACTGTACATTCTGAATAAATCACCCGTAAATATAGCCGCCTCATTGCCCCCAGTGCCTGCTCGAATTTCTAAATATACATTCTTGCTATCATCTGGATCCCTAGGCAAAAGCAATACTTGCAATTGGCTCTCTATATTACCTAAGTCTTTTTGTAACGCTGTGATTTCTTCTTCAGCCATTTCTTTTAATTCAGGGTCAGATTCTTCTGCCAGCATAGATTTTGCAGACACCAAAGCACTTTGCGCGTGTCTGTACGCTTTAAAGGCATCGACCAATGGCATCATTTCACTATATTCTTTAGATAAATCTCTAAATTTATTCTGATTTTGAATGATATCGGCATCAGATAAAAGTGCACTCACTTCCTCATGCCGATCAAGTAAAGTTTCAAGCTTTAATTGAATAGACTGCTTCATAATTTATTTTTCACCAAAAATTTGTTTAAATATCTTGATCATCGCTTCGTCTTGACTGACCAAAGCCTGTCTTATCTTGACGGTGGGTTCATGTAATAACTGGTTGGTTAATGTATAAGCTAAATTTTCAATCACTTTTTCGGGTGATTGACCATTTCGCAATTGCTTTTTAGCTTGGATTATAGCATTTTGTTTTTTAATCTCAGCTTTTTCTCGCATGTTCAATATTATATGGTTATGATTATTGGCATGTAACTTAGCGGCAAAAGCACAAGATTCATAAGCTATTAATTTTTCTGCTTCTTCGGCTGCTTTTTTCCTAGAGGTTTTATTTTCGTCCGCAATGGCAGTGAGATCGTCAATCGTATACAAGTACACATTGTTATGTCGCTTTACATCTTCATGAATATCTCTAGGCACCCCCAAATCTAGCATTAATATGGGTCTGTGCTTTTGACCTTTTAAAGATTGTTTAACCAATTCATAATCAATCAAACGCTCTTCACTGTAGGTTGAGGTTATAATAATATCTGCTTGGGAAATACAATCTTTTAATTCAGACAATGGTCTAGACTGCATATTAAATTCTTTTGCCAACTTACACGCTTTATCATACGTTCTGTTGGTAATCATAATATTTTTGATTTGCTGCGTTTTTAAGTGCGGAATTAAATCTCGGATATTTTCCCCAGCACCCAACAATAAAACACGAGCAGTACTCAAATCAGAAAAAATGCGTTTAGCCATTAATACAGACAAATAAGAAATAGACGTTGGATGCTTGGAAATTTCTGTTTGAGTTCGAACTTTTTTAGCAACAGAAAAACTCGCTTCAAACGTTTGCGATAAAACGCGCCCCATTGCGCCTTGTTGCTTTGAATGTTGGTATGCTTGTTTTAACTGCCCTAGTATCTGCGTTTCTCCTAACGCCAATGAATCTAACCCACAAGCCAAGCGCATCAAGTGTTTCACAACCAAATTACCTGACAAATGATAATATGCATTTGTATCCAACGATTGAGCAACGGGATGAAATTCCTGCCACCATTTTAATATCTCACTTGGTTGATATCTTTGAATCTGAAAATCTTGCGCTTTGACTCTGCCATAAATTTCCGTGCGGTTACAAGTAGATAACAACACAGCTTCTTCTAACGCCGTCCGCGCAACCAAATCAGTCAATGCCTGATTTCTCACATCTGGAAAAAACGCCAATTTTTCGCGAATTTCTATTGGCGCGGTTTTATGACTGACTCCAATCGCAACAAGCACACAAGCTCCTCTGGGTTTAATTATTAAATTTTTCTTACGTTTTTCTGCTTTCGTGCCGATTAAGTAATGCAAGACTTAGTTAAACGACACATAAGCACCCCCCAATGGAAGTGCTAAGTTTTAAGGATATCTCATGAAACAGGCAGTCGCATCTTTATCTATATTGTTTTTGACATCCTGGACAGCCATAGCTGCACCTAATGCGCCTGCAATTAATCACAGCAAGCAAATAACCAACCACAGACCCATACCAGCAGAAAGTCTTTATCAGCTACTGGCTGCTGAGTTGGCTATCAAAAGAACTCTGCCAGAAATAGCGCTAGCAAATTATATCGCTGCAGCGAAGCAAACCCAAGATCCAAATGTCGCAAAAAGAGCAACTGAGATAGCTTTAAGCACTGCATCTCTAGAAATTGCTTTAGAGCCTGGCAAATTATGGGCAAAACTCGACAAAAATAACTTAGAAGCCCAAATCACAATGGCAGCAATTTACCTAAGATTACTACAAGCCGATAAGGCTGTCCCTTTTCTAGAGCAACTTCAAACAATTAATCCAAAACAAGCACATCAACACTTCCTATTACTATATCAACAGTTACCTGACAAAGAAGAACGCGCAGAGTTAGTGAAAGCTTTGGATATTTTGACTGACAAAAAATCCAGCTATGCTGCAGAACTAACATTAGGCGAGATTTTGCTTTCCAATGGCAAGCCTAAGCAGGCTCTAGTATATAGCCAAAAGGCATTACACAAAAATCCCAATGGCATTAATAGCATTCAGCTTTACACTAAAAATTTAGTTGCCTTAAAGCAAATTCCCAAAGCAAAATCTTTTTTGGATAAAATGGCTAAGCGCACTGATAGGCTAGATATCAAAAGCTATTATTTGCAATTTCTAGCCAATCAGCAGTTTCATGTCGAAGGCAAAAAAGTTTTGCAAAATATTATTGAAAATTTTAAACTAAAACCTTCTGAAAACTTACAGTTAGCCAAATTTGCTATGCAGGCTGAGTGGTACCCAGAATCCAAAGAACTACTAAAAAAACTTAAAAAAAATTCTGATAGCAAAGATATTGCGCATTATTTTTTAGCTCGAATTGCTGAAATCGAACAAAACCCAGATGAAGCTATCGAGTGGTTCCAACAAGTGCTCACAGGACCATTTCATGTATTATCACAAATCAGAGCTAGTGTTTTACTCTCTGATAAAAAACAATATGACGATGCCTTAACTGTTTTGTCTAGGGCACAAAGTCAAAATGCAGATGATAAAAAACGTTTAATTATTACTGAAATTGAAATTTTAAATAAAGCTGGAAAAACCGAGCAAGCTTTAGACAAATTAAACACCGCGGTTAAATTAGTGCCTTATGATATTGAAATCCGATATTCCAGAAGCTTACTAGCCAGTGAATCAAATCAACTAGAATTAGCAGAATCTGATCTAAGACATATTTTAACTCAGCATCCTAATCATGTGGATGCCCTCAATGCGCTGGGTTATTTACTAACCAATCATACCAAAAGATATGATGAAGCTTATGAGCACTTAAGCAGAGCCTTAAAGCTATCCCCTAATAATCCTACGATCTTAGATAGCATGGGTTGGTTAGAGTACAAAATGGGCAAGATGGATCGAGCGCTCACGTCATTACAACAAGCCTCAAAAATAGTGCCTGATCCAGAAATCGCAGCACATTTGGGTGAAGTGTTATGGAAAATGAATAATTATAAAGCAGCGAAAGCCATATGGAATCAAGCGTTGGTTATCAGCCCTAAAAATAAATATATTTTAAACGCGATGGATCGATTGATGGATTGATGGATTGATGGATTGATACTGATTCTGAACAACCAGAGCCTGTCTTCTACAGAAATAAAATAATGGTTGAGGAATATTATGGCATATCTTAAAGAGATAATTCAATTATTCGAACTACAGCAAGAACCAAATTCAATTAATCTTGAAGCGCTCAATGAATTGATTACACAACATAACACTCAGCCACGTGAACCCAACCCTGAAGACTTAAGCGAAATTAAAAATATTATAGATTCTTTATTGTCCAGCCAAGGCCAAGATATTGAAAGAGAACATTATGGATGTGAAGCAACACATATAGATAAAATCATTATTGCACTACTACAATTAAACGATCTAAAAAATGACATGGATTTTATTGCAAAAATTCATTACCAGTCATATGAATACTTAAACCTGCCTATATATCAGAGTACTAATAAGTTACTTTATGACTATTGGGGAGATAGTGTTACATACGCTGAAGAGGAATTGATAGTACAAGATAGCTCCGTTCCTAAAATTTTCAATGTTATATGGCTTGGTAATACTCTGCCTGAAGATTTAACCCACAATTTATCAAAACTATTGCCTGTGGCACAAAAAAATAATTTTGAAATACGCCTTTGGACAGACAACCCATCAAAACAGGAAGCTATATTTAATCATTTGCCCAATGCAGCCAAACAGTATGTCAACTTAGTAGATATACAAACTTTATATCCTCAAATGCAGCAAGATCTGGGTATGGAAAAAGCAAATATTATGGAAAGCTTTATAAATCAAGAGATGAGTGGTTTCCATAATTTTGCAGCTGCTAGCGACTTACTACGGATTTTGATATTAAAACAGCATGGTGGCATTTATTTAGATTTAGACATTGAGCTCGCTTTTAACCCTAAGGAACAAAATGAAAATACTACTATAGGGCAATTTGAAAATGAATTGGGTTTTAAGCAGCTGATTAGGAAAGTATCCCTACAATACGGATTTGGCGAACTTTATTCGAGTAGAAATGATATGTTACAAAGTGCCAAAAATCACCCGATTTTGGACAAAGCATTGGAGTTATGGCTACTACATTATCAAACTCAACAAATAGGAACCCTACCACATCAATATAAAGATAAAACAGGGTTTTTTCCTTCGGCAACCGATCAAAGAAGATATGGCCAAAGTCATTATGAAAAGAAAGGAGAATTCAGTTTTGTGAAAAAGCTAAAAGAATTACAAACAGGTAACTTAGGTGTTGCTCCTATTGAGATTGCACGACAAGTATTTTTACAACAATATAACCAACAACATAACAAAACACTTGAAGTGGACGATATTATGTTTGGTTATGACTCAAAACTGGTGCATGATGGTTTGGGAGAAGACCACATTCACTGTGGAGATCTCTTATTTGAGCATAAACTAGCACATTCTTGGCTCAACGATAAAAAGAAAAGAAGACCCAATGAAATATAAGTATTTTATTAAGCCTACAAAAAGCTAGAATGCCCCAACCAATATGGCTCCGGATAATACGAGAATAACAATACGCCATTTTTAATTTTATTAATAATGGGCGCTGCCATTTTGGGACTTAGTGCGGGACAACCATGACTACGTCCTAAACGACCCTGATTTTTGATCATATGATCGCCCACATAGTTAGCTGAATGTATAACTATCCGTCTATTATAGGCATTACTATTGATTCCGCTTTCCAAACCATGCAAATTCAATGAGCGCCCATGCTTACCATGATACGTTGTACCGGTTAAGAATAAGCCAACACTACTTTGATGGCTATTAGGTTTATTAGAGAACGATCTCGCATAATTGGCTCCACTTCCACTACCATGAGCCACATGGGTATGGTAAACCACCTTTTTTTGCACTAAATCAAAAACCCACAACCGCTTCTTTGTAGAAGGCAAAGAGTAATCTATCACCGTTATAAGATTGCTACGGGTAATGCCTTTACTTTTCGCATTTTTATGCGCTTTCAGCGCTAATTCTAAAACTTTTGGGTTTAAATTAGAGGTTTTAGATAAATTTTGATACAAGGGAGACGTATTATGCCGAGTAATGCTGTGTTGAATTTTGGGTTGATTTTGGGCGCTAGATTGAAGATTAGACTGGGAACTGAACGCCTGGCTTTGATTCATTGCCCCAAGGCTCAACAGCAAAGATATTAGAATAACGCTTAGACTTAAAATAGATAAAAACTTGAATCGCTGAAACTTCATAATACTCCGAATAACGCATACATATTGATATTTCAAGTATGGTTGTCATTAAATGGATGCGAACTTTAACATTAATACGGTATAAATTGAAGTTGAACTACACAAACAAGTCGACTGACTTATTGGGCGCAAATACAAAACAGAGCACTCTTTTTTCATTAAGCACTCTGTAAATATTTGGGGTGTTCGTGATTATTATTATAGGAAATTAATTATAGAAAATTATAAATAAGAGAAGCCTTACCCATATTGGTTCTTGGATTCATCCTTGCTGTGACTAATGTCGCAGCGTCACTGCCTGTGCTACTCATTGTAATAGAGTTATTGCCTTTGGATATATAATTATATTCCATTCTAAGGCTTAAACCATGTACACTCGGTATAGGAATTTCAGCACCCAAACCAGCAACTAAGCGATAATTTCTTTTACTGTTTGTTGCACCATACGTTAAAGGCGTTGCGTCTGTACCAGCTACTGTTAGCTCATCTTTGCTGGTTTCTACACCAAGACGAACATAAGGCATGAAATAAGGCAAAAACTCATAGCCTGCTCGGCCACTAAGACCTACCACTGCGCCTCGATCAAAGCGTGCTGACGTGCTATTGGCATTAGCTGAAGCTGATGTAAATGCAAAATTACGCGTATCATCAATATCACGCCAATCTACATTGAGCTCGCCACCAAATACCCAACCATTACAATGTGCTTGCAAACCACCTAATAATCCCCAGACAAAACCAGAGTCATTATGTGTTTTGACAACTTCTGTCACACCAAATGGTACAGCAGCAGCTGCTGAGTCTGTCATACCCATTGATAAGTCACCACTTCTATCTGCATAACCAGCAGAAGCGCCCACTAACCAATTCCATTCCCATGCAGCATTTGCGGCACTTGATGCCATGAGTGCTGTACTCATACAAATTACTGTTCCTAACTTTTTCATATGTTACCCCATTTATTTTAAAAAACGTGTTAGTTGAATAAACACAATATAGATATAACTCCGTCTAGCATTTTTGTCAAACCATGTAGAGTAACTTTATCTAGTAGTTGAGTTAGTACTAGGATTTCTATGACTTAAAGCTTTAAAATACTGGTAAATATGAAATTAATCGTCAAATAATTGGCGGTTAAGATCAAGGACAAAATTTTATTATAAGACTAAAACACAATAATTGAATTAACAGATAAGTATTGGCACAATGCACCAAGCCAAAAGGATCCCTCGAATACAATTTTAAGTAAGTTAATGGATAAAATATAGTATGAGCTATTTAAGTTATATTTCAGACGAAAATTTAATCTCCCATATAAAGTATGTCTTAGATAAGGGCAGAAAAAGAAAGCATGAAGCAGAAAAAGATTTCAATAAAAATGTCATTGACCCTTTTGGAGCATTGTTTGAAGTTGCTGCATTCGACCTCAATCACGATATGTGGAAAAAATCGGAAACAATTAGGCAATGCCAAAAAATATTACAAAATCATGTTGGATGCCTACATCAAAACATTCTAGGTAATATCCAAGGTTGGAAAAATTCAAATGATATGATTGACTTAGAGTGCGCCGATCAAAAAATCATTGCTGAGATCAAAAACAAATACAACACTGTGACCGGTGGAAAACTATCAGATCAATATAGAACACTTAAAGAACTTATTATGCCTAAAAAAAGTGCATATTACGGATACACTGCATTTTTTGTAAATATCATACCTAAAAAACCAGGTAGATTTTGTGAACCGTTTACCCCGTCAGATAATTCTACAGGTGAAAAATGCCAAGAAAACCAAAATATTAAGATAATTGATGGCGCTAGTTTTTATGCTTTGGCTACAGGAGAAGAAAATGCTTTAATGAATTTCTATAATGTATTACCCACTGTCATTGAGGATATTTTCAGAAATGAATATAACAATACAAACTTTGAAATATATGATAAAGCAGAATTCTCAAAATATTTTACTATGGCCTATTTAAGTAACCATGAATAAGGTTTACAATAAGCGTATTACCTCATAAAGTATAACCATGATCAATCTTTTTAGCTTTTGGGGTATGCATGTTTCCTAAATATTATAGTGTCGCACAAGTAGCAGATATTCTGGGTATTTCTAAAGAAACATTAAGGAGATGGGACAAAAATGGGAAGCTGGTACCCCAGCGACACCCTGAAAATAATTACCGCGTATACCATCATTCTCAGCTTCAACAGTTTGAACAAGCTCAGCAACTTTTTAATAGCAACTGGGCAAAAGAAATAAAAGTTAAGCCGTCTCGCAAGTATAAACTCATTGAATTATTTGCAGGAGCTGGTGGACTAGCCATCGGAATGGAAAAAGCAGGATTTAAATCCGTGCTTCTCAATGAAATTGATAAACATGCATGCAACACCCTGCGCAAGAATCGACCAAAGTGGAATGTCGTTGAAGGGGACATCGCCAATATTGATTTTTCCGAATACAAAAATAAAATTGATATTTTATCTGGTGGGTTTCCATGCCAAGCATTCTCTTTCGCTGGTAAAAAACTAGGATTTGAAGATATTCGAGGCACCTTGTTTTTTGAATATGCCAGGGCTGTCAAAGAAACCAGACCTAAAGTTATTATTGCAGAGAATGTCAGGGGACTACTCGCTCATGATGACGGAAGGACACTCGATGCTATTTGTAATGTTATAGATGAACTGGGTTATGAATTAGTTGAACCCAGAGTATTAAAAGCTGTTTTTTATCAAGTGCCCCAAAAACGTGAAAGGCTATTGCTGGTGGCCATTAGAAAAGATCTAGCTTCCTTATCACAATTTAGCTGGCCATCTCCCTATACAAGAATCATGACAGTTAAAGATGCATTAAAAGCCGGCGAACTTTACAAAACTGATGTACCACTCTCTGAGGGGCAAAAATACCCTAGCCGAAAAAGTGAAATCCTCTCACTAATACCACAAGGTGGGTATTGGCGAGATTTGCCAGACAAAATACAACGAGAATATATGAAAAAAAGCTATTTTCTCGGAGGCGGAAAAACAGGCATGGCTCGTCGACTATCGTGGGAAGAACCAAGCCTTACCCTTACTTGCTCCCCAGCACAAAAACAAACAGAAAGATGTCACCCGGAAGAAACTCGTCCACTAACAGTAAGAGAGTACGCTCGAATTCAAACTTTTCCAGATGACTGGGTATTTTGTGGACCACTTACGTCACAATATAAACAAATTGGCAACGCTGTCCCTGTTAATCTGGCTCATGCCGTTGCCCGATCTTTGGTCACTCTGCTCAATCAAATTGAAAAATCAACGAAGAAAAACACAGTCAAGAAAAAAGGCGAAAAGACCAAGGCCTAATGAATTTTGGTTTTAATTCCGGTATGGTTTTTTAACAAAAATATGGAAAACGTGAGCTTTAGAAAGTACACATAATTAAGGGGTCAAACCGAGGGGGGTTTTTGCCCTTGAACTTCATGCGGAAAATCTTCTCCACACACAATAGCCTCTTTTGTGTCTCTCCGAGGGGTAGTTTGTGAAAACATTCGAAATGCAGGCGTTATATGAGTGTTCGGTTTCATTGCTTCTCTAGCCTCTTGAAACTCTCGTCGCAACTTCTCATCAATATTTTCCTGAACTATCTCACACCCATATTGTTCTCTAATAACTTTGTTTGCTCGAATCATCCACGAAAAATAAATTACCGCTGATACAATACATGGCAATATTAAAAATCCGGTAGCATATATAACAGCAATTGATGAAAGAGTACAAATACTAAGCGCAACCAAATTTTGGCGTCTATAGTAGACTAATGCCCTTTTCTTGAGGTCATCTTCTGCTTTTTTCTGCTCGGTTCTGCGCTCTGCGGTAAGCCTTTGTTGTTCTGCTTCTCTGTGTTCCGCAGCAAGCCTTTCTTGCTCTGCTTCTCTGTGTTCCGCAGCAAGCCTTTCTTGCTCTGCTTCTCTGTGTTCCGCAGCAAGCCTTTCTTGCTCT
>CAZWHY010000015.1:0-65605 GCA_964633725.1 Uncultured Candidatus Berkiella sp.
CCCCCCCCCCCCCCCCCCCCCCCCCCCCCCCCCCCCCCCCCCCCCCCCCAGTTTGTTGAAAATAGGCGCTAAGGTATTTTAGTAAAGACTAGTGAGATTGCGGTAACTAATCATTTACTGGAAGTTTACGAATAATCTACCAAGTTAAATACTTCAACTTATTACAATTAAGTTTTCTGAATAAACCCGCACACATTACCGCCCTGCCTGATTTCGATCCAAAGTTCTAAATTGAATGGCTTCTGCGATATATGGCGTTTGGATATTTTCTTCGTTTTCTAAATCCGCAATGGTACGAGCGACTTTTAGTATGCGGTGATATGCTCTGGCAGAGAGCCCCAGCTTTTCCATTGCCGTATCAAGCAATTTTTGACTGCTGGGTTCAAGTTTGCAGAATTTCTTAATATCTTTGGGGCCATAAAGTGCGTTAGTATATTCGGTTCTTTGGAGTTGTTTGTTTCGCGCGTGTATCACTCTTTTTCGTACCGTTGCACTAGACTCTTCTTCTGTTGTTTGGCTTAACTGACCTTTGGCGAGGCGGGGAACTTCTAGGTGTAAGTCTATGCGATCTAATAATGGTCCTGATATTTTGTGTCTATAGCGCTTCACTTGTTCTTCGGAGCATGAGCACACTCTTAAAGTATCGCCCAGATACCCACAAGGACAAGGGTTCATTGCAGCGACTAATAAACATCGAGCAGGATACTCTGCTTGGCCTTGTGCACGAGACAGGTGCACTACGCCAGATTCTAAAGGTTCACGTAAAACTTCCAGTACTTTGCGGTCAAATTCTGGTAATTCATCTAAAAACAATATACCCAAATGAGCCAAGGATATTTCGCCTGGCTTAGGATGACGCCCTCCACCGACCAAAGAAACAGGGGATGCTGTGTGATGCGGGCGTCTAAAAGGGCGTTTTTTAAAATGGTCATTATCGAAGCCACCGCGACTAATAGATCTAATGGCGGCCACTTCAATGGCTTCTTTTGCAGTGAGGGGCGGCAAAAGTGTACTAAAGCGACTGGCCAACATGGTTTTGCCTGTGCCAGGAGGCCCTATCATAATTAAGCTATGGTGACCGGCGGCAGCCACTTCTAAAGCGCGCTTAGCATGTTGTTGTCCAGACACTTCAGATAAACAAGGCGCATTAATGTCTTGTATTTCTAAGGTAGGTTGGCTACTAGATGTAGGCGCAATGACGTCGTGCCCACAAATGTGCTGACAAACAGCAATTAAATTTTCCATGCTGTATACATTTAAGTTATCAACCAAGGCGGCCTCATTGGCATTGGGTGAGGCGACAATGAGTTCACGCCCATCTCGCTGGGTGGCCAGTGCAAATGGCAAAATGCCATGTGTACGGCGAAGTCCTCCGCCAAGTGCCAATTCTCCCGCAAATTCATATTGATGAATATTGGGACAATGTATTTGTTCGGATGCGAGTAAAATACTAATGGCGATAGGCAAGTCAAAACGACCCCCTTCTTTGGGGAGATCGGCAGGCGCAAGATTTATGGTGATACGTTTTCGGGGGAATTTGCACCCGGCTTGTAATATTGCACTGCGAACACGATCTTTGCTTTCTTTGACCGCAGTTTCTGGTAAACCAACAATCGCAAATTGCGGTAAACCTGGGGAAAGATGGGCTTCAACATGGACAAGAGGCGCATGGAGCCCAGCCGAGCCCCTTGAATATACAACTGCAACAGACACTTCGGTAATCTCCTGGTAATTCTTCTAAACACAGGAGGCGTAATAAATTACGCCTAATCAGATTATCCTTGTAATAATTTTTCTTCTGCCAAGTAGATTTCTTCTTGGTTACCTTCTATCACAAGGATATCGCCTGCCATCAATAATGTATTATCTGATGGTGTTTCACACTTGTACCCATTTCTAGAAAAAGAAGCAACTTGAATATGGCCTTTTTTAGTAATAATTTCACTAATGGTTTGGCCAATGGCGTAAGCACCAGCGGTTAATTCCACGGCATGCAAAGATTTTTTCTCTTTAGCCTGGTCTTCTAAGTGGCCAAAATCTTCACCCTCATAAAACGAACGAAGCATTTTATAGCGATTTGATTTTACCTGATATATTTGCTGTTGGGCTTTTTGCGGACTTTGCCCCAGCATAATAAGCATGTGAGCAGCTAACATTAAGCTAGATTCTAGTTTGTCAGGTACGACTTCTGTTGCGCCTGCAATCGTGAGAGATTCTAAGTGTGCATCATCATCCGTACGAACTAATATCGGAATATCTGGATTGAGTCGTCTCGCCGTTATTAAAATCTTTTTGGCCATTTTGGGTTGGTTAAAAGCTGTAATAAGGAGTCTAGCTTTGTCTATGCCTGCGGCTTTTAAAGAGGCTTCATTGCCATCACCAAAAAAGACAGGTTCAGATGCGGTATGGGCTTCTTTGAGTCGTACAGGATCTAAATCTAATCCTACAAAACTGATACCTTCATATTCTAAGAACCGAGCTAGCGTTTGTCCAACTCTGCCATAACCACAGATAATAATATGGCCTTTTTTGCCTTTTGCGCACTCAGGTTGTTTGAGGAAACCTTGTTGTGCATCAGCTTCATCTGAGGATTTTCCAAATAGTTTTAGTATGGCATCTGCGATGACATCGCTCTTTTTAATGAGTAATGGTGCGATTGCCATGCTCAGCACAATGGATGCGATTACAAGTTGACTGACATCGACATCAATAATTTTGAAATCTATGGCTTGAGATAAAAAGACTAAGCCAAACTCACCGCCTTGTGCTAGGGCTATCCCGGCTCGTATGGCTGTATGACCTGAGCTACCTGCAATTTTGGCGAGTACCGCGATAATGATGATTTTACCAAACACCAATGAGCCAACGATGCATGATACCCACAGCCAGTGTTCAACAATAACACTAGGATTAAACATCACTCCGACAGAGACAAAGAACAAGCCAAGCAAAATATCTCTAAAAGGCTGAATATCTGATTCTATCTGATGTACATATTCTGTTTCGGCTAGCATGACGCCTGCTAAAAATGCACCTAAAGATAAAGATAATCCGAAATGCTCGGTTAAAAAAGCAGAACCTAACACTATAAGTAATGCAGCCAGCATAAAAAGCTCAGAAGAGCGGGAGCTAGCAATCAGGTGAAAAAGTGGGCGCAATAACCAGCGACCGGCCGCTAACATCAGGACAAAAATACCACTTCCAATTACTAGGGTAATTAAAAGGGTTTGGGTAATAGAACCGTCGGCATTATTGGTCGCTGCCATAGCAGGGATAATAATCAAAAAGGGAACCGCAGCGAGATCTTGAAAAAGCAAAATACTAAGGGCTAACTTACCATGGGGCTGATGTAGTTCGTCTTGTTCTATTAACTGCTTCGTGCCGATTGCCGTGGAAGACAAAGCTAAAGCGCCTGATATGGCAATCGTTGCAGGCCAAGGCAATCCTAAAAATTGCGAGACAAGAATGACGAGGCCTGTGCAAATAAGGACTTGCATGCCGCCTAAGCCAAGAAGGGGTCTGCGCATGGCAATTAATTTAGGGAGCGAGAGTTCTAAGCCGATCATAAATAAAAGAAAGACCACACCAAACTCTGCGATGTAGCGCATTTGCTCGCCATCTTCCAGGAAGCCTAGTCCATAAGGGCCAACGAGTGCGCCTGCAATAATGTAGCCAAGTAATGGGGGTAGGTGTAAGCGGCGTAAAATGGTGACAATAACAACAGCCACACCTAAGGTAATGAGTAGTATTTCAAATCCTTGCACAATAATCGCCCAGTTAAGTTTGTTGGTTAAATATTGACCCTGATGACAGTTGCGGCTCTCATTGTACCGTTATTTTATATATTTGAACTACTATCTTCACAAATTATTAATTAACTTTGCTCGTGGATAAAATCTTCTTCTTTTTTGGTTTGCTTGGACTCGGAGAGTTGGCATTCTAGTTTTTCAACTTGAGTTTGTAGCCGCTGTAATATTTTTTGTTGTACCATGAACTCTTGCTGAGTGACTAATTCATGTTGGGCAAACCAATCACAGACAAATGTATGAGCCCATTGTGTTAATTCTTCTTTTGCTCCAAGTAGTCCAGAAGGAGCGTTGTCGATGAATTGAGAGACAAAATGGGAAACAAAATCGTTTTTGGTGTTATTCATTTGAGCTAACTGCCTTTGTATGTAGTATGAACATTTTACGCCCGATTACCAGGAAAAACAAAGAAAAACAAAAAAGAGGATATTATTTTGAAATTAATCACAGCTATTATTAAGCCATTTAAACTAGATGAAGTCAGAGAAGCATTAATGGTATTAAATGTTCAAGGTATTACGGTGAGTGAAGTTAAGGGCTTTGGTCGGCAAAAAGGCCATACAGAGCTATACCGGGGCGCAGAGTATGTGATTGATTTTTTGCCCAAAGCCAAAATTGAAATAGCGGTCATGGACTCTGAGGTTGAGCATGTTATAGAGGTTATACTGAAGTCTGCTCAAACAGGAAAAATTGGTGATGGTAAAATATTTGTTCAGTCATTAGAGGACGTTATTCGCATTCGGACAGGTGAAAGTGGCGATTCTGCATTATAGGGGGATTTGCACAAGACAATATATTTGAAAAAACATGAGCATTATTGAAAATAGCGTTGCGTCTTTGAGAAACTTTTTTTAAACTATTGAGAGCGACGGGTATTCGTCGAGTCGTAAAGTATTAGTATTTGCAGCGATTACATGAAGGGAAGTCACCATGACAGGAATAATGTTTGCAATTTCAATGTTTAGCACACTTGTGCTTGCGGGAATTTTGTTTGTATGGATGGTGCGCTTGGCGAGTATGTCTCATTTTCAACGTCAAAAATAGCATTTCCAAGCATTAATTAAATTTTGCGATATTGTATTTGCTTTTTAGGAGGCATATTGAAGGGGATTTTTTTAGATTCTGGAAGTGTTGATCCGATGGGAACAGGCTTTGATACTTTGAAGCGAGATTTATCCAGTTGGACATATTTTGAACAAACGTTACCAAAGCAAGTTCTAGCTCGGATACAAGATATCGAAATAGTTGTGGTGAATAAAGTCATCCTTGATGAAGCCATTCTCAGCAAAGCGACTACTTTAAAGTGCATTTGTGTTACCGCAACAGGCGTTGATAATATTGATGTTAAATATGCGGCACAAAAAGGGATATTAGTTTGTAATGTAAGTGGTTATGCGACAGCATCTGTTGTCCAACATACATTGGCTCTTATTTTTTCCCTGATGAGTTGGTTGCCTTTTTATCATGAGGCAGTTCAACAGGGTCAATGGTCACAAGCGACTGGTTTTTGTTTGTCTTTATTTCCAACACGCGAGGTCGCCGGAAAGACACTGGGCATTATTGGCCGAGGTCAGACAGGTCAGGGGGTTGCTAATATCGCACAAGCGCTGGGTATGAAAATATTATTTTCAGAACGAAAAAATACACCGTTATCTGCGTTACGGTCGGGATATGTGCCTTTTTCCGAAATCATTGAAAATGCAGATATTATTTCTATACACTGTCCTCTAAATGTACAAACACACCATTTATTCTCAACAGATGAATTTAGTAAAATGAAGTCTGCAGCGATTATTATTAATATTGCACGTGGAAAGATAATTGATGAGCAGGCTCTGCTTCATGCCCTTGTCACAAAAAAAATTGCGGGTGCTGGGTTAGATGTTTTGTCTGAAGAACCCCCATCCTCCGATCATATTTTATTGCAAGAGACGTTACCTAACTTGATTATTACACCGCATGTGGCTTGGAATACCCTAGAGGCCAGACAACGGCTAATTGATGAATCGATTGCTAATGTGCAGGGGTACTTGCAAAATAATCCTAGAAATGTGGTGCTGAATTCATGAGTCGATTTATCTATGCTTTGAAAAAATCTTGGCAACACCGAAAAAAACTAAATCGCTATCTCACTCAAGAAAATCTAGCCATACAAAGCTTAAATGAGCTACAAGTCTCGGATTTAGAGAATTTAAATGTAGCGGTTTTGGTTTTAGACTTTGATGGGGTTTTGGCTCCCCATGATGCTGGTGAGCCGACTGAGGCAGCCCATGCGTGGTTGAAAAAAATAAGCATGAACTTAGGCGAGCAGCGGATCGCCATTTTAAGCAATAAGCCTAAACCACTACGTAAAGCCTATTTTCAAAAATATTACCCCGGGATTCAGTGGGTTGAGTCTGTTGCCAAAAAGCCATATCCAGAAGGGCTTATCGAAATAGCTTCTTCACGCGGTATCGCCACTAGTCGATTGTTGATTGTAGATGATAGATTATTAACCGGGATATTAGCCAGTTGTTTGGCACCTTGCCAGGCAAAGTATTTTGCTAAACCCATTTCTCAATATAGTAAGCACCCGATTAAAGAGTCATTTTTTAGCTTTTTGAGAGTGATAGAGCGTTATTTTTTTCGTCAGTTTGGGAACTGAAAAATCTGTTTTAGGTGGTTTTTTCTGAGAAATTCTATTTTGTAGGGGCTGACCTCTGTGTCAGCCCTAAAAACGCAAAAGTAATGGCTAAATTACTCTACAGCATCAAACTCAGAAATATCAACATCCATTGCTTCAGAGATCTCAGTATTGAGTTCAGCAAGGTTTTTTGCATTGTTGTCTAATTCTAGCTCGGAGGTGGTTGTGTCAACGGCTACGACTTTGGCTTTGCGAGGACGACGTGGTTTTGTTGTAACCGCACTTTTCTGATCCGCGACTTTGGTGATTTGAGTTTTGTTCGTGGACTTGGTTTTTACCGCTTTCACTGGTTTTAATTTTTCTTTTTTTGCGACAGTTGCTTTTTCAGCTACCGATTTTGTTTTCTTTACAGCGTTGGTAGTTACTTTTTTAGTTGCGGTTGTGGTTTCTTTGATTTGTTTTAACCAATCTTTTTCTGAGGTTTCAACCGTTTTATTTAAAGTGACATATTTTTTAAGGGTTAATTTCGCAACTTGGGTTTTTTCACGAGACTGGCTGACCAGTAATTTGATATCTTGGGTTTTGTCTTGATGGGCTTTAAACATCATGGTTGCTTTTTCAAGTTGCTTTGCTGAAGTGCTATTTGCTTTGGTTTTAGCGATACTTGCTTTTTCGGCACGCTTGTTTTTAAGATCTTTTAATTTATCTTGTGCTTTTTTGAGTTGTGTTTTTTGTGTGTCGAGTTGTTTTTTTGCGCTGGTTAGCTGCTTATTCCAGTGTTTATCAAGTTTGACCAAGCTGCCGACCAATGTTTGATGTAGTGCAGTGCTTTCATCTTGGGCGATTTTGGTTACACGTTTGGCCACTTTTTTAATGGATTTAGAAATAGTGGCTTTTTTAACTCTTGGCATTTTTGAGACTCCTGAAAAATATAAATATTGCAATAAACCTTGATTATTGCTCGAACGCGGCCAGTATAGCATTGGCGAATAAGTTTGGGCTAGGGTTCTTTCAGTCTGCGTGTTATAATTTTTCGGTTTTTCCACCAATATGGCCAATTAGAGACAGATATGACCTTTGTAGTAACTGATAATTGTATTAATTGTAAATATACGGACTGTGTTGAAGTTTGTCCTGTGGATTGTTTTCACGAAGGGCCCAATTTCTTGGTAATCGATCCGGATGAATGCATTGACTGCGCTCTTTGTGAGCCGGAATGTCCAGCAGAGGCAATTGTGGCTGAGGATGATTTGCCTGAATCTCAAATGCAATTTTTGGAATTAAATGCTAAAAAATCAAGAGACTGGCCAGTGATTACGGTACATACCGAGCCTATGCCCGACGCAAAAAAATGGGACGGGGTTAAAGATAAGCTAAAATTATTAGAGTCGTAACGTAACTGTTTTATTACCCCGCTTTTTTATTCCGTGCTCTCATTGCATCAACATTGAGGGGATAAAAGGCGACCAAATCATCTTCTAAATCAAATCGACATGCTATTTTTTCGCCCAAATAGCTTAAGTCTGTGTCGAGCGTTGCCAGATTTGGTGCAGTAGAGTATTTATCACTGAATTCCAAAGCCGCTAGAGTTGTCTGTTTGAGTTCTTCTATTAGAACCTCTGAGGGTAGGTTGCCCCCTGGGATCTCTTCAATTTGCTTCATCAATAACGTAAAAATTTCAAACTGACCCATTGAGACGTAATCAATTAGATCTTGGCAAAAGGTAAGTAGTATAGCTTTTAGCTCACTGCTTTCTGCATTTTCAGTAAATGGTCGGTAGTGGCATAAGCTATTAAATTGAATAATTAGATCTTGGCGGTAGCTGAGCCAGCGCTTTAGGGCTTGCGTGATATCTTTTTGTGATTTCAAGTTATTCATGGCATGGTTTCCTCTATTAATTGCCAAGCGGCACGGGAGGGCGAACCAGCAAGGGACTTCATAATCTTGCCCTCATACATTAATTAAAGCTTGTTAGTAGACATAGTCAAGTTTTGTTTGCAGAATAGCTATCTTTCGATTGTGCTTGTAAGCCATGTCTCAAAATCTTGTAAACCTTCCCCCATTTGCTTGTGGGGTAAGCTCTGTAGCAAACAAACAGATTTCGTATAACATATTGAAAAATATGGATAAAAATATTACTAAGCATTGTAATATGTTTGCTGACTTATTAATGGGGGTGTTTTATCTCGGTTGAGAGCAGCCAAAAATTTGTTAAATTATACCTAACCCACATCAGGGAATGATGTGGGTAGCGTTGCAGGCTTACATGGACTTGTTGCCAGCATCAAAAGGCAAGGGATTGCCGATTGACAAGGATGTTCTAGCTAGAGCTAGGGACGGCGAGAAAAGGATTTTCTCAAAGCTAAGCAGATCATAAAGGGACGCAGATATAACAAGCACGGAGCACAATTGATCTGATGGATATATAGCTTCGTAAAGGATTACATAAAAGGGTAGCTTTTGGCTACCCTTTTTTTATTCTATTTTGGATTTTGTTTGAAGATGGGCAAGAGCGCCCCAACTGCTAGTGCTATAAAGACTGCCAGCGTCCAGCCTGGTAGTGAAATCCCTAAGAACTGACCATCTAACTGAGCACATTCACCCGAGCCATTTAACACCACCAGCAGAGCTTCCAATACTGGGAGGGTGCCCAACAAATAATCTAGTCCAGGTGTGCAGGCAGGCACTTTTTCTGGTGGGAGTTGCAGTATCCAAAGGTGTCGTAGGGTGACAACCATACCCAGTAAGCTCACAATAAAAGCAGAGAAGGCATAAATTATTTGGCCGCGTTTACCTGGATTATGTAAGGCGGCAATCAGAAAAATAATAACAAGAAATAAAATCAAAAAGCGTGCCAGCATACAAAGAGGGCAAGGCGTGAGTCCCATTCCATACTGCATGAAAAGCGAAAATCCCAAAACGAATAATGAGGCTCCGAAAAGGGTAGTATAAATAAATCTAAAGTGTATTTTCATAGTTTTATAACTTAGTTAGAATGCACAAAGGATAGCAAACTTGCCTGCGTTTGGCGATAGAAAAATACTTAACTCACAGAGCAAAATTAACTCGTAACTTCTTGTGAGAGTAGGAAGCTGCCCTCAAACACACTGGCTGTTGGGCCACTAATACTTACTGTCTGATTGGCCTCATCCCAGTCAATGGATAAACTGCCGCCAGGCATATCTACTTGTACAGAATGATTCAGCTCTTTTCGCTGAATACCCGCTATAACAGAAGCCGCTGCGGCGGTGCCACAAGCTTGGGTTTCACCAGCGCCTCTTTCAAAAACTCTGATCTTGATGTGGTTTCTGGCCAAAAGCTTAACAAAGCTCACATTTACACCGTGGGGAAAGCAAGGATGTTTTTGTAATGAGCGCCCCAATGAGGTCACATTGGTTTCTTTTAAGCTAGGAACAGACATAATACAGTGTGGGTTGCCTAAAGATAAAAGTTGAACCTCTTTTTGTGTTTTTTGTATCAAAATTTTATAGCGGCCGGAGTTGAGCTCTTCAAGTTTGTTAACTTTAAAAGATTTGTTTTTGGTAGGGGATGAGGGGGAACCCATTTGAGCCGAGATATGACTTGGGTTGCTAATGTTGATTTGAATTGGGCCACTTAAGCATCCCACTTTCAGTATTTTTTTTTCAGAGAGTCCTTTTTCATATATATACCGTCCAAAGCACCTGGCACCATTGCCACATTGCTCCACTTCTTTTCCATTGGCATTAAAAATCCTATAATTAAAATCATGTTCGGCTTGTATCGGCGGATCGATCAGTAAAATTTGATCGCAACCAATACCTAAGTTGCGATTACCAATTTTTTTTAAGAGGCGATTATTCAAAGGAAAATACTGTGTAATTCTATCCAGGACAACAAAGTCATTTCCCAGACCATGCATTTTCACAAAACTAATTTTTTGGCTCATGATTCTGATTCTTAAAATTAAAAATTAAAACATATTATAAATTTTGCCATAAAAATTCACCATGATACAGATCTTCTAAAGATTCTCGTTTTCTGACAACTTGGAACTGATCGCGATGAACCATCACCTCACAAACACGTGGCCTAGAATTATAATTTGAACTCATCACAAAGCCATAGGCGCCAGCAGAGCGAACGGCTAAATAATCACCGGACTGAACGCTTAATAATCTATTTTTTCCTAAAAAATCACCACTCTCACAAACTGGCCCGACAATATCATAAATTTTAGGTTGGATATCTTTATCCATATGACCAGGCTCCTTAACAGGAATAATATTCTGCCAGGCTTGGTAAAGCGAGGGGCGAAGCAAATCATTCATCGCAGCATCGACGATACAAAAGTTTTTCTCTTGCCCTTCTTTAAGGTAAATAACTTGGGTGACTAAAATGCCCGCATTGGCGGCGATGGCTCGGCCTGGCTCTAATATAAAAGTGAGCTCTTTAAAGGGGCAGTGTTTTATAATCGCCTCGGCATACTCATCGGGCAAGGGAGGCGTTTCTTTTTTATAAACAACACCCAACCCACCACCTATATCTAGATATTTTAGTGGTATATTGTGAGCCAATAAAATCCTGATTAAATCATTCATTTTTTCTATTGCGGCAATAAAGGGGGAAATCTCTACTAGCTGAGAGCCAATATGGTAATCCAGGCCAATGATATTAAGATGTGATTGCGCTTGGGCAAATTGATACAAAGATAAGGCGTCTTGATAGGGAATGCCGAATTTACTTTCTTTTAACCCCGTAACAACATACGGATGGCTTTTGGCATCAATGTCTGGGTTAATTCTTAAGGCAATAGAAGCGGGCTTATCCAAGTTGTGCGCAATTCTTTGTATGTTTTGCAGTTCTTCTTTAGACTCTACATTAAAGCAGAAGATGCCTTGTTCTAATGCATAAGCAATTTCATCACTTTTTTTACCCACCCCAGAATAGACCACTTTTTTAGGATCGCCTTTGGCGGCAATAACGCGCATTAACTCGCCTTTAGAAACGACGTCAAAGCCTGAACCTAGTTTTGCCAAAGTATTTAATACAGCCAAGTTACTATTTGCTTTAACCGCGTAGCAAATTTGATGGGGGCGAGATTGAAAAGCCTCAGAAAATGCTCGCCAATGGCGTTTGAGTGTCTCAATAGAATATATATAGCAAGGTGTGCCAACTGCCTGAGCTATTTCTCGAACGGCGACGTGTTCGGCATAGAGCTCATTTTTTTGAAAATTAAAGTGATCCATAGGTTTGTACTTTTTCTGGTGGTAAAGTAAGCGAACCGGTTTGGCCGCAGCCCTGTAAGAAGCATACTGTCAGCAAAAAAAGGCACTGTAAGAATATTTTTATTTTAGAGAAGTGAGGCAGCATACAATAATTTCCAGCGACAAAATTGGTTAACTTTCTAAATTCTTGAAAGTTTATCATACCACAACGATTATATTTTATGGTTAAATTTAGCGACTAAATTTAACCCGTCAGAAAAAGCGAGGGGAGCACATGGGACAGTCACTATTAGAGCGTATCATTATCGAGCCACCACAAACAGCGAATAGCAGCGTCATTTGGTTACATGGGTTGGGAGCATCTGGAGATGACTTTTTAGATGTGATACCCATGTTGAATTTATCCAGAACACATCGCACTCGATTTATTTTTCCACATGCCCCCGTTCAGGCGGTAACCATTAATGGTGGCGCACATATGCCAGCTTGGTACGATATCTCACATATGGATCTTGAGAAAAGACAAGATGCCAAAGGAATAGAAGAATCTGAAAAACGATTACAAGATTTAATCCAACAAGAGAAAAGCTTAGGTATTCCCGTGAATAAAATCATCATCATGGGTTTTTCTCAAGGTGGGGCGGTCGCTGTACATACCGCGCTACGTTATGTTGAGACTTTAGCAGGCGTTGGTGTTTTATCGAGTTATTTGCCAGTGCCACAAAGAGTACAGGCGCAAAGACATACCGCTAATTTGTCTATTCCTATTTTCATAGCTCATGGGACAATGGATCCAGTTGTATCTTTTTCACAAGCTCAGCGCTCACAAGATGCGTTAATAAAACTAGGCTATGAGCCTATATTAAAGTCATACCCAATGGAGCATGCAATATGCCCACAGGAATGCCAAGCGCTGGGTATGTGGATTCAAGGCTGCCTTCAATGAGCGCGATATAGCATAGTGAGATCATAATAAGTTCATAGTAACTATACTTACTAGTACATATTCTATAATTTAAGCTATTTAGAGCGGATATATAGGTCAAAATGCTAAGAATACTCATAAATATTACAGGGTTTTAAGATACCAATGGAATCAAACCCAGCAGAATCAGAAAAAAAAGCCGTTGAAGGGGAATTTTTCTTATCGAACTTTTGCTCAGTCAAGTCTGTTTTTGTACTGTCTATTGGTGCACAGTTGATAGCCTTTATGTTGATTTTAGCCACAGGCGATAAGCTCACGGAATCGTGGGATGAGCTGGGTTTATTGTCTGTATTTGTACAGTGGATTGCCTTGGCCAGCGCAGGTGTTTTATGTTTATCTAAAAGATATTTAGCAAGGCTGCAACTATTGTGGGCGGCTGTGACGGCTTATGTTTTGATTGTTTGTACAACAATCATTATCGCTGTTTGCGCACAATATTTTTTGATTCGAATCAACTACCAATGGGGTAGTGTTCCGGAAACCTTGGGGCAATTTGTTTTTAGATGCACTGTGATTTCTGGCATATTAAGTTTAGTCGCACTACGTTATTTTTATGTGCAACAGCAATGGAAGCAGCGCATAGAATTAGAGAGTCAGGCTCGGGTCGATGCATTACAAGCTAGAATTCGGCCACACTTCTTATTTAACAGCATGAATATTATTGCCAGCTTAATTCGCAAGGATCCAGATTTGGCAGAGCAAGCAGTAGAGGATTTATCAGAGCTGTTCAGAGCTAGTTTAAAACAATCTGGTTCAATGGTGCCCTTATCGGAAGAATGGATATTATGTAGAAATTATTTGCGTATTGAAGGTTTGCGTTTAGGAGACAGGCTCACATTGGACGTCGATTTATCTGACGTGCCACAAGATGCTGCCATTCCAATGCTAACATTACAACCTTTGGTTGAGAACTCAGTCTATCATGGCATTCAGCCTTTGGCAGAAGGGGGCACTATATCGGTCAAAGGAGAAATGCGGGGAAATATAGTACATATTTGCATCCAAAACCCTGTATCTAAATCAAGGGGTGTTAAAACGCACGGTAATCAGATGGCTATGGGAAACATCAGACATAGACTAAACTTATTATTTGGAAGCCATGCAAAATTAGTGGTGACGCCTTTAGATGGTCTGTATGAGGTGACAATCTCTTTTCCATATATAAAAGGTGGTATGTAAATCACGTGGAAATTTTTGAAACGATATGATAAAAGGATCAGGTTATGCGTATTTTAATTGTTGATGACGAAGCCTTAGCAAGAGAAAGAGTGGCGAGAATTGTCAATGAGCAACCCGACCATGAAGTGGTAGGGGAGGCTGAGAATGGGCAGGAAGCCTTGCGTAAAATTGATGAATTATTACCTGACATTGTATTGCTAGACATTCGTATGCCTGGTATGGATGGTTTAGAGGTTGCTCGGCATTTAGTCGACATGGACGAACCACCGGCTGTTATATTCTTAACAGCATATGATGAATACGCGCTAGAGGCTTTTAAAGTTCATGCGGTAGATTATTTGCTGAAACCACTACGAGCGGAACGTTTGACAGAAGCATTAGGCAAAGTGATTAAGCCGAACAAAAAGCAATGGAAAGCGTTGAACCAAAATGAAGATGGCACGCCCAAAGCTCGAACACACATTAGTTCCCGCACTCGAAAAGGCATCGTTTTGGTGCCGGTAGATGATATTTTATATTTTCGGGCAGAACACAAATATGTCACCGTGCGGCATAAAGATGGTGAGGTATTGATTGAGGATACACTCAAAGAGTTAGAGGCTGAGTTTGGAGAGCGTTACCTACGAATTCATCGAAATTGTTTAATCTCTTTAGATGATATACAAGCTTTAGAGAAAAATATTAATGGTCAGCCTTGTATTAGGCTTCGTGGGTTAGAAGATGAGGCATTAGATGTGAGCCGCAGACATGTTGCACATGTTCGACAAGTGATGAATAATCAAATGACTCGAAAGTAAGCTGCGAAAAGTAATTCGAAAATACTGTAAAGACTGAGTATAATGCCTGGCAAAACATAATAAAATTGCTAGGATTATTTCTATGCCTGTATTAGAGCCCACATTAAAATCACCTTTAAGAATAGCCACCCGAAAAAGCAAGCTAGCATTAGCGCAGGTTGAATGGGTCAAGTCTAAGTTATTCAACTTTTACCCAGATCTTAAAATAGAGATTATTCCTATCACTTCCAGTGGCGATCGATTTTTATCTGCGCCACTATATAAAATCGGAGGTAAGGGATTATTTGTCAAAGAGCTAGATGAAGCATTATTATCAAACCAAGCAGATATTGCAGTGCACTCCACAAAAGACATACCACAAAGCCTCGCCACGGGCTTAACTTTGACCACAATCTGCGAGCGCGAAAATCCGTTTGATGCTTGGATTTGTCCAAGTGGGGCTCAAATTATGCAATTAGAACCCGGGCAAGTGGTTGGTACATCCAGTTTACGCCGTATGGTGCAACTGAAAAAAATGCGACCTGATTTACAATACAAATCATTGCGTGGCAATATCATAACACGCTTGCAAAAATGCGAATCAGGCGAATATGATGCGATTGTTTTAGCGCAAGCTGGCTTAAATCGCGTACAACTTGCACACAAAGCCACACATACTTTTTTACCGGCAGAAATGTTGCCAGCCGTCGGGCAAGGTGCGATTGGGATTGTGTGTGTGGAAGATAATCACAAAATTCACAAAATAGTTGAATGCTTGCAACACAGACAAACCACCCAAGCGGTGATGGCCGAGCGAGCAATGAATCATAAACTCAATGGCAGTTGCCAGGTTTCTATCGCAGGTTTTGCTCAGATACAAAATGGTGAATTAAGTTTAAGGGGGCTTGTTGGCGATCCGAACAGCGATGTTTTGTTGGAAGCTAAAAGCAGCCTGCCAGGACAAGACTATCAAAAGTTGGGAGAGCAGGTAGCAGCTCAGCTTATCAATCAGGGCGCTTTAGAGATTATAGAATCATTAGGACACCCAGAGTGAAAATGTCTGAAATGAAAGCGCAAGATTTTACTTGGGTGATTACACGACCTATTATAGATGCCAAAATTTGGCAACAAAAACTGACCAGTTTGAAAATAAAATCAAGTATATTTCCTTGCTTAGAAATATTAGCAAGTTACTCGAATATTTTAGATGCAGTAGACATTGAAAAAATACATAAAGCAGACATATTTATCATAACTAGTCCGAATAGCATACGCTGTTTGCCTGAGAATGGTTTAAAAGCATTAAGAAAATATTCTGCCAAAATTATTTCTATGGGAATGGGGACAACTGCAGTATTAAAGCAAAATAATATTCAGCCAGGCTTTACCGCAGCCCAAAATATCAGCAGCGAGAGCTTATTAGAGCTAGATAATTTACAAGCTAGTTTGGTTTGTAATAAAAAAATATTGCTATTGGCGGGACGGGGGGGGCGAAAATTACTGCAAGAGCAACTCCAGTCTCGTGGTGCCAAGATACAAAAGCTCGAGTTATATCAACGGCTTTGCCCCAAACAACCTGATGTAGACAGGCTCTATAAGCTTAAAGATAAATATCCCCTATTTGTGATGACAAGCTTAACCGCACTAGAAAACTTATTAATGCTTGTGCCACCAAATCATCACGATTGGCTCAAGCAACAGAATTTCATCGTTGTGAGCCAACGGTTAAAAAACTTTGCAGAGCAACAGAAATTTTGCTCTGTTATAAACGCGGCTTCAACAGAGCTAGAAGATCTTGTGAGCCAATTTTCCTAAAAGCCAATTAGCGGTATACTCATGGAGCAAAAAATATGTACCATAAGTTGCTTACATTGGGTTAGTTTAATGAAAAAAATAAAAATCTTATTATCTTGTATTTTGTTCTTGGCATTACCGATGGCTTTGCGCGCAGAGCTAGAGGATTGGGGCTTTAGGCCAAACATGGGTGTTGATATGCAAGTGCGCATGCAGAATTTCGAAACGGGATTTGGGGATAAACATTTCAGCCATCGTTATCCCGATGCTAATTTCTATCTGGGTACATATATGCATAAGTATTTGGGTTTTGAGCTTGGCTATGACTATATGTTTCAACAAGATAAAAATTCTTTCTACAATACGCCGATGCCCGCATTAGGCTTTTTAAATACGGTTGCTCAGGATAGCAGCTATATTTCGCATGTGAGCATGCAAGGTCCGCATGTCGATTTAAAAGGCTTCTGGCCTGTGTATGATAAAACTGAAATTGAGTTTACTTTAGGCTTAGCTTGGTTAAAAGCACAATATCAAACGATGTTATTTCAAGATGGTGGCAATGCGGCCAATAGACCCACAATTTGGCAAAGCGATCGCCGCAGTGTGTTGCGTTTAGGCGTGGCTTGTAGGCATATGCTTAGCGATCATATTGGCGCACGCATTGGTTGGACTTGGGCGAATACTTCTAAATTAGATACCACTGTATCCGTTGGCGTAGATGCCGGTGGTGCTGTTTTACCAAGTACAATGTCACATAATTTCACAACCAAACCTAAAAATAGTCATTTGATTGGTTTGGGCTTATATTATCAAGCAAAGTAGTTTCATAATTAATGTTTTGTATATCACAAGGAGCAAAGAGAAAGGGAATGAATAATTTTAAAAAAATACTGATATCTTGTTTATTGATAATGCTTGCGCCCATTAAAGCATCTGCATTTATCGATGGTGATTTTTTTCTAAACCCTTATGTGGCAACAGAAGCCGCGTGGCGTACCTTATCCTGGGAAACGGGATACGGAGAAGATCATTTTAAAGAAGAGTTTAGCAATATAAATTTAATTGCCGGTGCGCAGTTTCATAAACACTTTGCGGTAGAAGCAGGCGTACAAACAACTAATAGATTACAAAAGCAGATGCATTATCCTGGTGATGGTAATGTAGGAGGTGGGCCTGTGTTAGGTTTTTGGCCAGAGGATGGACTGAGGGATGCGGTAACACACTTTGCAGAAGCGCAAGTGAAAGGTTGGCATTTAAATTTATTAGGGCTATGGCCAGTACCAAGCTTAAATGATACAACGTTATACGCTTCTGTAGGCGTTGCCTGGATGCGATTTAACGTTAGTACAGTACCCGTAATAGATGGTAATGCCGCAAACTTTGTTTCGCATTGGAGAAGCAGCCAAGATGCTATATTTCGTTTTGGACTTGGTGTTAAGCATATGATTACAGACAATTTTGCTGCACGGATTTTCTTTAACTGGGAAAATACTGGTAGCTTAAGTGGAACTGCCTTAGTGCCAGAATCTGCACCACCACAGGGCATATATACTGCTAAAATGAAAAGTAGTTCGCTGGTAGGGTTAGGGTTTTATTATCAGTTTTGCCCACATAGAAATGCTAGCTAAAAAATATAAACAAAAGAGCCAGAAATTTATTTTGGCTCTTTTCTTAGATTTCAATATTTTATTATTATAAACCATTATTATATTGGGAGACTTTGGTTTTTGTTTCCGCTAGTTTGGTTTTTCGCTGATTGCCCTTAATATTTGGTTTGACGTATTGGGTAAATATTAATGTAGCATCTAATTTTCCTGATTTTGAATGACGCGCATAGTCTATTAATTCATCAATACTACCATGTCGATTATAAGCTTCGCTCAATGATTTGGGGCCATCGCTAACAACTTTTGCTTGTGCCAGTTGTTCTTTAAGAACCTCATTTTCCGCTTCCAACTCGTCTAGAGCACGCGCCCCTTCTTTTTTAACCGGCGCTTGTGCTTGCAGCTGTTGCAATGCTAAAAGTTCTCGCTCTAATTGTGCATTTTGCGCGGTGAAATCAGCTAGGTTTTGTTGCAGTTGTTCAAGTCCTTCTATTGTACCGCGCACTTTTTCATTGGCTATTTGGTTTTCAATGCCACCGATTTCTGCTTGGATATTTTGTTGTTGCCCGGCTATTTTATCTTCTGCTGATTGAGGTTTGCCATATGTTGCTTCGTATTGAAGTTGAGCCATTTTATCCAGAATTTCAGTTTGCATGCCATTTTCTGCTGCCTCAGTACTACCTAACATACCTATTTTGAGATCATCTCGGATTTCTTTTAGTAGTCTTTCCTGATCGTTTACTGATAGCTGTTCTTGTTCTGCCGCTTCTTTTGCTCTCATAATGGCATCGATTGTATTTTCGATATTGGTTGTTTCTTTGGCCATTAAGCTGGTTATGCTTTTCGCTTGGTTAAGATTTATAATGGCATCTGTAAATAAACGTGATAGCTTTAGTGCAATATCAGGATTATAGACATCAGGGTTATCCAGCAAGAACTGACATAATTTATGCTGATGGTGCTGTATAGGGATCTTTTGTATGATATCTTCAAGAGCCAGGGTGGATTTTTTATAATCAGGGTGATCTTCATTACCATCAACCGCGTCTAAAAGTGCTTTACGAACGATGTCTAATTTTTCTTTTTCAATATCAATTTCGCTATATAGCGCATCCAGCTCTGAAGGATGTGATGCGGCATTGAGCTTGGCTAGTACGTGACCATCAGAACTATCTAACGCAATAACAGCATCTGAATAAACTCTATCATCTTTCTTTCCATCTTCGTGTTTTAGCGTTAATTCTAACGCAAAAAAATCATTACCGTTAGAAACCGTATCTGGGCTAAACAAGAATCCATCTGCTTTATTTTGAGAAAAGTCCCTTAAAAAAGTTTCACTTCTATATCGATACCCTAAGGCAACCAATAATACATCACTCATGGTAACGGACGAACGCCCCAGTTTTGTGCGCAATATTTGATACAAGTCTGAGACGTCGTCAGGTTGTTTTGGATTAAATTTCATAGAAACAGCTGATCCGCAAAATGCTGCAAGGCGTTCAAGCTGAACAGGAGATAGTGCCTCTAGGCAAACAGAAGGGGTGCTACTGCTGTTTCCTTGTCGCCATTCCGCTAATTCACTTTCTTTTATAATCTCTATTTTTAACGTTGATAATACGGATTCTATAACGGAATCAGGCACAACGAGACGAGGCCTTTGTTTTAGGCCCGCTTGCATCATTAATCCCACAAAAGAATTTTGTTCTTTTTTACTGGCTTGGGGAGCATCTTTATCTTCCAACTTAATTTGGATTGCCAGTTTGCCAGTTTTGGCTATACCGTGTTTCGCTTTGTCGCTGGCAGGCTGGTTAAATCGGTTTAACAATAGTTCGTGTCGTGCCGATGTGGTTTTTAATTCTTCAAGTTGCTGAAGCATATAATGTTGGCTTTTTAGCTCAAGTTTTTCTAACTTGTTAATTCTTTTTTCATGTATCAATGCTTCATCTGTTTCAAGGTTCCTCGTTTCTTGTTGGTTCAGTTCGTCCATCTGGTGGACAAGTTCTATTAGCTGGGCATCTACCAATTCTAAATTTATTTGGTTAGCGGCAATAAGATTTTTATCTTCGGGGGCGGTGTTGAGGAGTTTAAGATTTAGATTGTCCAGTGATGTTTCAAGCGCATCTATTTTTTGAAGTAGCGTTTCTCTTTGGATTGCTTGTTGTTGTGATGATTGTTCCATGTGCGCTTGGACTGTGCGAATCCTTCTTTTTGCGTCTCTGAAGTTAGAGTCATTTTGTGTGCGTTTTTCTAATATGGTCTTAAGTTGTTTGTAAGTGTCGTGTGACTCTATTACATCTCTTTCATTGGTAATCTCACCGCTGTCCAATCCGTCTTCTAATGCTGTATGTGCTGTAATAAACTGTTGTTTTAATTCATCAATTTCTTTTAGTAAAGGTTGAATGGTGTCATCTTTTTCTAATTCTTTTTGTATGGCGAGTGAGGCGTTTTCTTCTGTTAGTTTATTAACCAATATATTAAGCTGTGTTAATCCTTCTGCAGAATTTTTGTGTTGTCGAACTTTCTTCTCTATCTGCTCTAGTTGCGTCTGATTTGCAAGTTTGTTTATTAATGCGGGCAGTTGTATGCCGATTTGTTCTAATAACACGTTATCATCTTGTAAAAACTTTTGCGTTAATAATGCCATGGAGAGTGCGTGGGGTAAGTGTGGGTTCTGAGTAATGTTTTCTATGGTTATTATTTTTTCTTTTAGTAGCGTTAACAGATTTTTATTTAAATTTTCCTGTACGACGCCTAAAAGACCCTTAGGTGCTCCGGGGATGTTGTCTTTATATTCTTGAGCTTGCATTTTAGAGGCTAGGAAAATGAGTTTTTCAACAGATTCTAATGTTAGTGTCACTCCCATTGCAGGTGGAGCCATTATGGGGGGTGGTGGTGCACCGGCATGAATAGGCTGGCTTATAAGCATTGGTGGGGGGGGCACAGAAGGGCCACCAGCTACTTGCATGATCTCTTTGCATTTATCAGGCGTCATTTCGTGTGTATCTACCGATGCTATTAGTTCTTCAATCTGCTCTGCTGTGATATTAGGCATTTTCAGCTCCATGTATTTGATTGCGGCGATGCAGTTTGAGTGCCCGCAGGGAATTTAGTTTGGTGGGTAGCATATCAGTTAGACGTCCAAATTACAAGTAAAGTTCAAACTACCCAACCTATTGATTTTTATGAAATTATTTTCAATTCCTATAGGACACTCACCTTAATGAATTAAAATTCAGGCTAAGATACAAGCCAATAAGCTCAAATTTTGGTATAAGACAGTAAGGAAAAGTTTGCAGAAATTGAGTTAATTGGAAAACAAACATGGCAGATGACAAAAAAAAACGCGGGAGTCGTGAGAAATCAGGCAAAAAAGATCAATCAGACAATAAGCCTGCCAGAAGAGTCGTAACCCATCATGGCAAGAAAAGAGATTCTGGTCTGCCAGATGAGATTAAACCCGCCAAACAGGGAGGGATTTTAGAAGATCCCATTGATTTGGGGGTGAATCCAGCCAAATATTTAAAAACACCTATCGAACAAGCAAAAGCGTCTAAGCCAGAAGAACCTAAGCCAGAGAAAGAGGCGGATTTCATGAGAGAGAGTATATCACCACCTGCGCCTGTCATACCTACGCAGCCTGTAATGAGCCAACAACCGGTTCCTAATAGTAGCGGCCACTGGTTTGTGAGTTTCGCATTTTTATTGAGTTTAGCAACATTGGGTATTGTTGCTGTTGTCAGTTTTGTTTTATATCAGACTAAGCAAGAAGTTCAGTTGCTCAAAACAGATATGGTCGCAGATAAAAATACAATAGACGATTTAGTCGATAAAGCAGAATTAGCATTAGCGGATGTAAAAACACTACAAGAAAAAAATGATATCAGCCAATCAGATTTAGCGCTGTTGAAAGAGGAAGTCGAAAATGCGCAGGTAAAGTTATTTGCGCTAACGGGCAAAAAAGATTGGGTTCTCAATGAAGTAAAATCTTTGGTACAAAATGCATCCCAACAAATTTTAATTAACAAAGATGTGCTGACTGCGTTGAGTCAATTGCAGTTAGCCGACCAAAAATTAAGAGACTTGGGACATCCGGATTTAAATTTATTAAGGGATGCCTTATCACAAGACATTGTTAAATTAAAGTCTGTGACCCAGTTAGATAAAGACGGATTATGGGCACAGCTCAATGCCATTGTGAGCCAATTGCCGAGCTTGCAGTTTAAGACTTTAATAGAAGAAAATTCAAGTGATGAGGCAGCATCTGAGCCAGAAACAGAGGCTGATACCGATAAACCCAAATGGCAGAAAGCGTTAGATAAAAGCTGGGGTGAAATCAAAAATCTGATCCGCGTAAGCCGTTATGATCAAGATCAAATTCAACCCGTATTAGCTCAGCATGAGAAAATCCAACTATTACGTGCCATGCAGTATATGGTTGAGCAAGCAAAATGGGCTGTTTTAAAGCAAGATAATTTAGTTTATCAAGAAGCATTGAATACACTAAGTCAAAATATGCAATTATTTTTTGAAAAAGAAAGTGTACAAGAAAATCTACTAGCAGAAATTGAAAAAGTATCCGAAATAAATATTGTCACAGCTCAGATTAATATTTCCCAGTCTTTACAGGCTGTGGGAGAGGCTTTGTCTTTGAGTATGGAGCATAACGGATGAAAAAGCTTATTTGGATAGCTTTAATATTGGCAGCAGCAGCCTGGTTTGGTACTCAATTAGAATCAGACCCTGGGATTGTGATTATTCGAGCTGCGGGCTGGCGGGTAGATGTACCTTTATGGTTAGCAGGTTTCTCTTTGTTGTTTGTACTGCTGGGCTTTCACTATGTGCTGAAACTATATGATTGGATTTTTCACTCAAGCTATTTTGTCGGAGACTATGCGCATAAGCGTAGAATGCGTCGAGCTCGCAGATTGACCCATCAAGGTTTTATTGAATTGGCAGAAGGTGATTGGCACAAAGCAGAGAAGCATTTTTTGCAGGGTGCTCAACATAGTGAGGTGCCGCTCTTAAATTATTTGTCTGCGGCTGAGGCAGCACAGGAGCAAGGGGATGCAAAACGCAGAGATAAATATCTAAAAATTGCGCATGAAACAACGGAAGGGACAGATATTGCTATTGGCTTGACGCAAGCAAAACTGCAGTATCAACAAGGTCAATATGAGCAATCTTTGGCGACGGTAAAGCATTTGTTGAGTTTGGCTCCTAATCATCCTCATATTTTAAAGCTCTTGAAAAATATTTATCTACAATTAAAAGATTGGGTACAATTACTGTCATTACTGCCGACTTTACGCAAGCATAAAGTCATTACCGCAGAAGAAGAAAATATGTTGGAGAAACAAATGTTTGTTCATTTGTTGCAAGAATATAAGGCGGATAGTGGCAAAGATATTATTGATATTTGGCAAAAGATTCCAAAGCGTTTGCAATTAGATCCCCGGATAGTTTACCCTTATGCTCAGTTTCTAAATGAAACGGGCAAAATACTAGAATTTGAGTCTTTATTAAGGCAAACATTAAAGCGCAATTGGAGCGAAGAGCTTATTCGACTATATGGAATGGCTCAGTACCCGGAAAAACAGATCCCGTTAGAGCAGGCAGAGTCTTGGTTGCGAGCGCATCAAGATAGCCCAAATCTATTACTGACCTTAGGTCGGTTATGTGTACAATCACAGTTATGGGGTAAAGCGCAGCGCTATTTAGAGGCCAGCTTAAAATTTTCCCCTACACCAGAAGTCTATGCGGCTTTGGGTATTTTGCTGGAAAAAGTCGATGAGAAGGAATTATCGTTACAATATTTTCGTAAAGGGCTAATAGAAATGGCACCTAGCACAACCGCGCTAGAGGCCAATCAGGATGTGTTAGTGCTGACAGAAGAACAAAAGTAGGTATATATCATGAGTCGTTGGGTTGAAGGTCAAGTGGTTAAGTTTCATCAGTGGACAGATGATTTATATTCTCTTTTTATAAAGGCACCTACTGATCCCTTTATTGCAGGGCAATTTACCCAGATTGGTTTGGGTGATGAAGTCAAGCCATTATTTAGGCCATATTCTTTTGTGAACACACCAGAAGATGAGTGTTTGGAATTTTATTTTAATCATGTCAAAGATGGCAAGCTGACACCACAATTGGTAGATTTAAAAATTGGGGATGCCATTTGGGTAGCCAAAAAGCCAACGGGGCGATTTACAATTGAGAATTTAGAATCGGCTAAAACTTTAATTTGTTTTGCGACGGGAACTGGGTTTGGCGTATTTTTATCTTTATTAAAATCTACTAAGCCTTGGGGTATGTTTGAGCGTATTGTTTTGGTTCACAGTGTCCCCCAAGCACAGTATTTAACCCACCAAAAGGTGATACAGTCTATTCAAGCTGCTCACCCCGGCCAGTTTACGTTTATTCCGGTTGTGACCCGAGAGGCTCACCCTGAGGGCTATAATCAACGGGTTACAGAGCTGGTATCGCAAAAAATCTTAGAAAAAGATCTAGGGTTATCTATTAATAAAGACGATGCTCAAGTGATGCTTTGTGGAAATGCCAGTATGATCAATGAGATGCGAGCTATTTTGGCACAAAGAGAGATGACCATGCGTTTGCCCAAACGTGGTGGGCAAGTCACGATAGAGAGTTATTTCAAGCCTTAAAAACCCGACAAAAGGTAATTGTTTTGGTCGCGAAACAAAAGTACAATCACTAACTATGTGTTTTTTCTGTTTTTTAGGTTTTTCAGATGTTTGAGCAACTAAAGCAATTATTTTGGTCATATTTTGGGGCACCCAGAGAGCCTGAATCTGTTCAGAATAGCTCGGTTCATGAGGCAATCGTAATCTCTGATAATGAAGACGACGTGCTTGTGGTTCCCCCCGCCTCCCCTTGTTACGACAATCCTGAATTACAAAGGCTCAGTAGGCTTTATGGTGTAAAGTTGATTGAGCAGATGCATCGATTGTTACAACCTCTGTTCCCAGAAGAATCTCTAGGAGGCAACAGTTGGCTGAATGATGACTGTATTGGTAATTTTCTTGGGGCGCTCGTCAACGAGTATACGCAAAAAAACCTTAACGTAGAATTCATTAATTCTTTATACAGTGTGCCTGATACTAGAAATTTTATTATAGATAAATTTGAACAAGAAGAATGGCCAAAACAAAGATCTAGGCTAGCGCAAACTGATTTGATTTTTTGCCCAGTGAACCTAAGCGGCGATCATTGGGGGTTATGGGTATTAGATAAACGAAATGAGCATAATCATAAAGTATATTGTTTAGATGGTTTTAATTCTAATCCTTTTGTAAGCTCACCCGAAGGATATGCTCAGTCTCAGAGTATGTATTTTGATCGTTATATCAAGCCATTATCAGAATTATTGGGTTTTGATATCAGTAAAAAATATTTTCAATTTATACCCGGACAGAAAAATACCATGGATTGTGGCGTCGTTGTTTGTTATTGGGCAAAACAGATTTGTAATAATAAATTATCACAAAATTCTCCTATTGATTTAGATTTCGACCCAAAAGCTTATACAGATTATCGCATGGATATCGTCAAAAATATTTTGGCAGATTGTTCAGGAGAATCTGAAAAAGTTCTTAAAAAAAGAACCGTGGCAGATAGAGACTCTAGGATTGGGATGCTAGAGGTAACGCCTACGCCTCCTCGTAAAAAACATAAAAAGATGTAACACAGAATCACCTAAGAAGCGCACGCAGCCAAAGAGGCAATGTAAGCGTTAAAATAGGATGCTTAGGGTAGCATGTCCGAAATAAAGTACTTAGATTTGAAGCCAGCAGCTAGAAAAGCCTTTTGGCTGTTGACCACCATATCATAAGGGCCACTGGCAAATACATGAGTGGGTTTTTCATCAAAATTTTTCAATATTTTAAGAGCTTGTTCGTATACCCATCCTGTCGCACCTTGCCACTGTGGATAAGCATGAACATTGGATAATATAAGCTGATAAGAGAACTTGGGGTGGGTGGCTTGTATTTGTTTGAGCCAATCTTTGAGATATAAATCTTCTGTTTTTTTGACGCCCCAGAATAAATGAATTTTATTTAGCAGGGGAGATGCTTTATTCTCTAAATCTTCTAGGATTGCTTTAAAGGGCGCAATGCCTGTTCCGCCAGCTAATAATATCAATTTATTTGTATCAGTCGAGATATTATCTATGGTCATAAGTCCATGTGGGCCTTCTAATTTTAGGGATTTTGTCTGGTTTAATAATTGCAGAAAATCTTGGGATTGAGGCTGACTTTGATTGTGGCGCAAATGAAAGACGAGGTCATTATTTTTATGTGGCGTGGGCGCATTCGCGATAGATAATGGGAATGCTATATTATTTATTTTTGATATAACATATTGTCCTGCTTGGTAACTGATATATTGTTCAAGATCTTGGGGGTGAAGTATTATTTCAATAATATCTGAATTGATCGCTTGAGTACTTGTTAATATATAGGTGTATTGTTGCAAGCTTGTCATTTTGTCACTACAGCCCTAGCTGTTCCCAAATACTGTCGATTTTCTTTTTGACTTCTGCAGAGGCTTTGATGGGAATGCCCCATTCGCGTTGCGTTTCACCTGGTAATTTATTTGTGGCATCTAAGCCCATTTTGCTACCCAAGTCAGAATGGGGAGAGGCAAAATCTAAGTAATCTATAGGTGTATTTTCTATTAATAAAGTATCACGTTTGGGATCCATTCTAGTCGACATCGCCCAGATAACATCTTGCCAATTTCTACAATCAATATCATCATCTACCACAATGATCATTTTGGTATACATAAATTGTCTTAAGAAAGACCATATGCCCATCATAATACGCTTAGCATGGCCAGGATAAGCTTTGTGTATAGACACGATAGCTACCCGATAAGAACAGCCTTCTGGCGGCAAATAAAAGTCGATGATTTCTGGGAATTGTTTTTGTAATAATGGTACAAAAATTTCGTTTAAAGCAACGCCTAATATAGCAGGCTCATCGGGGGGTCTGCCCGTGTAAGTACTATGATAAAAAGGATTATCACGCATGGTGATTCTTTCAATGGTCATGACGGGAAAGTTTTCGACTTCATTATAGTAGCCAGTGTGATCGCCAAATGGTCCTTCTGGGGCAGTCTCATTTGGATAAATAAAGCCTTCTAGTATTATTTCAGCTCTTGATGGTACATGCAGATTTTTATGTAGCAAGGCAGGGCTAAGCTCTGTTTTGCAGCCTCTTAATAATCCCGCGAATGCATACTCAGATAAAGTATCAGGTATGGGGGTCACTGCTGCCAATGTTGTGGCAGGATCCGCTCCAAGTGCAACCGCAATGGGAAATGGCTTATCAGGCCATTTCTGACACCATGCTTGGTAGTCTAATGCGCCACCACGGTGTTTTAGCCAGCGCATAATCACTTTATTTTTATCTATGACTTGCTGGCGGTAGATGCCTAAATTCTGCCTTTTTTGATTGGGGCCTTGTGTGATGACTAATCCCCAAGTAATTAAGGGGCCTGCATCATCTGGCCAGCAGGTTTGTATGGGGAAAGTGCTTAAATCGATTTCAGAGCCACCGAGTATGTTTTTCTGACATAAGCCATTTCGTACCATTTTAGGGTGCATGCTCATAATCTTTTTGACCAAGGGGATATGCTTAATCGCGTCTCTAAAGCCTTCTGGTGGTTTAGGCTCTTTTAAGAGTGCTAATAGTTTTCCAATCTCGTTTAAATCTTTAAGCGAAGTTTTACCCATGGCATGTGCAACCCTATCGACATGGCCAAACAAATTCCCCAGCAAGGGAATACTGCTATTGGTGGGATTTTCAAACCAAAGAGCAGGTCCACCTGCTTTTAAGACTCTGTCGCAGACTTCCGTAATTTCCAAGTATGGATCAATCGGTGCCGTTATGCGTTTGAGTTGAGCATTTGCTTCTAGCTGGGAGAGAAACTCACGTAAATCTTGATAGGGCATGGTTATAAAGATCTTTAGGCTGGTTTATAACCTAGAAGCCACATTTTCTGTGTTTTAAAATGTGGTCTTAAAGTTATTTTGGTTTGATGGGTTCTACGAGCGTTTCATGGCTTCAAAAAATTCTTCGTTGGTACGCGTCAATTTTAGACGTTCGATTAAGAATTCACTAGCCGCAAGTTCATCCATTGGGTGTAATAATTTGCGCAATATCCACATTCTTTGCAATTCTTCTGCTGATGTGAGTTTTTCTTCGCGACGTGTACCTGAGCGGTTAATATTAATCGCTGGATAGACACGTTTCTCAGCAATGCGTCTGTCTAGGTGTAGTTCCATATTACCAGTACTTTTAAACTCTTCGTAGATGACTTCATCCATTTTAGAGCCGGTATCGATTAGTGCAGTAGACAGGATAGTTAAACTACCACCTTCTTCTACGTTTCTAGCGGCACCAAAGAAGCGCTTGGGCTTTTGGAGTGCGCCCGCATCGATACCACCCGTAAGCACTTTACCAGAATGGGGCATGGTCGTGTTATATGCTCTGGCTAAACGAGTGATGGAGTCTAATAAAATAACCACATCACGTTTGTGTTCTACTAAGCGTTTGGCTTTTTCGATGACCATTTCGCAGACTTGTACATGTCTTTGTGGTGGTTCATCAAATGTACTGGCAACAACTTCACCCTGTACAGAACGCTCCATTTCTGTGACTTCTTCTGGGCGTTCATCGATGAGTAGTACAATCAGAATACATTCAGGATGATTCGTGGAAATTGAGTGCGCTATATTTTGCAGCATCATGGTCTTACCGGCTTTAGGCGGGGAGACGATTAAACCACGTTGTCCTTTACCAATAGGAGACATGAGATCTATAATTCTTGCGGTCAGATCTTCTGTACTACCATTACCGACTTCTAATTTTAAGCGTTCTTCAGGATGTAATGGTGTGAGATTTTCAAATAAGAGCTTGTTGCGGGCGTTTTCAGGATTCTCATAATTGATTTCGTTGACTTTTAAAAGCGCAAAATATCGTTCGCCATCTTTTGGCGGGCGAATTTTTCCTGAGACAGTGTCACCTGTTCTTAAGCTAAAACGTCGTATTTGACTGGGGGATACATAAATATCGTCAGGTCCCGGTAAATAAGAGGCTCGTGCAGAGCGCAAAAATCCGAAGCCATCTTGGAGGAGTTCTAGTACACCCTCGCCATAGATATCATCACCATTTTTGGCGTGAGCCTTCAAAATAGCAAAGATTAAATCTTGTTTACGTAAGCGGGCGACATTTTCAATGCCAGAGTCACGAGCCAAGTCAGATAGTTCGGTAGCTGGTTTGTTTTTCAGTTCGGAAAGATTCATAAGCGTATTTTTAGTATTCGCAAGTTATTTTAATTTAAGAATGGGGATGGAATAGTCAGATTGATTCTGAGAAACAAACGTGCTTCTCGCTGCTCGAAATAATTGACTGTTAATCCTCGAAACGTCCAATCTGCCCCCCTAGAGTCGGTGAGCTAGGCAGGTGGACATCCTAACAAAGATTTTATACAGATGCTATAGCGATTGATACAAAATCCTATCTCATCGACTCTAGGAGAGGGGGGATTTGGCTAAAGATTGCTATCTAGAAAAGCGGTTAGCTGTGATTTAGTGACGGCACCCACCTTTGTGGCTTCTAGCTCACCATTTTTAAATAGCATGAGTGTTGGGATGCCTCTGACACCAAATTTTTGTGGAGTGGCTTGATTATCATCAATATTTATTTTGGCAATGGTGACGCGTTCTCCGTATTCTGAGGCAATTTCATCCAGGATGGGCGCAATCATTTTGCAAGGCCCGCACCACTCAGCCCAAAAATCTACAAGCACAGGGGTTTCAGAATTGATAACATCTTTTTCAAATGAGTCGTCAGATACATTTACAATAGATTCGGACATAATTTCAAAGCTCCAATAGATCATATAGATAAGTCATTAAATGTGAATCATATCAAGTTCAAGGCCATTTGTTGAGTGAGAACTGTAAGATTGGTTTGGTAAATAACAAAATAATTGAATATCGACCTCCAATATCAACTATAAATGTATGCGATAATGATTTTAGAAATTCTTCAGGGATAGTGGTATTTAAGTGATAGTCGCAACGACAACGTTAACATTAACAGATTGGTTATTAGCATCCAATGCGTACTTACGCGTCGGTTTGTTTATTGGATTTTTTCTCATTTTAGCTTGGGCTGAGCGAAAATGGTTTTGGCGAACCAGAGGCAGTTTACGCATGCAACGATGGGGGCGTCATTTGTCTTTGACCATGATTTCCAAGGTGTTGATTCGGCTAACTTTTCCCGTGTTACTAATACAAACCGCCGCCATCGCCGAAAAAAACCAGCAGGGCATATTACATCAAATGGACATGCCATATGCGCTTAAAGTTGTGATCGCGGTTTTTGCCTTGGATCTATTTATTTATGCCCAGCATTGTTTGATGCATCGACTCAAATGGTTTTGGGCTTTGCATAAAGTGCATCATATAGACAAAGAACTAGATATTTCTACGGGCATACGTTTCCATCCTTTGGAAGAGCTTGTCTCTATGAGTATTAAATTGTTAGCCGTTGCCTTTTTAGGTGCGCCTATTTGGGCTGCATTTATTTTTGAGGTGGTTTTAAACTTTTTTGCCTTATTCACACATGCCAATATGAAATTAAGCAAATCATTGGAAACTAAATTACGATGGTTCATTGTAACGCCGGGCATGCATCGTATACATCATTCAGATATTCCACGAGATTATAATACAAATTATGGATTTTGTTTTAGTGGGTGGGACAAACTATTCAGAACGTATAGGCCGGATGCGTTTACAGGTGAGAAGCATATTATTTTAGGGCAGGAGCCTTATCGTGATGAAAAATATCAAACATTAAAATACATGCTGTTATTGCCTTTTAATTTTAAGTCAATGCGCCCTTATCGCCGAACAAAAAAACTCAAAATACAAATGGGCGCACACGATGATTAAAAAAATAGTCAAAGCGAGTCTCGCTATTTTATTTGTGAGCAGTGTTTTGCTGAGCGTATGGTATTTTCGAGATATCGTCTCCATTCAAAAATTATCGGAGACGGTGAATCAAGCTGGCATTTTTGCGCCCATCTTGTTTATCTTAATATATGCACTAGGGACGGTGTTTTTTTTACCTGGTGTCATATTGACGTTAGCAGGTGGGTTTCTATTTGGGCCGGTATGGGGAACAGTTTACAATTTAATTGGGGCGGTATTGGGCGCGACGCTGGCTTTTTGGGTCGCTCGCTTTTTGGCTTCTGATTGGATTGAAAGTCGTGTTGGCGGGCGTCTGCAGTGGATATTACAAGGGATAGCGACTAGCGGTTGGCGTTTTGTCGCTGTTGTACGTCTGATTCCTGCCGTACCGTTTAATTTATTAAATTATGCATTAGGTTTAACCCCGATTCGAACGCTGCCCTATGTCATGGCCAGTGCGGTCTTTATGTTGCCTGGTTGTTTGGCATACACCTATTTAGGACATCTAGGTGAGGCGGTATTGGCACAAAAAGAAGGTTTAGTATTGAAAATCCTTTGGGGGGTGGCTTTATTAGTATTGGTGAGCTTGATTCCTTGGGGGGTTAAAAAGTTTAAAGTTTACAAAACAATGGATTTTTAGGGATAAAAGCATTGAAATTAATTAAGAAAGACGTTGTTGTTATTGGCGGCGGGGCGGGTGGCTTGAGTATTGCCAGCGTTGCCGCGCAATTAGGGCTTAAAACAGTCTTGATTGAAAAATCAAATGCGTTAGGCGGGGATTGTTTACATTACGGTTGTGTGCCCAGTAAAACGCTTATTCATAATGCTAAAATGGTATGGGGATTAAGGCAGGCCAAAAAATATGGCTTGCCCAGTTTAGAGTCTCCATTATCTTATAAGCCGATTAGAGAAAATATACATCAGGTGATCGCCAGTATTCAAAAGCACGACGATCCCAAACGTTTTGAAAGCTATGGTGCCGAGGTTGTATTTGGTGGTGCACAATTTATATCACCGCACACGGTTATGGTGGGTGGGCAAGCCTACCATGGTAGAAAAATATTCATTGCAACAGGCTCTAGCCCTTTTATTCCCCCCATTCCTGGTTTGTCGTCAGTAGATTATTATACAAATGAAAGTATGTTTAATATAAAACATTTGCCTATCTCTTTGCTTGTGATTGGTGGGGGGGCGATTGGCGTGGAGTTGGCGCAAGCACTGCATCGTTTAGGGGTTCAAGTCACATTGGTTGAGACCCAACCTAGGCTTTTGATGTCGTTTGACTTGGAAGTAAGCGAAGTTTTAAAATTAGCCTTAATAGAAGAGGGCATTACCGTTTACACCCAAGTAGAGATCAAGCATATACAGCAACAGGCCACCCAAGTAGAGTTGAAGTTATTATTAGATAGTGGAAAATTAGAAGTTTTACAATTCGAGAAAATATTGGTTGCGACGGGGCGGCAAGCCAATGTAGCGAGTTTGCAGTGTGAGCAGGCCAATATTCAATATTCTGACCGAGGTATTTTGGTTAATGAGCGGTTGCAAACTTCAGCAAAACATATTTATGCTGTGGGAGATATTGTGGACTCACCTTATAAATTTACCCATATGGCGGAGTATCACGCAGGTATCGCGATTGCCAATGGCCTATTCAAAGCACGCAAGAAAACAAATTACAGAGCGGTACCAGGGGTCGTTTTTAGCGATCCAGAGTGTGCGATGGTAGGCTTAACAGAAGTACAGGCACAAGCCCAAAATATCCCATACCAAGTTTTGCGTAGTGAATTTTCTGCTAATGATAAAGCCGTTACACAAGGTGAAACAAAAGGGTTTGTGAAATTACTGATTCATAAGAAGCGCATTATTGGGGCGAGTTTAATTGGACCACAGTGTAGTGAACTGGTAGCAGAGTTAACACTGGCGATACAAGCGAAGCTCAAAATATCCCAATTATCTGATACGATTCATGCGTATCCTACATTGTCTCAAATACACAGACGCGCGGTAAATAGTTACTATGCACCTAAATTGTTTAACTGGAAAACCAGGTTGTTGGTTAAAATTTTAAAGTTATTTTAAATAAAATATAGAGATAGAGTTTAAAAATGAAAAGAGTGGCTATAATTTTATCTGGATGTGGCGTTTATGATGGTACAGAAATTACAGAATCTGTATTAACTTTATTGGCCTTAGAACAAGCTGATGCTCAATATCAATGTTTTGCGCCTAATATGAATCAACATCATGTGATTGATCATATAACGGGCGAAGAGATGCCAGAAACCCGCAATGTATTAGTAGAGTCTGCGCGTATTGCCCGCGGGAAGGTGCAAGACTTAAAATTAGCCAAAGCACAAGATTTTGATGCTCTGATTATTCCGGGTGGATTTGGCGCTGCCAAAAATTTATGTGATTTTGCTTTTTCTGGGGAAAACGTCCAAGTGCATCCAGAGGTGGCTCGTATGGTGGCAGATATGCGACAAGCCGATAAACCGTTGGGTTTTATTTGTATTGCCCCTGCTATGATTCCAAAATTATATCCTCAAAATACCCAGCTATCGATTGGCCAAGATAAAGAGACGGCCGCAAAAATTGAAAAAATGGGTGGGGTACACATAAATTGTCTTGTGCAAGATATCGTGATCGACAAAACCCATAAAGTCGTGAGCACGCCAGCCTATATGTTGGCAAACAATATAATAGAAGCACAAAAAGGTATTACCAAATTAGTTGCTGCTGTGTTGAATATGAGTTAAAAATATATCCATAGAGAGGATTGAGCCTAGATTTTAGTCATCTCTTAATATATTAATTTGCCATTTATCTGTACGTTGTTCTCCCCACAATAACCGTTCGTCAATAATATTCCCGCCGTTCATCCATAAGTTACTTGGTTAAATTGCTTTCTTTGCCCGAACAGATTACATTTCGCTCTTATTCGGTTTAATAACTTTTGGAGCTACTATTATGTCTTGGGCCACAACATTTACAAATTTTGCTAGTAATTGGCTAACGCCTTACGCGTGGACACCTGCGGGCATGCCGGCAGTCATAAAAGCCATTGCGGGTTACTCAGAGGAGGAGCTTTTTCCGGCTGTGAATTCTAGATTTAGCCCTTTTATTATGGATGAGACTCAGCATGATGCTTACAACATGGCAATTGCGGCACAAGAACCTACTGAATGGGTGATGAGATTTCTATTTGTCCCATTTATAATCGGGGTAATGGGAAATTTTATTTTGAATAAAACTATCAATGTAGCAAAAGGGATTTTAAATTTATTGCCTTTGCCAAATTTTTCAATTGTACCACAGCCGATTAAGAGAGTGTTAAATCCTATTGTTAATATGACTCAATCTGTTTTTAACTCAAAAGTAATGAAACACTTTATTGTTCCTGAAGTAATCTCTAGCTATCTTCATATGTATGGTCCCAGACTATCAGAAAGATACGTAGAGTCTAGGCCAATAATCACGGCTTTTATGCGACCGTTTTGGGAACGCATATTACCTTCTTTAGGTAGAGGGCTAGATGATGAAGGCTTTGTTATCTCGTTACGTAGAATGTTTATCAGTAAAGATCCAGGCGCGGTGTCAAGATGGATTGGACGCATAGGTTCTACTCTAATTGGCCGGTATAATCCCAAAAACTTTGCGGAGGCAAATGCACCCTATGCGTTTGAGCTTGGGGAAATGACGATAGGTTATCTTGAGAGATTCTTGATGTTTCTGAAAGATATATTTCAGAGCACCACACAAATCATTCCTAGTTTAAGTAGCTGGGAAAACTTCAAGGAAGCCAAGGCTAATTTAGCAAAATATTTCGAAGTGCAATTAGACAGGTTGGATGCAAATTGGGAACCCATTGCATCTGCTGCAAAAAGCTGGGCGGGCGCTAGTATGGGAGCCCTTGGCAATATGATTAAGAGTGCGCCTAGCGCTTTAGCCAACCTTATCGCCAATGTAGTGACCGAGGAAGATAGTGACAGCTGGACTAGAACGGCAGCACAAGGTGTGGGGTATATTCCTACAATGCTTGTTGCGGTTTATGCTACTTATGCAACGGCATTAGCTGTTCGAGCTGGATTTAGAGCGATTAGAGATACAATTTATCCTAGTGTGAAGGGCTCGTTTAAAAATATTATTGAGCTTTTCGTTGGTGCGCCAGCAGTACCAGTACCGCTTGTGCCGCCAGCAGGACTGCAAGCACATCTTAATGCTTTATTGGGACATGCCCCTGCTCAGCATAATCATGATTGGAACAACATTGTATTGCTAGCAGAGCGACAATGGTTGAACCAACAGTTGTTAGACAATCCGGCTCAATTACATACAGCATTGGTAGGAATGGGAATTGCCCCAGGTAATGAAGCGATTGTGAATGGCTTAGCAATGAACCCTTAAAAAAACATATAACCGTCTGTATATTCAGTTGCAGGCGGTCAGATCTTTCCGATAAGCGGTCGTTTTTCACTAACCAATTGATAATAAACAACTTTCCAATATGGCACTCTGACTCAAAGAGTGCTAATATTAGTAATGCTAATTATTAAGCTAAGTACGCTTAACTATCATTGTATATGCAGGTGATTATATGACGACAAAAACTCAAACGACAGCGATTGCTCTGCCTGTTGTCCAAGATGGACTTCAGACATATTTGCAGCGTGTGCATGAGATTCCTTTGTTAACACCTGAACAAGAATTTGAACTCGCAAAACGCTTACACGACGAAGGCGATATGGAAGCCGCGCAACAATTGGTTATTTCCAATTTGCGCTTTGTCGTGAGTATTGCACGTGGTTACATGGGCTATGGTTTACAAATGGCTGATTTGGTTCAAGAAGGCACTGTTGGATTAATGAAAGCGGTCAAACGCTTTGATCCCAATGTTGGTGTGCGCTTAGTGGGTTTTGCCGTTCATTGGATCAAATCAGAAATCCATGAGTTTGTGATTCGCAATTGGCGTATTGTCAAAGTCGCCACAACCAAACCACAACGTAAGTTATTTTTCAATTTACGCGGTCATAAGAAAAAACTCGCGTGGTTCACCAAAGAAGAAGCAGAATCTGTCGCGAAAGATTTGGGCGTGCCGCTTAAAGATGTGCTAGAAATGGAATCTAGATTGCACGCACATGATGCCGTGTTTGATGCACCTGTTAACGATGATGAAGACAGCTACACTTATTCCCCACAACAATATCTAACAGCAGATGACGCCAATTCTATCGGCGATGATCCATTACAGGTTCTATCGGTTGGTAACCTGGCGGCTGTTCAGCAAGAAAAACTAGCTTCCGCATTAAAACAATTAGATGCCAGAAGTTTGGATATTATTTCTAGTCGCTATTTAGTCGATAAAAAAGTAGGCCTAAAAGTATTAGCCGAAAAATATGATGTATCTTTAGAGCGTATCCGTCAGATTGAGAAAGTCGCCATCAATAGCTTGAAAGATGCGGTTAGTGAATAGTTGAACTACAATTTTATAAATTATCATTCGTAATTTCTCCCCTCAAAAAATCATTTCGCGCCTGACTGTCCGGTAAAGCATTTAAATTTGCGACGGCTTTTGCTATTAGTGCATAATCATCTTGTTGCCAAGGATGAAACCCGGGGCGCAGATAAGCGATCAAGGGGGGCATGATTTTGAAGAGTATGCCAGGCTTGGTAAAGCAAAATTGAAATAGTTGTTTGTAAAACTTGCCAGAGAATAGCTTTTTGTCTTTAATCACCATATAGATAAATGGCCGCCAAAAACAAACAAATGAAATAAGGTTCACGACAATAAAACCACTCGCCCGAGAAATATAGCCTATATTGAGCTCTTTGAGCATATCAAATACTACGGCTTTGTGTTCGATTTCTTCTATACAATGCCATTGCCATAGGGCTTTTATATCTTCTTGAATATTATGCATTAATTCAGGCGTAGATAAAAATAAATTCGAGCTGACGGCGGTAAAATGCTCGCCAGCCGCCGTCACACTTAGGCGGAATTTTTTACTGGAGAGCGCGAATATTAATGCTGGGATAATTAATTCAAATGGATATTTTAATAAACCAGGGTAACGCGGTTTGATGATTTTATTATAAAGCTGCAAGTGTTCACGGCTATGAAAGCTTTCTTGTCGTACAAAGTGATGTATGTCAGATAATAATCTTGGATTATTGACTTTATGTCGTAGCGCTTTGACATTCTTAATGAAGAATTTTTCACAATAAGGGATATAGCCAGCCAAAATCGTTGTCATCATTGTGATGGCCATATTATTTTGATACCAATAATGTGGCACGGGCGTTGGGTACGTAAATTTAATCGGGCGCGGTGTGATAGGGTGATTGGGTTGTATTGTTTTTTTCATTGTTCTTATTGTCATGATTCGGGCAGACGTGTTTTTTGCGTCTACCCGAAAGTGAGCTGTTCACTATTGTTTTTGTTTATTATATGATTTATTTTGATTGTATACGACCCGTTTGTTTGTATCAATCTCACTACCCAAAATCGCTAATGCTTTTAACAAGTTTAAGGCCTCATTTAATTGATAGTCTTCTAGGATCAAATGTTTTTTCTTCTCGGTTTTATTGTGTGTCTGTGTATCCTGCCTGTTTTCTATGTGTCCTTGGAGATCGGCTTCTCTTAAGGTAAACCAATTAGGAGATTTCTCAGCATCGTCAGGAATTTTAATATTAGGAATTTCTATGTCGGGGGTAATACCATGTGCCTGAATAGAGCGGCCAGCAGGGGTATAATACAGCGCAGTGGTTAACTTAAGACCATGTTTGTCTCTTAGTGGTAATACGGTTTGTACAGAGCCTTTGCCAAAAGTCTGTGTTCCGACAATTAATGCGCGTTTATGGTCTTGCAAAGCACCGGATACAATTTCAGAGGCGGAGGCAGAACCTTCGTTCACGAGAACGACCAAAGGTGCACCATTGAGAATATCTTTTGTTGTGGCTTTTTCCTCGATCTTTGAGCCGGGCAAGCGACCTTCTGTGTAAACAATTAAGCCTTTGTTGCCAATGGTATCTTTATCTAAAAATAAATCTGAAATTTTCACTGAGGCTTCTAAAACGCCCCCGGGGTTATTGCGCAGATCTAATATTGCACCTTTTAGCTGATTATTGGACTCTTTTTTTAATCTGGCTATGGCTTTTGCTAAGTCTTCTGATGATTGGGTTTGAAATTGCGCAACGCGTAGATAAGCATAATGATTGTCCAATAATTTGGCCTTGACGCTTTTGACTTTAATAATATCTCTTGTTACTTTGATTTTTAAGGGGTTTGACTCCCCTTTGCGGATAATGGTGAGCAAGATATCACTGCCGCGATCGCCTCGCATTTTATCAACCGCTTGTTTTAAGTTGAGTCCTTTCACCAGTGTTTCATCTAGGCGAATAATCAAATCACCTGCTTTAATGCCTGCGCGTTGTGCAGGGGTATCATCAATGGGGCTGATAACTTTTACAGCGCCGTTTTCTAAAGTCACTTCGATTCCTAGGCCACCAAACTTGCCACTGGTATTGACTCTGAGATCTGAAAACTCTTCTGGATCTAAATAACTAGAGTGGGGATCCAGTCCTGCGAGCATGCCGCGAATAGCATGTTCGAATAATTCTGAATCATCTACAGGTTTGACATAATATTTACGAATATGTTCTACCACTGCGGTAAAGCGCTGTAGGTCGTTAAGAGGGATTTTTTGCTGTTCAGGCTGAGCGGCTAGGGCAGGCGAGATGTAAGCAGTTGCTAGTATGCCTAAAAAGTATCCTAGAGATAATTTAGCGGTCAATTTCATAAACGTTATCCTTAACAAGTGTTCTATATTTTTTAGCGGCTAGCAAAAGCCCAAGCTCTTAGCTTAGTTTAAACCATTCTGAGGGTTCTAGCGCAATACCGTCTTTGCGTAATTCAAAGTATAACCCGGGTTCGGCTTGTCCGCCGCTTTGACCTACCCTGGAAATAATATCCCCGTTCTCTACGCTATCCCCTACGGATTTGTACAGGATCTCGTTATTACCGTATAAGCTCATATAACCATTACCATGGTCAATGATCAAGAGTAGTCCGATACCGCGCAACCATTCTGAGAATACCACTTTGCCATGATAGATTGCATGAACCGGTGTGCCTTGGCTGGATTTGATATATGTTTTCTTTGCTGAAGAGGCATGAGACATAATCGTTGTTAAGAGGGCGCTATTTTGTTGAATAGGAAGTCGTAGATGTTTCTTTTGGGATGAAAACTTGAGTACAGGCTCAACATACTCAAGTTTAGGCGGTAGGTTAATATCCAGGTTGGCTAAGACAGTTTCTAGTGCATTTTGCTCTTCTTTTAACTGTAATAAGTCATATTCTTGAGTGTTCATTTTTTGTTTGAGCTGTACTAATATGCGCTGTCTGGTTTTTTGGGTGCTATCTAATAATACTTGGTTTTCGAAAGAATGTGCTTTTAATGCCAGTAAGGATTGCTCTGTTTTTAATAACTTGCCTTGAGCTGTACGGCTGAGTTCTAGTTGTTCGATAATGCGTTGAATCTCTTGTTTACGAGCGCTGGAAGCCGCATGATAATAATGATTGAGTCTGGGCAGGCTATATATATCTTCTTGGCTTAAGAGCATAGACCAGCGCTCTCGTTTGGCATGTGCGTATACATGTTGTAATAAGTCGCTTAACAGTTCAGCTTGGCTGTTTTGTTCGAGCTTGAGTTGTTCAATTTGTTTCTTGAGTTGTTTTCTTTCGATTGAGATACTTTTTATTTGTCGTTGACATTGTCTTAGGATTTCTAAGGTATTGCCCATTTGAATTTCAAGTTGGGCTAGATTTTTGTTTAGCATAGATTCTGATTGTTGATCTTGAAAGAGATTTGATTCAAGAGATTGAATTTGGTCTTGTAATTGTATTAATTGCGCGGTGGATTCTTGTATAGAGAATTGTGCTGTGGATGGTGAGGCCGATGGTAAGGTTGATGGAACATTCGCCATACTACTGAATGTCCCAATGCTCAGAATCCATACTGCGATGATTTGTTTTATATGCATACCTTTATCCCTTAATATGCTTTAATTTGTCAGTAAGGATTGCCCGGTCATTTCTGTCGGGGGCGTTTTGTCTAATAAGTACAGCAAAGTCGGTGCGACATCTTGTAGTGAGCCCGAGAGAGGTTTAAATCTTAGCTTCTGTGAACCGTAATAAACGAAAGGCACGGGCGCTAAGGTGTGTGCCGTATGAGGTTTTTGTGTGCCTGGTTCAAACATACAATCTGCATTACCGTGATCGGCGGTAATCAATGCTTCTCCACCCACTGTATCTAACGCTTGGAATATTTGTTTCATACATCTGTCTAGATATTCAATGGCGGCAACGGTGGCCGGAAAATTGCCTGTGTGTCCAACCATATCTGCATTGGCATAATTGCAAATGATCACATCATATTTTTGAGATTGAATCGCTTTGACTAAAGCGCTCGTCAAAAGTTCAGCATTCATTTGGGGTTGTAAATCATAGGTTTTGACTTTGGGAGAGGGAATCAGGATGCACTCTTCATTTTGAAATGGCGCTTCTTTGCCGCCATTAAAGAAAAAAGTCACATGGGCATATTTTTCTGTTTCTGCAATGCGTAGTTGCGTCATATTTTGTTTTTCAAGATATTCACCCAATACGTTAACAGGCTGAGGTTTTTGAAAGATAACTTGAGCCTCTAAAGTTGGGTCATACTCTGTTAGTGTGTATAGGTTTTCTTGCGGTAGGAGTACTGGGCGTGAGAAGTGTTCAAATGACGCCGCTGTGAATGCATGGCTAAGCTGTCTCGCTCTGTCTGAACGAAAGTTCATAAAAATAACGCTATCACTTGTTTTTAACCCAGGATAGTCGGTTTGGACTAGAGTGGCTTGCACAAATTCATCGGTTTCATTGCGAGCATAGGCTTTGTTTAAAGCATCCATGCCATTGTTGGCAAAATATTCAGCTTGTCCCTGAGAGATGAGTTTATAGGCTTGTTCTATGCGTTCCCATCGATTGTCTCTATCCATCGCATAGAATCGACCACATACTGTGGCTAGCTGGGCCTTGGGCAAGCTCTCCAGCTTTGCTAATAAATTTTGGATGGATTTTTGGGCAGACTGTGGCGGCGTATCTCTTCCATCCAAAAAAGCATGTACATAAACAGGGGTATTAAATTCTTGGGACAAGGTTAAAGCGGCTAAAATATGATCTGTGTGGCTATGCACTCCGCCAAAAGAGAGCAGGCCCATAATATGTACAGCAGATTGATTGTTTTGTGCGTTTTGGAAGGCCGCGCGAAGTTTTGGGTGGGTAAAAAATTTTTTATTTTTTATGGCGCGATTGATTCGCGTTAAATCTTGTTGCAGAACACGACCCGCCCCTATGGTTAGGTGGCCTACTTCTGAGTTGCCAATTTGATTGGGTGGGAGTCCAACAACCTCACCACAGGCAGAGATTTCTGTATAAGCAGAGGTCTTAATTAGATGGTCCCAAGTGGGGGTGTGAGCCGTATGAATGGCATTACCCTCATTTTTTTGGCCTGATCCCCAGCCATCTAACACAAGCAATAAAACTGGCTTTGCAGGCAACATAGCCATCCCTCGCTACAAAATTTGTTTATTTAGATACTAATATAAGCAGTTTATGTAAGCAGTATACCGGATTCAAGTCGCCCGTGCCGTGGATTGTTGTTATAATAGTCCGCTAATTGTTTTTCCCGCTAATTGTTTTACAGGTTGGTTATTGTGACAATAGAAACCTATTGGTTATTTTTTTCAGAGCACTGGGCGTTATCAGGTGCTTTTATTGTGTTACTTATTTTATTTATTTTTAATGAATGGCGCAATCGTGGTTCAGGGTCATCCGTCGTTTCGCCACAAGAGTTGGTTGGTTTGATGAATCATTCTCGCGCAGCGATTATTGATATCAGAGAAAAAGAAGCTTTTGAACAAGGACATATTTTAAGCGCGACCAATATGCGTTTATCTGATATGGATGATAAAAAGAAAGTACTCAATAAATATCGTTCCAAGCCCGTCATCGTGGTTTGTCAAAATGGTATGTCTTCGTCAAAAGCGGCGAAGTGGTTGCAAAAAGAAGGCTTTGATGAGGTGTATACCTTAAAAGGTGGTATTGAGAATTGGAAAATTGAAAATTTACCCGTTTCGAAACGTTAAGAAAAAGTATAAGGCTTAATTTATAATGCTTATGCTGAATTTTATTATTTTACACTAAAAACTAGGGAGATAATCCATGGCTAAAGACACAAAAGCTGCAACACCAGAAGGTGATAAAGACGGACCTGTATTTAACATTCAGCGTATTTATATTAAAGATGTTTCTTTTGAAGCGCCTAATGCACCTGCCATCTTCAAAGATGAGTGGAAACCAGAAGTGAATGTCGATTTACATACCAAAACCCATGATCTGGAAAAAGATGTTTATGATGTGGTTTTGCATTTGACTGTAACCGTCAAAATGGGTGATACAACCGCATTTTTAGTTGAAGTCCATCAAGCCGGTATTTTTACAATTAAAGGCTTCCCTAAAGAGCAATTGTCCCATGCATTAGGTTCTATGTGCCCTAATATTTTATATCCATATGCAAGAGAAGCGATTTCTGATTTAGTGACTCGCGGTGGATTCCCACAATTATTATTGGCACCGGTCAATTTTGATGCTTTATATATGCAACACTTAGAGCAGCAAAAAGGCCAAGAAGGCGGAGCTGCGAACGCATGATGTTAACGCTAAGCCGTCAGTCTCGAGTATGTGTATTAGGAGCAGGTTCGTGGGGGACGGCTTTAGCGCTTTACTTTTCAACGTGTTTTGACAATGTTCATTTGTGGAGCTTTGATCCAGAGGAAGCGGCACGTTTACAAGCAGATAGAGAAAACAAACAATACTTACCAGGCATATCTTTTCCTGATAATCTACACTGCGGCCATCAGCTTGATGCGTTATTGATATCCAATAGCTTAGTGATTGTGGCGGTTCCAAGCCATGTATTTGTGGAAACATTATCTAAACTCAATGATTTAAAACAAAATATTAGTGCGGTCGTGATTGCGACCAAAGGTGTCACCAGTACTGGGGAATTTTTACATAAAGTTTCTGAAGATGTATTGGGCGCGACATATCCTTTAGCATTATTGTCAGGCCCAAGCTTTGCGAAAGAAGTGGCACAATCGATGCCAACCTCTATTACCTTGGCGAGCAAGCAAGGCATATTATTAGAACAACTGGCACCTATATTTCATAGCCCTCTTTTTAGAATCGAAACCAGCTCTGATCTCATCGGTGTTGCCTTGGGCGGCTTGATCAAAAATGTGATTGCGATAGCGGTAGGTTTATCGGATGGGCTAGGGTTTGGCGCAAATGCTAGAGCGGCTCTGATAACACGTGGCATTCAGGAAATGAGCTTAATGGCCAAAGCCATGGGTGCTAAGACAGAGACTGTGATGGGGCTTGCGGGTTTGGGAGACTTGGTTTTAACCACGACAGACAACCAGTCTCGTAATAGACGTTTTGGTTTGGCGTTAGGTAAGGGGCTGAGTATGACGGACGCCGAAATACAAATTGGCCAAGTGGTAGAAGGCAAAAGCAACGTCAAAGAGCTCATGATATTAGCCAAGCGTTATAAACAAACCCTACCAATTTGCCAGCAAATATTTGAGATTGTCTACAATGGTCTGTCAGGTGAACAAGCTATGCAGAATATATTAGATAATCATAGTCTAAAATAAAACAAACTCAAATTAAGTAAAACAAAAATCTAGCTGTCTTAACGCCTCATAGATCACAATAGAAACACAGTTCGCCAAATTCAAGCTTCTGGAGCTAGATGCTTGTGGTATGAGCAATTTATTATCCCCAGGGAATTGGTCTAACACCTCTTGAGGCAGCCCACGTGTTTCGGGGCCAAAAATAAAATAATCCCCTGCCTGATACTCATGTTTCGTATAATAAGTATTGGCTTTGGTTGTGAGTGCGAAGCAGCGCTTGGGGTTGGCTGTGCAAATGAAATTTTCAAAATCAGGGTAGGTTTGAATACGAGCAAGATGATGATAATCTAAGCCCGCTCTACGCATTTGTTTATCACTAATGGAAAACCCCAAAGGCTCAATCAGGTGCAGCTGCGCTTGTGTGTTGGCACATAAACGAATGATATTGCCCGTATTGGGGGGGATTTCTGGTTGATAGAGAACAATATGGAACATACAATCTAATCTAATTATTTATAATAAATCAAAACGTATAGTGACAGAAAATACAGTTTTTTTGAAGTAGGTTGCATAAAAAAAGAGGGGTGAACCCCTCTTTTTAGTTTTGGTGACAGTAAATACAATATTTACAAGACTCTACCAATCACTTTAGGGTGTCCGCTGGCACGGTGCCTTGCTTTACGAGCCTGTCCCCAGTTGATTTTGACTTGTTTGCCTGTTTGTTTGACCATTTTTTTCATGGCGTACTCAATACTGTGGTTGCCACCATACATGCTGTCATCGATTGGCACATGAGATTCCACATAAACTTGATTGCCTAAGTAGCCGACTTTATTCGGTTCGTGTACGATGTTGACTTGGGTGCCAACAGGTACCATGTTATAGAATCTGCGAATATCTTCTGGAAACATGCGTATGCAGCCATGACTGCTTCTTAAGCCCACACCCATTGGGTAAGGGGTACCGTGAATCACAATGCTTTTAAAACCTAAGCTTAAAGCATGTGTGCCTAAAGGATTTTTCGGTCCCGGTGGCATGGTTCTAGGAATGGGTTTCCCTCTTTTTCTATGATTTTCTAAAATAGATTTAGGCACAACCCAGGTTGGATTGGCTCTTTTGCGCACAACACTTGTTTTGCCTAATGGGGTGTTCCAGCCCTCTTGTCCTACACCCACTGGAAATGTCGTGACTCGCTTCCCATCTGGATGGTAATAATACAGTCTTAACTCTGCTAAATTGATCACCACACCTTTGCGAGGTGCATTCGGTAATATAAATCTAGACGGCACAACCAATCTTATGCCTGAGCGAGGGTGCTTATACTTAATGCCAGGGTTCGCTTCTTTCATCTCGTAACCACCGATATCAAAGCGACGTCCCACCGTGGATAAAGAATCGTTCCGTGAGGTATGTGTGTATTGAATATGACCTACAACACTGCCTTGAGCCGGAATAGTGTATGTCAAGCCAAAGCAGGGTTGTACAAGTACTAACGCGCCAATCCATAGCAGGGTTTTTGCAACAGCGTCCATACTGCATGCTGCTGTTAATTTTTTCATTGACGCACCTTTTTCATTATTAGGAGATAAAATTTCATCATACAAATATAGTATCGGTAAATAGTTCAAAATATTTAAGGAAAATTGTCAAAAAAATGACAGAAGGATTATTGTATGTAGTCACAGTGTACTCGCGCACAATATACATTAATAATTAAAGGTCTAATAATTTCAGGCAAAGAATAAATTGAAAGCCCTTGTATTAGCAAGCAAGGCAACTACAATCTAAAAAGGAGCCATGCCAAATAATTACTGGAAGAATTTTAAGATGCTAGGTCAAAATATATTACTGATGCTAATGCAGAAATTGCATCTCCCTTGGATGCTCGAATCCGATCAATATATGGGATTGTATCCTAATGGTGGCTTTATTTATATTACGGTTTTTAGAAAGCAAAGTTCTGGGGAAATAATTGTCACCCGCCATGAAAGAATAAAGCAAGATTTTGTTGATGGGCAATCGGAAGCATTGGGTCAATATATTAAGGCACAGCATTTATCACAAACACCTGCATTATTGATATTACCCAAAGAATATTATGATGTTTTTATGCTGGATGATTTTTTAAAGGACGTATCTGATAAACGCAGTGCGGTGAAATGGCGTCTAGCAGAGTATTTAGATTACCCGTGTGAAGACGCCATTGTGGATTATATGGCGTTGCCTTGTAAAAACAATAGTCAAGGAAAAATATATGCTTTAGCGATGCGAAAACACATATTAGAAGACTGCATGCGTTGGGCAAAAAAGAGTCATATTTATTTGCAGGGTGTGGATGTTTGGCAAAATGCCATAAAAAATTCTATTGGCTCAGAGGCGCAGGATAAAGGCGCTGTTATTATTCAAATCGGTAATCAAAAAAGCGAGCTGGTCATTATGAGGCATAATGCCATTTATTTTATGCGCGACATTGCGATATCCAGAAAAGACTTTTCCACAAAAAATACAGATGCGCAAACAGAAGCATATGAACTATTAAGTTTAGAGATACAGCGTTCGATTGATTACTGTACTAGCCATATTAAAAACCCAGGAATTGCACAAGTCTATATTAATTCAGACATAACTGATGTTTTAGATAAAGCGCCGTTAGAAACCATTTTGGGTGTGACGGTTAATTGTTTAACATTATCACAATGGGATAACTCAGAAAAAGTATCCATGCCACAATTGATTGCAGGTTCAGCGGCCTTGGGGGGATGGTTATGAAGCAACGCATTGATTTTCTTCAGGTTTACCAGTGCGCACAACCAAAGTTTTCAGCAAAGCATATATTCGGCATATGGGTTTTTACACTTGTTTTGATGTGCTTTTGGAGCATGAGTGTGATGTATCAAAATAGCACCAAGCAATCTAAGCTGGCGGAACAAAAACAACAAAGCATACAGTCTGCAGCAGCACTGCAAGCCATGAGTGATCAGTTTTTGAGTGAGTATGGCCAATCTCTGTCAGAGCGTATGACGGGGTTGACTGAGCAGGTAAAAAATAAAAAACAGCTCATTCATACGGTTCGTGAGTTGCGGAGCCAGGAGAAAAATTTAACATACTATGTGAAAAAAATAGCAGATGATTATGAGGATGGCACATTGATTGATTTTGTGTCGATTAGAAAGGGACAAGGGATTAAAATAACAGGCAGATCAATTTCGCCGCAAATAGTGCCAAAAGTGCTCGCCTCTTGGAGGCATGAAAAATTTCACAAGGATCATAATATGAGTTATTTGAAGATGCATAAAATTAAAAGTAACAAAAGCCACGTGAAATTTAGCATAAAGGTACAGTAAAGTGAACTGTTTTAATCAGAAATATAAAAGTATAGATACACTGGTCGACAAGTTGAATGCTTTATCATTAAGAGAGCAATTATTGGTAATGGTCACAGGGTTGGCGGTGATTGTAACGAGCATTTATGAAATGAATATCACACCATATATGAGCAAAGTAAAAGTCGGTCAGGCAGAATTGATACGATTGCAAACGGAAGAATTGGTTTATCAACAGGAAATAGCGTATTTGCAATCGAATTGGCAAAACCAACATCAGCAACTACAAAAGCAAAATGTCAGTTTGGATATGCAATTACAAGCTTTAAATTTGTCATTTGCAAAAGTGGATGCCACGCCTAATATTTTAGCAGGGGTGCTTTCTGATTTTAAAGGTCTGGAGTTGGTTGCACTAGAGAGTTTGCCTGCAACACAGTATGGTCATGATGCTTTGTTGCTTAAACGGCCATACAAATTACATTTTGTTGGACAATTTCCTAATGTGATTAAATATTTATATCGATTAAAAGAGGATGTACCGTCAGTGTTTTGGGAATACTTTGAGTATAATATACAAAAATTTCCTGAGGCGAGTATTAAGTTAACATTATTTAGTTTGGACTATATAGAAAAAGACAAGGTGTCACGAGGCAGCGCGCAATGAAAAAAATAAAGCTAGGGGATTTGTTAGTCGAGCATCATATTATTCACGATCAAGAATTAGATAGGGCGCTGACCACGCAGAAAAAAACCGGACAAAAACTAGGTGATGTATTAATTGAACTAGAACTCATTAATGAAAGTGATCTCCTTTCATTTTTGGCGAAACAATTGAATTTGCCCTTCTTAGATCTTAAGTCATATTCTATCAAGCCAGAAGTGATCAAGTTGGTGCCAGAATTTTTTGCACGGCGATTTAAAATGCTGCCCATAGACAAAATACAAGACCAGTACTGGGTGGCGGTATCCGATCCAACGAATCTATCCGCCTTAGATCAAATTAGCGCTAAATTAGGTCAAACCCCTAGAGTGGTGGTCGCGTGTGAAGAAGATATTAAAAATATGTTAGATCACGTTTACAAAAGAAAAGATGATATTCAGACGTTTGTAGGTGAGCTGGAACAGGAAATGCAGCTCTCAGGTCAGTCTGACTTACAATATGCGGAAATTTTAGAAGATTCTCCCGTGAAACGGTTGCTGAATTCTATTTTTGAAGAAGCCATATTAAATAATGCTTCGGACATACATATTGAGCCAGATCAAGATTATTTTCGCATTCGTCAACGCATTGATGGATTGTTGAATGAGCAAATTATCAATGAAAAGTCTATTTTGGCACCATTGATACTGCGTATCAAACTGATGGCGGGTCTTAACATCTCAGAGCATCGCTTGCCTCAAGATGGACGCTTTAGTATGCAGTATCAAGATAGGAAAATAGACGTTCGAGTTGCCACTATGCCTGTATTGGGGCAAGAGGCCGTTGTCATGAGAATCTTAGATCAATCGACAGGTTTGTTGGCACCAGAAGATCTGGGTATGAGTGCGGACAGTCTACAGCTTTTTAAGAAGCACTTGACTCGCCCGTATGGCATGATTTTGGTCACAGGCCCTACAGGCAGCGGAAAAACAACTACTTTGTACTCGGCGTTATCTGCGATTAATCAAGTAGAGAAAAAAATCATTACAGTAGAAGACCCTATCGAATATACATTAGAACGCGTGAATCAAATTCAAGTTCAGAGCAAAATAGGCTTGGATTTTGCGAATGTATTACGCTCGGTCTTGCGGCATGATCCGGATATAGTGATGGTCGGGGAAATACGCGACAATGAAACGGCCAACATTGCAATGCGTGCGGCTCTAACGGGGCATTTGGTTTTGTCGACATTACACACAAATGATGCGATTTCTAGTGCTGTACGATTAATGGATATGGGGGTTCATGCTTATTTGGCTGCGAGTAGTTTAAAGCTGATTATTGCTCAGAGATTAATTCGGAAAGTTTGCACGCGATGTAAAATAAAGTATGAGCCTTCTCAAGCAGAACAAAAGTGGCTACAAAGCTACTTTGGCAAACAACAAGGGCAGGATTTGGTCATTGGGAGAGGCTGTGCACATTGTGCTATGACAGGTTATAAGGGGCGAATCGGTATTTATGAGCTGTTGGAAATCGATGACATGCTATCAGAAGCTTTGAGATCTGGGGATATGAATACCTATTTTACACAAGCGAGAGCATCACGACATTATCAACCACTTTTATACAGTGGTTATGAATATATGACCCAAGGGTTAACAACACTGACAGAAGTATTTAGATTAAACTTTGAGAGCGAAATGGACGATATGTATCAAAATGAAAAAATTCTTTTATCGGGGGCTCAATCCTCAAGGGGTACCGGCTGAAGGCTGGGTTCATGCTTCGTCTTTGAGTGATGCCGCAACAAAACTGAATGCCTTAGGGTTTATATCAAGCGATATTCATGCGGCACAAGACAACCAAACGGCACAAGACTTTATATATAGCATGTTTCCACAGTGGGGCATAACACCGATTGAACTTATTTTATTGTTCAGTCAATTACAATCCCTGAGTCAAGCGGGCGTGAGCATACTCGTTGCTTTACAATCCATCCACGAAACCTGTGAGAACAAAAGGCTAAAGCAAATCCTATACGATATTATTATCAGTGTAGAATCAGGATACAATCTGAGTGAGTCAATGCGTTTGTATAGTGGAATATTTAATACATTTATCACCTCCTTGGTATCGATTGGAGAAAAAACAGGCGGTTTGGGTTATGCCTTTGGTCAGATTAGAATATATTTAGAAGAGAGTCTCAATACAAGACGGCAGCTAAAATTAGCGCTGCGTTACCCTATCTTTGTTGTGTTGACATTATTGGTTGGATTGGTTGCTTTAAATTTCTTTGTGATACCTGTTTTTGCTGAGTTTTTCAGTTCTTTTTCAGCTGAGTTGCCCATGCCAACCAAAATACTGATCGCGATATCAAGTTTTTGTTTGACCTATAGTCAGGCCATACTGTTTGTCAGTAGTGTATTGATTATTAGCATAATGTTATATTATAAAACACCATCCGGTCGAATCATGCTGGGGAAACAGAAAATAAAATTGCCATTTGTAGGAGAACTGATTGAACACACACTTGTGGCACAGTTTTGCGCGCATTTGTCTCATTCATTAAAGGCGAACGTACAAATATTAACAGCATTACAGATGATTGCAAATATATCAGATAACCATTACTTTCGACAAAAGGTTAATGCGATTCGGGCGCGTATTGAAACAGGAGAGCCCTTGTCGCAAGCCATGACACATTGTCAGTTATTTTCACCTATTTTGATTCAAATGGTATCGGTTGGCGAGAAAACAGGTGATTTAGAAGGCGCCCTAAAACATATTGCCCAATTTTATACAAAAGAAGTGGATTATGGGTTAAAAAGTGTGGCAGAAAAAATGGAGCCAATCTTAATCCTGATTATTTCAGGTATGGTTTTGATGTTAGCATTGGGTGTGTTTTTACCCATGTGGGATATATCGACAGTGGCTTTGCAAAGTGTGCATTAAGGATGTTTCTAATTTATGCTACAGAAATTTTCAAAGCACCTATAATATATATTAGAGAAGCATTGAACATATAATATAATATTTAAATATTCATCGTGTAGAGTAGGATTTCGTTTATGATAGTAGGATATCACAAAAAATCAGGTTTCACGCTCATTGAAATGGTTATTGTTATCGTTTTGTTGGGGTTGCTCGCGGCAGTTGCATTGCCGAGATTTCTGAACGTCAGTCAAGACGCAGAAGAAGCCATTGTTAAAAATACGAGTGGTTCTTTTGCGACGGGGTTGATGCTCGCCAAGTCTAAGTGGGAATTAAAAAACCGAACGGATAAGTACTTGGATATTGATAATGATGGTCGAGCAGAAACAAAATTTAATATGAAAGGGTATCCAGTGGGTATCAGTGGTGACGGCACCACGGACTTGTCTAGTATTATGGATAAGGGGGTATCTGGACATGATGCCTGTAGTCAGATACTAGAAAATGTATTGAATTTGTCTGGTTTGACCGTTATTGCAGCGGATGAGCAAGGTCAATGCAAAAGTGGTGATTTTTGTGCAAAATCGAGTGGTGAAGGGGATTGTGTTTATATACATCGGAATACCAAAAGCCAATTTACTTATAAGGCCGCAACCGGTGAAGTGTTATATGAATAATAGAATAATGAGAGTCTAATATGATACGAAAGAAAGTAAATTTAGGTTTTACCCTGATAGAACTTGTCATTGTTATTGTGTTAATCGGCATTTTGGCTGCAGTGGCGTTGCCTAGATTTTTGAACATATCAGGTGATGCGCATGACGCCAATGTCTCGGCAACGGCGGGTGCTTTTGCTTCTGCGGTTAATATTTCTCATGCGAAGTGGTTAGCCGCAGGCCAGCCTTTTGTTAAAGTGGGCTTAAACGGTGTGGATTATTTAAATTCGGGACATACCAATTTAGGGTACAACGAGTTTGGCTGGCCGATTGCGGCAAATAATGGCAAGCAAAATATTAGGGCAGAAGATGTTTTAGGGACGAGTCATTCTGGTAATCTTGTATGTCAAAGAATCATGACAAATTTATTGTCTGCGTCTAGTGTTTCTTTTGGTGTGGGGGAAAACTGTGACAAGAGTTATTGTGCCACTTACCAAGACGGGGCGCAATCTGACGCGGGTGTTTGCACGTATACCTACCAGAAAAGCCCAGAAGTGGTTCGCCGAATTATGTATAAACTAAAAGATGGTTCAATTACCAAAGAGCTACCGTAGTTTTTCATGAGATTTTCCGATGAGCCAAACGAATCAAAGATAGGGTCGTCATGCAAAAGCAAAGAGGTTTTACATTAATAGAATTTGTTTTGGTTTTGCTGATTGGCTCTATTTTGTGGGGGTTATCATTACGTGGACTGCATCAGCTCAATCATTTTAAAACAAGTTTACAATACGAAGAAATTGTTCAGTTACTCAATTTAGGGCACAAAATAGCAAAAGTCTCGAATCAGCCTGTTACGATATTCTGTTCAAATAACCACATCTACTTATCAGAAAAATTTCAGCATTTTGCTTTACAAGAAAATGCAACGGATGTGGCTGTTTCGCAACAAGCAAAATTGCGCTGTGCATCAGAAATTACCTTCTGGCCTAATGGACTTGTGATTGCAGATAATATGACGGCGAAAAGATTTGAATGGTCTATTGCAGAATATAAGATTTACATTGATGGGCGTACATCTTATGTTTATGAATAGACAAACTGGCATTTCTTTTATTGAAATGATTTTAAGTTTGGTAATCGTGTCTATTACATTTACAGGCACGTTACAAATTTTTGGTACTTTGCTGAACTGGTCTGTTTATCCTTTTATTGAAAAGCAAGCGATTGCTATTTCCCAGTCTATATTCTCTGAGGTTGAGCAGGGAAATATAAAAAGTTGTACACTTATAGAGCAAACATCATGTTTTAGTCAAGACTTGCATGATATTGGCGATGTATTGCCTTTTTATCGAGATGTCACACAAAAGCATTTTACAATGCGATTGACCACAAAGGCTATGCTGATTCAAGAAAAACAATTGCGGCTTTGGAATCTAGAATTACGGCATAATCAAGGTGATCAATTCAAATTTAGCTGGATGACAAGATGATGCGGGAGGTTAAATTTAATCGCCACAAAGGTTTTACCTTGGTTGAATTGGTGATGACATTGATTTTGATTTCATTGTTATCATCTGTTGCCGCTGTTGTGGTATTGGGGCCATTTCAAACATTTTATGTCATGAGAGATAATATCAAACTATTTTCTCAGTTCGAGCAAGCCAGTGGTGATCTAGAGTATTATTTTTTACAAGCGGCGCCTGCATCAATCAAAATTAGTGATAATAACCAATCTTTATCTTTTAGAACGATTGTGCAGCAGGGGTGGATCAGGTCAGATGTATTTTTTGAAACGGGTGCCATGTCTTTAGAGTCTGCAGATTTTCAATCGAAAGGGGTAATATTTTTTCCTGACTATCCTAAAGTGGGCATGCAAAAAATTGATAGAAAACAAAGTCAATTAAGCTTTATAAATAAGTCGACGAAGCAACGATTAAAAGGGCGTCAGTATTTACGCTACCAGTTATTGTCTGAGCCTATATATTATCAATTTAAACCAAAATCATCACAATTATTAAGAATCGCACAAAAAGCAAATGAGAATACTTCTTACCAGGCATTAGTCGGTCATTTGTCCGACTGTGAGTTTCTTTGGTTCTCTGATAAGAAACGTTTAGATATTAAAATGTCACTCAAAAATAATCACCGGCAAGTGTACCATTTTAGGCAGCAGATCGCGTTATATTGAGTATGAATAAACTATAAAAAATGAAACATTTATGAATGATAATCAGCAAAAAGGCTTTACGCTTATTATATTAATCTGCACGATTGTCTTTGTGGGGTTGATGGCGGCGACGGCATTTAAATTTACGATGTTGTCTCAGCAGCAAGTTAATTTATCTTTGTTGTCCGCTAAGGCAAAAATGGCCGCTCAGAGTGCATTAGAAATTGCTATTTTACACTATGAAGATGACCCTAGTGTCTGCCCTGCGCAAAATATTATGTTTGATAAAAAGCAAGGCGCGCTGGAAGGATTTGAAGTGCGCATTAGCTGTAACCCAGATACTAAAATGCAACATCCAGAAACAATAAAAAATGCCGGTATTTACTTGAGTGTGGAGGCAACCTATAAAGATAAGCGTAGCCAACAAGCATTGATCAACTATGATACAGGACGCTGGGTGCCATACCCATCTTAAATTATAGGCTTGCAGTCGTCGCTGGGGCTTGTTATAAAGAAAAGATATGAAATTATTTGCAAGGATGCAAATATGATAAGTGGTATAGAGACTGTCAAAGCACCTAAAAATTTATCACAAACGCAACACAATCGAAATATTTATGCGTTGGATAATTACGGTTTTATTAATGTTTTCTGTGTGGATGATTTTACAAGAAATTTATATGCCCTAGGATTATCGCGTGATTACATACGTTTAATTTTGAATGTGATACATGCTAATTTAGTATATGGTTTATCCCAGAAAATAGGGGTTATGCCTGGGCTGTTTGCAAAGGGTGATGGTGCGCTCAAAGAGTATCTATATCATCATATCAGTGACACAGTTGAGTATCGTAGCAAAGAACAAGCGGTGGATGATTTAATTGAAGCTTGGAACAGCGTGGCGAAACATCCAGAAGCTGAAAAGCAGCATATTTTAGCTGGTAGCACTAAAGACGCTCTAGTCAAAATTTCTGATTTCACACGGTTTGTGTATTATAAACCATTTATTGAAAGTATATTTGATATGGTGTTAAATGCTTGTTCCAAAAAGAGCATGAAAACATTTCTGCCATTTTACATGGATTTTTCGGCGCTGTTTTATGGTGCTTTGTCTTGTAAACCTTTACGCTTTAATCAGTTCTCTAATGCTATATTATTACAAAAAAGAATGAAAGAAAGTATTCGCTATCACAAACTCAATAGCGAGGAGATTGAAATTTTAAGAGGATTGGCGGCAGAAAAAGATATTGTCTTTGACTCTCAGTACTCAGCGAATCCAGATATTATTGAGTTAAAACAACGATTTCATCCGATGGGGGAGCATTTTGCTTTTGTCTCTAGATATTCAGATTATATCCAAACAGAGTGTCGAACCCATATTGCAGGATGGGCTGGTATTGAGTTATCTTTTTTGGAGGAAAAACATTCTCAAGTTCTTATCACCAGTGCATTATTAAATTTACTGGAAGGTAATATTCCCGTATCCAATGATTTTGAGTTGCGAAAAGATTTAGAAGCGCTCATACAAAAAATAGTTTCTCCCAGCAGTCATGATGCGGAACTCGTTCATAAAGTTTTCAAACATCATCATGATGTTTTTTCGGCAATGGTAGCGCCTCAAAAAGAAATATTAGTCTATCAAGCCTTATTGGATGCAGTGGTATCTTTTGCTCAAACAAAAAAAATCTCCCTTCAATATCCACTGCCCTTACCCAAACTGTTAAACTGTTTGAAAATACCACGCGAGGAAATTTTAGATGGATTGCTACAAGGGGATGACATTTTATTAGAGCCTGCTGTATTATTTTCTATATTTCAGACCTCTGGTTCAGCTGATATTAAAGATACGGTATTGAGTATTATTCAAAATCACTTAGCGCAGAAAAAGCTAGAACATGTCGCCCGTTTTAGGCCGTTTTGTATGGGCGGTGTTTTGGATCGAGCTTTAAATGTTCATTGGCCTTCACCGATGAGCGCTTCGATGGTGCAAGAGGAAGAAGAAGATAATATTGAGGGTCTACCATTCGCAAGTTCCCGTTTTGCTATCAATGATAGCCCGATTCATCTCGTAGCAGCGGCTGTAGAGGAGGAAGAGGAGGCGTCGTTGGCCATTTCATTAATCAGACGGCCAGTGGTATCACCTTATTTTTTTAGTGTGCCGTTATTATTTTCTCATGGCCTTAATTTGATGGCCGCTCAACCGCGTAAAGAGGACATAGAAGCGTTGGAGCTTCTTTTGAGGGCGATTAAGAATACGTGGGAGCCAGTGGTTATGGCAGATGAGGAAGCCGTTGATCAGCTGGTCAATCAGTTAGACCAAATAAGTTTAGCAGAGCGCTCTCAGCGTAAAGAAACGGTTAAAAAATCAGGTTTTTTTGGTTTTTTTGGCAGTTGATATTATTCTCTTGCGACATGATTGCGTATTTGATGTATGCGTATTATCTCTGTTTGACCTTTGGGTTTGCCTTTGCCAGATTTGCGAATAATAAACGCTTGTAAGTCATATTGGCCACGAGGTAATCGTTGGATTTTGAATGTGGTGGATTCTTGGAATCCCCCTAATGCTTTGCCATTGGCTTTTAATTGAATGCGATCACTGGGGTGCAAGTCTGGCTCTAGGAATAATTTAATCTCTATCTCATTTGTCTCATGGGTGAATATTGTGTCTGCTTTAGGTTGTGTCATGACCATTTGATAATGTTTAATCTCAGCAGGACGCGTACTGGGTGTGAGTGTTTGTAATGGGATTTGTGTACTGATGGGCGCAATAGGCTCAGGCACTTGAGATGTAGGTGTTTTAGGCAGAATAATTTTTTGGCTATTTGGGGCAGGTTGGTCAGAATATATGGTTTTCCCATTATTGTCTTGAGATTTATATACCGTACTGGCATAACCACTTTGCCCAAAGAAGAGCAAAGTGGTTGTGCTTAGCAAGATAATGTTGAATATATTGATGAGTCCTTTCATCGAACTATCTCTACAGACTATAATACATATCAAATTCAACCGGGTGTGTGGTCATAGCCAAACGTGTTATTTCCTCTTCTTTTAAGACAATGTAGCTTTGCAATAAATCGTCGGTAAAAACGCCGCCTTCTTTGAGGAATTGATTGTCGATTTTGAGCGATTCTATTGCGTCACGCAAGCTATACGCGACGGTTTTTAACCCTCGTGCTTCTTCTGGGGGAAGATTGTATAAATCTTTATCCATCGCATCACCTGGATGGATTTGATTTTTAATACCATCTAAGCCAGCCATTAACATTGCAGAAAAGGCAAAGTAAGGATTGGTTGCGGCATCTGGGAAACGAATTTCAATTCGGCGCGCCTTTTCAGAGGTCGTATAAGGTATACGAATAGCGGCTGAGCGGTTGCGTGCAGAGTATGCTAAGTAAACAGGGGCTTCAAAACCTGGGACTAAGCGTTTGTAGCTATTGGTGGAGGCATTGGTGAAAGCATTGAGTGCTTTGGCATGCTTGATAATACCACCAATATAAAATAAAGCATTATCAGATAATCCGGCATAACCGTTGCCGCTAAAAATATTCTGGCCATCTTTAAAAAGCGATTGATGGCAATGCATACCACTGCCATTATCGCCAACAATGGGCTTGGGCATGAAGGTTGCAGATTTACCGTAGGCGTGGGCAACATTATGCACCACATATTTTAGAATTTGTAGTTCATCTGCTTTTTTCACTAAAGTATTAAATTCTGTTCCAATTTCGTTTTGGTTGCCGGTTGCCACTTCGTGGTGATGCGTTTCAACTTTTAATCCCATTTCTTCCAGTGTTAAGCACATTTGAGAACGTATATCCTGAGAAGAGTCTACAGGGGGAACAGGGAAGTAACCACCTTTGACAGGAGGGCGATGACCCAAGTTGCCATTTTGTTGAGCACGATCGGAGTTCCAAGCCGCTTCGTCAGAGTCTACAGAGTAGGATGCGCCGTTCATACCCACTTTCCAACGTACATCATCAAAAATAAAAAACTCAGGCTCAGGGCCAAAATAACAAGTATCGGCAATACCTGTGGACTTTAAATATTGCTCTGCGCGTTTGGCTAAAGATCGGGGATCTTTGGTATAACTTTGTAATGTCGATGGATTATGAATATCGCACCTTAAGATTAAGGTCTCATCTTCTCTAAAAGGATCTATAACGGCTGTTTCTGTATCGGGTAATAAAATCATGTCAGAATCGTTAATACCCTGCCAGCCGGCGATAGAGGAACCATCAAACATTTTGCCTTCCGCCAGTGATTGCTCAGAAATTTGGCTGGTCGGAACAGACACATGCTGTTCTTTTCCATGGGTATCTGTAAAACGATAATCCACAAACTTAACTTCGTGCTCTTCAATGAGACCTAAAACTTTTTGTATAGACATGGGGGTTCCCTTTCTTTATTTTTTATTTTTATGTTTGCTAACTATAATCTTAAATAGCCAGTGCCCCGCTTCGGGTTCTTCTATGGCGATAATATCATGGCCATGAATGCGGCACCAAGTTGGAATGTCTTGCTGAGTACCTGGATCCGTGCAAAGAATTTCAACCTTGTCTTGTTCTTGGCAGTGTTTCATTAGATTTTGTAATTTTATAACAGGCATTGGACATAATAAGCGACATGCATCTATTCTATGTACATGAGTTTTATAACTATCTGTTGGGTTAGTTTGATTAGGCATTTGTTACCACATCTGTAGGAATAAAATCTTTATTCGAAAATTCTTTTTGGTCCAGATACCATTCGGGTAATACGTCTGCCGGCGTCATGGGCGTGACTTCTAAAGTGAACTTTTCACCATCAAGTGGATGAATTTCTGCGATTAAGTTTAAAGGGGAGCTTGATTTTGGGTCTAATTTACAATAACGGCCTAATAATTTTGCTGCCAGCTCAAAATCTTCCATACTTTTCATCGTGCCATCGATAAGCATTAGTGGGCCTGTACCATTTAAAGGCTTAATATGGATAAATTGTTTTCTATAGCCCTGTAGGAAGTTATTTTCACCTTCCTCTCGTCCGATGATCACTTTAAAGTGGGGTTTTGGTCTTAAGTGTCTGCCAATTTTAAGCAGCATAATGTCATCTAACTCATATTGTTTACTACCATGAGCCTGCCATAAGTCATGTAATTTTGCCGAATAAGATTTGTCGGTTAGGAAACAGCAGCCACCAGCGGGTTGAGCATAATCCGTAAACCCATAATGTTCTGCGAGCGCTATTTGACCGTGACGACCTCGACCTTGAAAGTCATGTAGTTGTTCTCTATCTACCCAGCCTTCGCGTTCAGGTAGCGTTGGTGCTAGCAATTTTGCACATAAGGGGCGGAGCAGCCTGTCTTCTGCTTGAGACTCGTTTTTAACGATATTCATCGTTTCTCTACGCTGGGATTTAGGTCTCTGACCAACCACTTCACCTGTAATGATAAAATCAAAATCGTGTTCTTTTATCCATTCTAGAGCTTTGCCAACCATAAAAACTTTGCAGTCTAAGCAAGGGTTTAGATGTTTGCCATAACCAAATTTAGGTTGGTAAACCACTTGTTTATATTCTTCAATAACATCCATGATATGCAAAGGCATATCCAGTGTCTCTGCGACCCATAAGGCATTATTACGCTTTTTCTTTTTTTGATCTTTCTTTCGAATAGCATGCGTGTGCCCTTCTACACAGAATCCAGTATAGAAATTAATTCCCTCTACATGGACACCTTGAGCTTGGATTGTTTTTGCGGCAAGCAGGGAGTCTAGGCCGCCAGAGATAAGGGCGAGAGCTTTATATTGTTTCATCGTAGTGTTCTCGGAGCTATATAGCGCAGTTTATTGAAAAACACAGCATTATAGCGAGAGTGGCGACAGATTGCTATGGGTTTTAGTGAACCGACTTATTGCCAGGTGATTTTTTATCGCTCAAAGGCAATGCTTGGGTACTTTGTTGAATTTTTTTCCAAGCCAGTTGGCTACCGGACGATTGCCAACGTTCTATCTGTTCCAATAGATTGTGATCTGTGGTGGAGATATCACGAGTGGCTTGTAAAATATCGGTTAGAATAATAAATTGCGTACAGAGCGTTGAAAATAAATTTGCTTGTTTTGCATGCTCATGTTCAGACAAAGTGGCATAAGCCGTTTGACCCAGTTTGACGAAATATAATTGGTCAACTCGTTTGCGAGTTGCGCGTTCTGGAAATAGTCCGGCGAACAACAAGCATTTATCGCCTACCTCTTTCAGCATGGTGGGTGGTTGGCCATTTTGTAATTTTTGGGTACTTTGCAAAAAATCTAAACCTAAAACACTATGTGCTACCATAGGTCTCTCGACAAAGCGCATGAGTAAAAAAACAAGATAGGATTCTAAATCTTCTTCTAATCGAATAGATAATGTCTCTTGCGCCTCGTGAATCAATGCCTGCCATTGGGCGGTTGACGTTGGGTGCAATAACAATGAGCGCATATATAACCCCTTTACTTCTAAAATATGCCTACTATCATCATATCGACTCTAAGCTATAAAACTTGAGATAATATGGTAGTCTCTGTTTATGACTGGTTTATTTTAAGAATAGTTGATAATTTATGCAGGGGCGAATCAAAATGATTTGTCTAGCAGTCAATATGACTGATGAGATAAAAAATGCCCGGGTAAGATCCCAGGCAAATATTAATTTGTGTTAGTGAGAGATTGATAACATTAGTGTCCCATAACCAGAATAATAGGGATAGCGTTTACATCCAGATGCTGTGTAAGTGATCAACTATTTGTGCTGTACTAGATATCAAATATATAAATATCAAGAAGGAATATCGTGTGAAAAAATTATATCCATCTATCAAACCTTATAATCAACACGAGATTGATGTCGATGGGGGGCATGAGGTTTATCTAGAAGAGTGCGGCGATCCAGATGGCATACCTGTTTTATTTGTGCATGGTGGTCCTGGTGCAGGATGTACGGTGGATGACCGCCGGTATTTTGATCCAATGCGCTATAGAATCATTTTATTTGATCAGCGAGGTTGTGGTCGTTCTAAACCGCATGGTAATTTAGAAAATAATGATACACCTTCATTAATGCGAGATATGGAAGTCATACGAGAGCATTTAAATATACAACGTTGGATGTTATTTGGTGGTTCCTGGGGGTCCACTTTAAGCTTATTATATGCACAAAAACATCCTGATAAAGTGATGGGGTTAATTTTAAGAGGCATATTTCTGTGTCGAGAACAAGATTTAAAGTGGTCTTATCAAGAAGGCGCCAATCATATATTTCCTGACTATTGGGCTGAGTTTATGTTGCCGATTCATGAGTCAGATCGCTCGGATGTCATTGGTTCCTATTACAAATTATTAAATAGCGATGACGAACTCGCTCGTATGGGGGCGGCGAAGCATTGGGCAGAGTGGGAAGGTCGATGTGCTACCTTACATCCATGCAAAACAGTCTTTAATCGTTTTACACATCCTCATACGGCGATGAGTCTGGCACGTATTGAAGCGCACTACTTTGTGAACAAAAGCTTTATTGCGCAAAATCAGATTTTAGATAACATGGATAAACTAGAGAATATACCAGGTATTATTGTTCATGGTCGCTATGATATGGTGTGTACTTTGGATAATGCGTATAAGTTGCATCATGCTTGGGAGCGATCAGAGTTGCATATTATTAGAGATGCAGGACATGCTGCCAGTGAGGCAGGTATTACAGATGCATTAGTGAACGCGACGAACATTATGGTTCGTTACCACGAGTAATCGCATTGATAACATATTCCCTACTATACGCAAAACCACCTGGCAATGAGGCGCGCTGATTACCAGCGCGCTGATAGGTTAAATGCTTACAACGCATGCTATCGCCCATTTATATAAACCAGTCCTCATTAAATTTCAAATCTCTAGATATTTCAAGAAAATTTTTAAATTCTATGGAAATAAGCGATAAGTTTTATATCCTCATTGCAACCATTCATCAGAAACAAGTAGATTTTAGCTGTTTTTGGCATAATCTTTGATGTTAGATCTACTTCTGACAAAGGTATCAGTTTTTGTCCTGTGTTCAAATGAGCAATCGCTTTATTTGATTTTATTTCTTGATTTCCCTCTATCTTAAAATTTTCAAACAATGTAATCATAAAAGGGAGCACAGCAAAAGGTATGACCCAAGGAGGGGACAATGCTAGAGATGAAAAAAGCTGGAAAAGAAGAAGCCTTAGAACAAGATGGTATAGCGGAAGACAAACCATTTTCTGTGAAAATTTTTACCACAGCAACAGAATATGATTATGCAGAACCGTGGAAGGCACCCTCAGTCAAAAAATGGACAGGTTCTGGTTTTGCGATTGATGGAGATAAAATTATAACCAATGCACATGTGGCAGGTGGATCCGTTTTCCTGGAAGTGCAGCTTGCCAATGATTCAGTCAGGTACAAAGCGGAACTGAAATCTGTGGGGCATGATTGCGATTTGGCCATACTAGAAGTCGATGATCCAGAATTTTGGGAAAAAGCACGTTCTGTTACAATTGCTGATACACCGACTCGTCGAGAAAAAGTAGAGGTACATGGTTTTCCCATGGGCGGGAAAGAGTATTGCATTACCAGTGGAATTGTTTCACGCTCAGAAAGTGATTATTATGCGCATAGTGAGGAAATGCTATTGATCACCCAGGTGAGTGCTGCGATTAATCCGGGGAATAGTGGTGGGGCAGTGATTAATAAGAAAACGGGTGAAGTAGTGGGGGTCGTCCACCAAGGTTTAAGAGGTGGGCAAAACATCGGTTATATGATTCCCGCTAGTGTTTTGAAACATTATATTCACCAAGTTGAAACGGATAACATAGGCTTTCCAGACTTGGCCATTCAGACTCAGACAATGGAAAATAGTCTGCTCAGAGATAGTTACATGATGGAAAAAAAACAAACAGGCATATTAGTGACTGACATTCACTTATTATCGAGTGCGTTTGCATGTCTAAGAGAAGACGATGTCATCATGGCAATAAATGACCATCCCGTTCATAATGATGGTAGTGTCTATAATGTCGGTTCTATGAAAAAAGTTGGCTGGCGCTATCTGATTAATAATAGTGAAATGGGAGATGAGGTTACTTTCTCAATATTACGAAAGGGTAAAGAATGTACGGAAAAGTTTACTTTGACAAAGGCTTTACGAGGTACCAAAGTCATTGGCGGACTAGAGTTTGGCAAGCAGCCTAGTTATTTTATGATTGCGGGACTCATTTGTGCACAACCTGTGAATAAAAATTATATTTACGATACAAAAGAGATGTTTCCCAATAGACAAAAGAAATTTGAAGGGGAGCAATTAATTGCTATCAATACGGTCTTAGCATCAGAATATACAAAGGGTTATAGTGGTTTTAGGGGAGAGCTTATTGATAAAGTCAATGGTCAAAAAATCCGTAATATGGATGATTTGCTAGAGGCTGTGGAAGGACATTTAGGCAAGATGCACATCATAAAATTACATTCTGGCAAACAATTGGTTGTGCCTAATTTATCTAAGCCTGAGGTTGCCGATGCCTTAATCCAATATGGTATTGAGCACGATCGCTCTAAAGACTTGGTCAAAAAGGCACAAGAAATTGATCCATTAGATATGATAATGGGATTAGATAGTCAGCCCGTATTGTTTAGCGCAGACTCTAGTGCGAGCATTCAAGATAAAGATGCGATATTACCACCTTCTGTTGTATTAAAACCCAAAAAAGAGGATGCTCTCGATGACCAGTTTGCCCAGTTATCGGTACAAGACAATCCTAACGTACGGCCACATTAATGTTTTGAGTTTACAGAGTAGCGCACTGTCATATTAACCCTTCTTGAGATAGAAGGGTTTTTTTATGGCATAGATATGCAGTAGAACTTAGACTTTTAGTTATCTGGATTTATGTGTCGAGAGCGAAGATGCGACAAATTATGCAGGCTCCCAAAGGGTTTTTTCTAGATTATTTATCTTAGGAACGGGCATGAAATATTTACCCTTTTCGCATCCCATTAAGTAAGCCATCTTTGCTCGAACCTCAATCGACAAAACCCTCACATAGCCCTGCTATGCTCGCATGCTGTCTCAATCAATTCGTACAAATATAGCGACTTACTGAGCGCTAAAACGGTAAGTTATTTTTGAAGTTCCAGTGAGTTTGCGTGACCACCATTAGCACTCTTGTTACTCTGTTTTTATTATTAATTGATAGTAACGTCCGAGTAAATAATTTTTTACTGGAATCTCATGATAATACGTTTTTTTTCAGTGCATCACTAGCAGCTGTTAAGGCTAAGCCAATGCCAGGCTCTGAGGTGAAATGGCCTGCATCCTGGACAAACATAAGTGATGAGTTTGGCCAATGCTTAAAAACGGTATAGGCATTCTGAGCGGGGCAAATAGTGTCATGTTGACCTTGTACAATAATGGCGGGAATATGACTGATTTTATTTAGGTTATTTTGAACTTGGTTTTTGTCAAAAAAGAAGTCATTGTAAGCGTAGTGTAAAAAACCACGTGAAATTGCCAGCACAAATTCATCATCATCAACACTTTTTTGTACCGCTTTGGCATTGGGCGTTAACATACCGCAAATAGTGTCATACTTTACAAATGCCTTTGCAGCAGGGAAATGTATATCAGGATCATCGCTCATCACACGTTGATAGTAAGATTTTAATATATCGTTTTGCTCTTTTTTAGGCAAAAATGAAACAAATTCATCATACGCTTCAGGATAAGCTTTTCCCATGCCGTATAATAAATGTTGATAATGGTCTGAAGAGCCATCAAATATTCCTCGTAATATAAAGGATTTGACATGCTGTGGGTAAGCTTGTCCGTAGACCATTGCTAGCGTACTTCCCCATGAACCGCCTGCTACATGCCAACTGCCCATTTTAAGGTGATTTTTTATTTTAACAATATCTTCTATTAAGTCTTGAGAGGTATTCTCTCTCATATATGCATGAGGCGTTGATTTACCTGCACCTCTTTGATCAAAGATAATAATTCTATAAAATTTAGGATCAAAAAACTGTGTGGTACCTGGGGAGCTGCCCGCCATTGGACCGCCATGTAAATACAAAACAGGTTCTCCGTTTGGATTACCATATTGTGCATAATACAGAGTGTGTATATTTGAGACTTTTAGAAATCCTTCATCATAAGCAGATGTTTCGGTATGTAACTTTACTTGTGTAGTTAACTCAGCTGTTGTGACATAAAACAAGTGACCGGGTTCAAAAGATATGGCAAATAAATTAGAGGTAAAATAACTTGATAGTAAGCAAAGGAATTTTAATATTCTCATTATATATAACAACCTTGTTTTAAAGCATAATTTGTTTTAACTGCGGCAAAGAATAGCATAATAAGGGAAAATTTACATAGGTGAATAACTTGTTAGCATCTGCGACTGATCCTGCCTGTCCGGTAAATAATTAGGGCGCGGTTGCTAAAATATATTCCTCTCAAATTATTTTCAAGTGGCTTTGTATTATGCAGCCAACCCGAATAATTCCTTGATGAAGATATTTTCGCAACAGTGCTTCAATTCTCACATCAAGCACTTCTATAGTTGATTGGCTTTTATACCTGGTTATTGCCGACCCGCCTGAATCTAAGGCCAGTTTAATGGCCTCTGACTTAAATTATTCTGTGTACTGTTTGCTTTGTAATTTCCACCGTGCTGAGTATAATTCAGCTTTCAGAATCCCTTATGATGGCCTTTTGCGAATGCATCGCTTTGTCCTGATGCGCCATCATTCCTTCACTAAATTTTAAAGTAGTAATAAAAATGCTAAAGCAACCCCCTAAACAATGGAATGTTAACCAGAAGAATGGTGAAAATATCTCTTTAAGAAGGCCAGAAAAGCAATTGTTGGATAGAGGTTTTGATTTACTAAAGAGGAAAAAGCCTGCTGAAGCACTTGCAGTGTTCCGGCAGTTACCTAGCAAATGCAAGAAAGTTCTATTGGGTTTGGCGCGTGGTTACCAAGGAATGGGTCAATATGATAATGCGCTTAATAGCTTTAAGCAGATACCTAATTGGAGCGAAGATAAGCAAGTGTTATTGGGTTTAGCGCGTGGTTACCAAGAAAGGGAGCTATATATAAAATGACCTACAAAGTTATTCCAATAAACCTAATTGGGACCAAGATAACCAGGC
>CAZWHY010000016.1:0-65405 GCA_964633725.1 Uncultured Candidatus Berkiella sp.
GCTACGAATCTCTGTGAAATTCGTGGGGATCCCTCAGCCAGAATTGGGCGAGGAAAGTTGTTCGCTATGCGAACATAATTTGTTCGGTTTGGCTAAAACACAAGGTTGTTTTAGGCCTAAAGGGTCTAAAAGGAAAGGTTGTTTTGGATGAGAATCTTTATTCCCTGATGAGCAAAGCGAATATTTCCCCTATCCTGATTTTCAGGAGAGGGTGGCTGAAAGCCGGGTGAGGTAAAATGGGGTAAGCATTTAGGCCTTAAACCCTCACCAGGTTTGGCGTACCAAACCGTCCTCTCCCAGGATTGGGCGAGGAAATCTGTTCGCTATGCGAACTTGAGTTGTTTTGGATAAGAATCCTTCTTTGCCCGCTGCGCGCGCCTCTACCTTTTACAAAGGCAGAACATATGGGTCGCTGTGCGACAAAAGAAAGAGGCACCTTTAGGTGCAGAGAAGGATTTTAAAATCAAGAAATAGTCTGCAACAGTCGTTTTAGCTCTTCAACCAAGTATAACGGTAATGAAAGTAGATCATAATTTTTTGAACTACCCGATGAGAGTGAGCTCTTTTCGTGTGTGAGGCTGGGTTGTTGTCGGCAAAATCGAACGCCTAACTTTAAGTCTTTTTCTTTTAGGAAATAGTGCAAGGACTTGAGGCTGCCACTTGTGCCAGCTTTCACTTCTATAGGAATCACTTTCCCTGCAAAAGACACGATAAAGTCTATTTCTGCGGAAGAAGATTTTTGTTCTCGATTCCAATAATATAGAGCGGGTGTTTCATAAAGTTCTCTAAAGTAAAGCAAATGTTGAGCGATAAACTGTTCTGATATTTTTCCAATATTGACAAGGTTGAAGTTTTCACATTTTGATAGTGTAAGTATATCGGTATCAAGAGCTGTGGAGACAAGGCCAACATCCAAAAAAAATGCTTTAAAAAATTTTTCTTTGCACTCAGCTCCCAGCGGAAGGCCATTAGCATCCGTGTGTATGGCGCAATTGATAATTCTGGCCAAGACTAAGTTATCAAGAGCTTCTTTGATATTAATAGATTTTTCATCACGATTGATGTGGCTATATTTGAATTTTTCGCCCAGCATTCTAGGGACTTTATTAAAGATTAGACGCATGCGTTTTTGCTGTGCAGGGGTAGCATACTTAGAAAAATCTTCTTGGAATCCATTAAGCAATGCATGTTTGATTTTTTCAGATTCAAGAAATTTATGATTTGTAGCATAGCGTTCAACGGCCTCTGGTAATCCTCCAACTATAAAATAGGCATTGAGAAAACTTAGTAACTCATTATGAAGGGGAAGAGGGATAGACATTTCTAGTGTATAGTTTTTGATAAAATCAACGAGTTGTTTTTTTCCTAAGGCTAACAGAAAGGCTTGGAAGCTCATAGGGCCGAGGAATAAATAGTCTATTCTCCCAACAGGCATAGAAAAATTGATTTTTGTTAAAGCAAAATCAAGTAAAGAGCCAGCACAAATTACTGCTAGCTGAGGCATTTTCTCATAAAAATATCGTAAGCATTTTAAAACTTCTGGTGTTTTTTGGATTTCATCTAGAAACAGAATTGTATTTTCAGGATGGATATTTGTACTAAATTTTGCGTTGAGTAGCGTTAAAATAGTTGTTGGGTCATTGCTTTCAAATAGCAGAGAAATATCTGGTGTTTGTTCAAAATCAATTTCAATGCACTCGAGATTTTTTTTCTTGGCGAATAGTCGTACTAGGGTAGATTTCCCAACTTGTCGGGCGCCTTTTATAATGAGAGGTTTTCTGTGTTCTTGCTTGAACCAATCATTCAAAAATTCAAGCTCGAATCGGTGCATTTCAGACATAAATTTACTTAAAAGGTATCATGTATATCACTAGGATAGTCTAAAAAAGGCTAAAACACAAGGTTGTTTTAGTCTGTTATCTGTTAAAACACAAGGCTGTTTTAGTCGTGGTAGGTCTAAAAGGAAAGGTTGTTTTGGATGAGAATCCTTATTCCCTGATGAGCAAAGCGAATATTTCCCCTATCCTGATTTTCAGGAGAGGGTGGCTGAAAGCCGGGTGAGGTAAAATGGGGTAAGCATTTAGGCCTTAAACCCTCACCAGGTTTGGCGTACCAAACCGTCCTCTCCCAGGATTGGGCGAGGAAATCTGTTCGCTATGCGAACCTGAGTTGTTTGGGGTAAAAGCAGGATTCGATAAATGACATGGGCAACGTAGCCCAAATGGGCTACATTTACAGGAGTAACAGTATTTAAAGAGGTGCTTATGCACACAAATCAAAGGACGCACGCGAAAAAGGTTGTAAAGTCTGAGCAGGTACGAGCAAGGATAGAGCCTGCCCTAAAAAAGAGCGCAGAAAAAATATTAAAAGAACTGGGCATTTCCGCAAGCCAAGCTGTAACCATGTTATACAAACGTATTGAAACTGAACAGGGCTGGCCATGCGAGCTAAAGATTCCAAATGCCCAGTTAAGAGAAACAATTGAAGAGGTTGAGCGTGGCGAAAACGTCCATAAAATAGATGAGCTAGATTCTTTTTTTGAGGCGCTAGAGCAAGACGCGGATGAATGAAAAAAAAAAGAAGGACGTGGCTCTCAGTCCACTTTCTCGGTAGCGTATTAAAACCCCGGGATTTCATCATTTGGCATATGGATGCTAAATACCTAGGTATTTAGGCGGGTACCTTTCATCGGATAGTGGTTCCATTTTTATTCTTTTGAGTTATAATTATGTTATAACATATTGTTTTGATATAGGTGGTGAGTATGTACACTATAACAGTTCGAAAAATTGGCAACTCTGAGGGGATTATTATTCCAAAGCCCTTCTTGAATACGCTTGGTTTAGCTCCTGGTGAAGAGGTTGAACTAGAGATTGTTGGTGGTCAGTTAGTATTAAAACCAGCATTAAAAGGTAAATATTTGCTAGAAGACTTAGTTGCTCAGATGTCCGATGATAATGAATACCCCGAGACCTTTTTGGGATCTTTAGTTGGAGAGGAAGTAGTTGAGTATGAAGAAAGAAGTGTTTCAAAGGACATTCAGCAGAAAAAGGGTGGAACCAAAGGTGCTTAATAGGGGGGATTTAGTTTATATAGATTTTGATCCTCAGGCAGGGGTTGAAATTATGAAACGCCGTCCTGCCTTAGTGGTTTCCCCTGGCTCATACAACAAGAAAAGCAAACTAATTCTTTGTTGTCCAATAACCTCTACAATAATAAACAGTCCATGGGGAGTTTTGTTGCCAGATAATTTGAATGTGAGTGGTGTTGTTTTGTCTAACCATGTTTCATCTATGGATCAGCGAGCAAGGAACGCGGTGAAAATATGTTCTGCCCCTCAGGACATAACAAATGATGTCATGCAAAAAATAAGCGCTCTTCTTTCTTAATTGTTAAATTATAAAATACCCAAAATATAACAAGTGCCCCTGCCTACAACTGCTAACACAAGATTAATTAGAAGCTGATGACTTTAAATAAAAAAGAGGGAATTAGCGCATGGGCAAGCCAATTTCACCACACCTTTTCTTTAAATCCTCTAAGCTACCATCGTAAGGTAGTAGCACAAATTCTTTATTTTTCTTTTCATAGGTTGCTTGGGTTCCATATTTCTGTTTCATGCCAAACTCTCTATAGTGAGAAGTAACTCGGTCATATAAATTTGCATAATGTAACGGGTCAACCTCTTTTTTAGACAGGCAATATTCCATTAAAAATAATGCTTTATGTTGAAACCCCGGGTCATGCGTTGCATGTTGGGCTATGATCCAAGCATCCTCACTTGTCTTAAACCCAAATTCTGGCACCGTGATCCATATATACTCTTGCAATATCTGCTTTAATTCATTAACAGCTATTTTATTTTGATCTTCTGCCATGACAATATATTCTGGTGTTATACATTTTGCATATTTCTTATCTCTAAACATAATTTCAATTTGAGATAAAATGTTTATTCTTTTCTTTACATACGCCCTATCATTCAGTCTACTTTCTTGCAGTGGTTCAGGGGATAGTTGGTGAATTTTCTCTTTAAGTTGAGCCAAGGTATCTGTTGGGCATGCATTTTCATTTCCTAGGAGCAACGCAGGAACCATTATCATGAAGAGGAAAAGACATATCTTAGCTCGCATTTTTATAATATTCCTTTTGTGCTATAGATTCATTGTTGCACATGTTTTTAAATTCAGAGTTTTCAAATACGCTAGCCAAAGAAATTGTTGATTTACTTTTGTTCCAGTAATAATCTACACTCCCTTTTGCGATAAAATCTATAAATGGATCTAGCAGGGAAATTTCCGGATTAACAGCCTCAATCCAAAGAAATTGCCCCTGTTGGTTTGTTTCTAGAAATACATATTCGTCTTTTTCGGTTACAATTAAATCAACACAACCAAAAACTATTCCCAGCTCTTTCATAAATAATTGTAATTTTTTTATGACCTTCTCAGGAAGGTCTACTTTTTCATACAGCAATTCATCATCTGGAAATTGACCCCATTCTACATAATCTGTTTCTTTAGACTTTAAGGTGATTTTGACCGCAACAGGATAGTTGCCAAACATAGTAACCCGAAGTTCATGCTTCTTTTTAACTTCTTCCTGATAAATTCAAGGCATATTTTGCAAGTGAATATCCTCAGGCAAATCAGCGACTGAAAATTTTTCAGTGCATTATCTTCCTAAGTAATGGTATGTGTCAATCTTGAAGTGGTAGTTTTAAGCATGTAATGTAAAAGAAAGAGGCACCTTTAGGGTGCAGAGAAGGATTTTATAATTACTCTTCTGAATAAGCAAAGCGAATCTTCACCCTCTCCTGATTTGCAGGAGAGGGTGGTGTGAAACACCGGGTGAGGTAAAATTTGATAAGTTCAGTGCAAGTGTTATGATTACCTACCCAAATCCCTTTGTTTTCTCTGCTTATAAGCCACAAAATCCACAACATTATTGCGAGTGCCTTGCTCAGCTTGGCGCATATTTTGATAGGGATCGCTCAATTGGTGCACATTAAATGAATTATATGAATGTGTTTTTTCTCTGGCAGGCGCTCTAGGCTTTCTAGCGAGTGGCATTCTAAGCGGCCAATTGAACTTTGGTTTTTGCGGTTCTTTTTGATTAATGACTTTTGCAATGGCAATAAAGCCGTGTTTTAACGCCAAGGTTGCGGGTGTTAAGCGATCGCCATTTTCTAAGCTGGTATTAGCGCCCCAATTTAACAAGAGTCTGGAGGCAACTAGATTGCCGGTGAGGGCAGCATAATGTAGTGGCGTCATACGATGGTATGCATGGTCGCGGGCAAAAGCATTAATATCTGCACCTTTTTCCAGTAGTGCGCATGCAATATCTAAATAATTTTTTTGGATGGCAATGTGTAAGGCGGTTTGGCCTGTATGGTCATACTGGCAAATCTGATAAGGTGCTGAGTTTTGTATCAGTGTCATGGCTAGTTCTACATGATCTTCTCGTAATGCGTTGATGATTATCGTCACAGCGGGTACCTACTTACTACTCGGTTAATTGCTATGCTTCCCATTGTATGGAATCTAGCTGACAAAGTAAACGATTAACTTACTGTGAAATAATGCAGTATTCTAAGGAATGGGCATGTAATAACTTACGGGTTTAGCGCTCAGTAAGCTGGCATATTTAGATGGAACGATTGAGGCAAAATTCGAGCATAGCAGGGCTATGTGAGTGTTTTTCCGATTGAGGTTCATTTAAAGATGGCTTGCTTAATGAGATGATAAAACGGTAAGTTATTACATGCCCATTCCTAAGTGCCCCAGCCGATTTTTACACCCAATGCAATTGTTGGGAAAGCAGAATATTTTAGATAATTAGGAATGGTTTGGTTATCTTTGAATCTGACTTCATGCCACTCTAATGAGAGTGTGGGTATTAGCGTAAAATTAGAATGAAAATACTGATAGCCAATGGCCAGTTTTGCTTGGTACACATCCAAATTACTCACAGGAACCGCAATATCTAAATTGGCAGATAAGAGCCATTGTGAGGTTAGATGATAATCACTTTGTAATCCTAGGCTAATACCTGATGCCGCAAAAGCTCTTGTAGATGAAAAGGGGATAGATTCAAAATGATAGTCATGAGATAGCCAATGTACATTAAGCTTAGGCTGTATTTGCCATTTGGTACACATTGCATGAACATAGCTGAGTCTTAAGCTATAAAGTTCGTCATCCACATGGGCGGCAAAATAACGGCCAGTGGATAAGCTGATATCGTGGGTGATCAAGCTGGGAGATAATATTGTTTCCCCATCAAGATGAATAGGCAGATAATCCAACTCGAGTTGAAAATCATTGTAGCCAAGTGCCACGCCTAATTGCATATCTGAATTTGAGCGGATATGTAATTCATCGTAATTGGGTCGGCGCGGGCTAGTGCTGCCAACTTGTCCACCTTTTGGGGTTTGTTGGAACCCATCTATATTGGAAAATGCATAATAACCAGAAAGCCCTAAATGCCAATCAGCCGCGAGGCTCATGTTGCTTGCTAATAGTATGAATAGGGTGAAAGCTATTTTGTTTATTTTCATTATTCTCAAATAGTCCATTCTTTTTATCGTTTTTTAAAGGATCCTATAGGAATATCTGCATTGCAGCCAGATTTATTTCCAAATAACCGCTACAATATTCTCCTTATTTGGTTGGAGGGCTTATGTGCTGGCACATTGTTCGTTTGTTTTATAGCTTACTTATAAGTATGCTTTTGCCGTTAATCTTTTTAAAATTATGGCTAAAGGGTTTTAAGCTGCCTATTTATCGGCAACGCTGGCTTGAGCGTATTGGTGTTGTGCCATTTCCGCCGTTGGATAATTTGGTCTGGGTGCACGCTGTATCGGTGGGTGAGGCGATATCTGCGGTGCCGTTGGTCAAAAAAATGCTCACACGTTACCCCGAAATCTCAATATTATTAACGACAACCACACCAACAGGCTCAGAACGTGTGCAAGCGGCGTTTAAAGATATACTGGGTAAGCGCGTTTATCATTGTTTTATGCCTTATGATTTTCCTTTTGCCTACCCATTATTCTTTTCTAGAGTCAAACCTAAAGCTTTGGTCGTGATGGAAACAGAAATTTGGCCTAATTTATTAGGGGCATGTGATAAGCGAAATATTCCTATAACGATTGCTAACGGACGATTGTCCCCCTTGTCTGCTAAACGTTATGCTTGGCTTGGGAAAATTATGCGAAAAATGGTTCAACCTATTAAACAGGTGGCCGCACAAAGCGAATTAGATGCCACGCGCTTTCGTGATTTAGGTTTTGTGCAAAAAGGCGTGATGAATACAGGTAATATTAAGTTTGATTTTGAGCTGCCTAATTACTTGCAAAGAGATGGGCAAGAATTAAAAAAACAGTTGGGTGACAATCGATTAGTATGGATAGCAGCCAGTACGCATGAAGGGGAAGAAGCTTTGATTTTAGAGGTTTACAAGAACCTTAAAAAGCAATGCGATAATTTATTACTCTTGTTAGTACCAAGGCACCCCGATCGCTTTAATAAAGTGGCCAACTTATGCCATGAGAAAAAATTAAATACAATTCGTCGGAGTGCAAAGCAAGCGGTTACGAGTGAGATCGATGTTTTTCTAGGCGATACGATGGGCGAGATGATGCTGTTTTATGCCGCAAGTGATATCGTATTTGTGGGGGGAAGCTTGGAGCCTATTGGTGGACATAATTTATTGGAGCCGGCGGCATTAGGCTTGCCTATTATCACAGGTCACCATTTGTTTAATTTTATTGAGATTAGTGACAAGCTAATGGATGCAAAAGGCTTGTTGATTATCGACAATCAACAGGACTTAGAAAACAACTTGTTAACGTTAATTCAAAACCCTGAGCAGCGTCAAACAATGGGCGGAAAAGCAGTTGCTGTTGTCGAAGACAATAAAGGGGCTTTGGATAGATTGATGGGGTTATTAGATAAATATATTATTTGAGGCTATTTGGTTTTGATAAGCGAAGCAAATTTTACCCCTCTCCCTAATTTCAGGAGAGGGTGGCGTGAAACGCCGGGTGAGGTTAAATATGGGGTGAGCCGTGAAACGGCTGTAAAATACTAGGTTTTTAACTGCGTACTATGAACTAATTATCCACCTTAATAATATCATTTACCGCAAACAAATCGTCTTGTGTTAAGGTGCCAGCCCCACGTTTGAGCCTTAGCCCCTCTAATAAATAATTATAACGAGAGACAGAGTGATCGCGCACGGCTAATAATAAATCAGACTCCGCATCCAAGACATCCACAATCGTACGTGTGCCGACTTCATAGGCGGCTTTAGTTGCTGTGAGGGCGCTTTGGTTAGATTTGACTGCCTCATTCAGAGCTTTGACTTCTGAGATACGAGTCATAACGCCTCTAAAGGATTGACGAGTTATGCTATCTGCAGTGCGTTGAGTACCTTCTAGCCTCATCATGCCTTCTTCGTAACGGGCACGAGCTTCTCTGGTTTTAAATATGACGCCGCCGCCTTGGAAGATAGGAACATTGATATTTAAGCCCACACTAAAGTTTGAGGTCAATGTCTCCAACGGGATTAGGCCTTTTGTACGCTGTGCAGACATAGTGGCATCTACCGTTGGGAAATGTCCTGCTGCTTGAGAGCGAATAATAGATTTTAATTGCAATGTATTTTCATTGGCGGCAACGACGTCTAGATTTTGGGTGTGTGCGGTTTTGACCCAAGCTTCTTGATCTTTGGGATTAGGTGGCACAAGGTGTAAGGGCTGAGTTCTGAGAAACATCTCAATGTCATCTACAGGAATTTTAATGATTTCGCGAAGGCGCTCATATTCATCCGCGACTGCATTGGTGGCCGATATTTCCTGAGCGACGGCGTTATCATGTCTTGCTTTGGCTTCGTGTACGTCGGTAATGGCGATTAAACCCACATCAAAACGTTGCTGGGTTTGTTCTAACTGTCTGGCAAAGGCTTTGCGTCGCCCTTTGGCAAATTTCAAATCGTCCTGTGCGCCCAAAATGGCAAAATAGCGTTCAGAGACCCGAATCACCAAGTCTTGGATGCTTCCTAAGTAAACTGCATAGGCTTGTTTTTCTATATGGTAAGCTTGTGATGTTTGTGACCAATGCTCTGGGTGATAAATAGGTTGAATGAGGTTTAGCCCATAGCTTCTGGTATTATGTTTCCCCAAGGCAGTAATAGAACTATCATTGCTGTTCGTTGTGTATGAGCCAGCCAATGCAGGCAACATTCTGGCAATGGCTATCGGCAGGGATTGTTCGCTGGCTTTGAGTGCTTTGGCTTGTGCTGCAAGTTGAGGATCGTATTGCAGCGCTAATAAGTAAGATTCTTTTAAGTCTAAAGCAGCTTGAGTTTTAAAACAGGCTAATAATAAGACTACACCAGGCATAAAATAACGCATTCGCATAATGATTCTCATTTTATAATACAAATTTTTCAGGATGTGGGGCATTGATTAGGTTGGGCACCACCGTTTCAAAGAGTTGCTTTGTTTCAAAATTTTTATCTTTGAGGGTTATTAATATAGCTCGCATGGCTGGCAGTTGACCACAAAAAGCAAATAATCTGCCATTATTTTTTAGTTGTGATAATAAACTTTTTGGTACACCTATTGGGAATGAGCCTGTAACAAAAATAGCATCGTAAGGAGACTGGGGCTCATAGCCTCTTAAACCATCCCCTTCTTTTAGGGTTATATTACTGTTCTCACGAGTGTTATCTAAGTTACGTTTTGCTATTTGTGCCAACTCGGGTTGTATTTCAATACTGGTGACTTGTTGAGCCAGCCGCCCTAAGCAAGCAGTCGCGTAGCCTGTGCCTGTGCCAATTTCTAACACCGTTTCGTGTGGCTGTATATCTAGCGCTTGCAATGCTCGGCCAATGATTTTTGGCGGTAGCATGGTTTGTTCTGCCCCCAAAGGGATACTAATATCTGCATAGGATAAATTTGTATATTGTGGTGGCACAAACATTTCTCTAGGGATATCTGCAAAAGCGTCTAATACATTTCTAAGAGATACGGACCACGGTTCAATTTGTTGGCAGACCATATTTGTGCGCGCTTCGTTAAAGTCCATTATCTAACCTATAGCAATAGTGACAGATTTACAAATTAATCGAAGATCCTATCATAGTTTAAGGTAGGATACGTGCCCCATGCTGGGAATATAGGCTTTTCTGAATAGGTAGAACCCGCTACAGTATGAATAATATTTAGGATAAAGGGAACAAAGCCATGGCACTGTGGTCACCAACATATGACAGAAAAAACATAGAAATTAAGTCAGCCAAGTCTGTATACGAAGGACATTATAAAGTTGTAAAGCTGAGAATGAGGCATAAGTGTTTCGATGGTGGTTGGAGTGAGTGGTTGGATAGAGAGCAATTGCTTAGGCAGGACGCTGCTTGTGCTATTTTATGGGATCCGAAGCAAGATAAAATAGTGCTGGTTGAGCAAATTAGAGTTGGATTAATAAATAGGCGCCATCAGGATAGCCCCTGGATGATAGAAATTGTTGCAGGGTTAATTGATAAGGGGGAAAAGCCTGAAGAAGCGATTATGCGTGAAACAAAAGAGGAAGCAGGTTATGAAATCCAAACATTATTGCCTATAGGGGTGTTTTTTAATACACCAGGTGGTTTTAATGAGAAAAGTTTTGTGTATTGTGGCATTATCTCGTTAGAGTCGAGTAGCTTAGAATGTGCACCCGATGAGGATGAAGATATTAAAGTACATATTTTCGATTGGTCTGACTTTCAGCGTTTTCAAAGTACAGTTGTCACCAGTGCGTCCACACTGATTGCGACACAGTGGCTAGCGCAACACCATGATATGTTGTTAGAAAAATATGCTACTATCTGAAACCTTAAAATCTAAGAACTAAAACTAAATCTAAGAATTCAGAAAGTTAAAGAAGCTGAATAAAATTAAAAATACAAGCTAGCTAACTGCGAGATAAGATGGCAACAAGAGAATATACAGCTGAATCGATAGAAGTATTAAGTGGGTTAGAGCCAGTACAAAAACGTCCTGGCATGTACACAGATACCACTAGGCCCAATCACATGGCGCAAGAAGTCATTGATAACAGTGTGGATGAAGTATTGGCGGGGCACGCAAGCGAAATCACAGTCACACTTTATAAAGATGGCTCATTATCTGTTTGTGATGATGGACGCGGTATGCCAGTTGATAAGCATAAAGACGAAAAAATCAGCGGTGTAGAGCTTATTATGACCCGCTTGCACGCGGGAGCGAAATTCTCCAACAAGGATTATCAGTTCTCTGGTGGACTGCATGGCGTGGGGGTTTCTGTTGTTAATGCATTGTCTAAACATTTGATTGTCGATATTAAACGTAACGGCAAAATATATAATATGTCTTTTAAGCATGGTGATAAGTCTTCTAATTTGAAGTCTGTAGGCACATGCAAGAAAAAAGAAACAGGTACGACGATTCGGTTTTGGCCGCATGATAAATATTTTGACACCGTTAAGTTTTCCGTTTCAAAATTAATACATGTTTTAAAAGCCAAAGCGGTATTATGCCCTGGGTTGACCATACATTTTATTCAAGAGGCAGAAGATTCTACGCAGACATGGCACTACGCAGATGGCATGGAAGCGTATCTAATCGAAACCTGTGACCAGGCCGCGATGTTACCTGCTAAACCGTTTTGTGGTGCTTTTCAAGCGAATCAAGAAGAAGCTTCTTGGGTTGTAGTGTGGTTGCCTGACTCCGGTGAGGGGGTTACAGAAAGTTATGTCAATCTAATCCCGACCCCAATGGGTGGAACCCATGTCAATGGTTTTAGAATGGGCTTATTAGATGCTATGCGAGATTTTTGTGAAAAACGTAATTTATTGCCTCGCGGTTTAAAATTGGCACCAGAAGACATTTGGGAAAAGTGCTATTACGTCTTGTCGGTTAAAATGCAGGACCCACAGTTTGCAGGCCAAACCAAAGAACGTTTGTCTTCAAGACAGTGTAGCGCATTTGTATCGGGTTTGACCAAAGATGCTTTTAGTCTCTGGTTGCATCAGCATGTTGCAGATGGTGAAAAATTAGCACAGTTTGTTATTCAAAACGCCAACAGTCGTGTGAGTAGCAGCAAAAAAGTGGCTCGTAAAAGAATTGTGCAAGGACCCCAGTTGCCTGGAAAGCTAGCGGATTGCATTTCATCCGATCCAGAGCGAACAGAGATTTTCCTAGTAGAAGGGGATTCGGCCGGTGGTTCTGCCAAACAGGCACGTGATAGGACTTTTCAGGCGGTTATGCCATTGCGAGGTAAGATCCTCAATACTTGGGAAGTGCATTCTAATTTGGTTTTAGGCTCACAAGAGGTGCACGATATTGCTGTGGCTATTGGCTTAGAGCCTGGCGGAGAGGATCTGAGTCGATTGCGTTATGGTAAAATATGCATATTGGCTGATGCTGATTCTGATGGTTTGCATATTGCGACGTTATTGTGTGCTTTATTTTTAAAGCATTTTCCCAAGCTTCTCGAATCAGGCCATATTTATGTGGCAATGCCCCCCTTATTTAGAATCGATATGGGCAAAGATGTGTTTTATGCTTTGGATGAAGCAGAAAAAAAAGGCATCATTGATAGGCTGCAAGCCGAAAAGAAAAAAGGCAAAATCAACATCCAGCGATTTAAAGGTCTAGGTGAGATGAATCCTATGCAGTTAAGAGAAACGACGATGGATCCTAATACCAGACGGTTGTTACAATTGTCTTTGCCGGATGTAAATGAGGCAAATCAAATGTTGGATATGCTATTAGCGAAAAAACGCTCAGCCGATCGCCGGGCATGGTTAGAAGACAAGGGTGATTTAGCCCAGGTTCAGGTTTAAAAGGTTGTAACATGGCAAAACAAAAGCACCCCATTATTGAAAATATTGAACAACAGCCCATTAATGTTTTTACCGAGAAAGCATATTTGGAATATTCCATGTATGTCATCATGGACAGAGCCTTGCCCCATATCGGCGATGGCCTCAAGCCTGTACAAAGGCGTATTATCTATGCTATGTCCGAGCTTGGGTTAAAATCAACGCAAAAATTTAAAAAATCTGCTCGTACAGTCGGTGATGTCTTGGGTAAGTATCATCCACATGGTGATTCTGCCTGCTACGAAGCAATGGTTTTGATGGCACAAACTTTCTCTTATCGTTACCCATTGGTTGATGGGCAAGGCAACTGGGGTGCGCCCGATGATCCCAAATCATTTGCGGCTATGCGCTATACAGAAGCGAGATTATCTAAATATGCTGAAATTTTATTATCTGAGCTAGGGCAAGGTACAGTCGATTGGTGCCCCAACTTTGATGCCACATTAGATGAGCCTATTAACCTACCGGCACGGTTGCCTAATTTATTGCTCAATGGCACTACGGGTATTGCTGTGGGTATGGCTACAGATTTTCCACCGCATAATCTAGTGGAGGTGGCAAAAGCCTGTATTGCGATATTAGATAATCCTAAATTAACGTGGAGCGAGCTGCTCAAAATTATTCCAGGTCCCGATTTTCCAAGTGATGCTGAACTCATCACGCCCAAATCAGAAATTAAAGATATCTATCAAAAAGGTCATGGTTCTTTTAAACTCAGAGCCAAAATCAAGCATGAGAAAAATGATATTGTCATTACCGCACTGCCTTATCAAGTCTCTGGTGCTAAAATCTTGGAGCAAATTGCAGCACAAATGCAAGCAAAAAAATTGCCCATGATTGCGGATTTGCGAGATGAATCTGATCATGAGCATCCGACCCGTTTGGTCATTGTACCCAAGAATGACAAAATAGATAAAGGGGGGCTAATTTCACATTTATTTGCCTCAACCGACTTAGAGAAAAACATTCGCGTTAATATGAATGTGATAGGCTTAAATGGTAAGCCACAAGTCAAAAGTTTATTAGATTTTTTGCATGAATGGTTAGTGTTCAGAACCAATGTGGTAACAAAACGCTTAAGTTATCATTTAGAGAAAGTCAAATCCAGGCTGCATATTCTAGAAGGCTTGTTAAAAGCATTTTTGAATTTGGACGAAGTGATTCATATCATTCGTACAAAAGATAAGCCCAAGCCAGCTTTGATGAAGCGTTTTGAGTTGTCTGATATTCAAGCAGAAGCTATTTTAGATATTAAATTGCGCAATTTGGCAAAGCTAGAAGAGACAAAAATCAAAGCAGACCAAAAAGAGCTAGCACAAGAGCAAGATTATCTAGAAAATATTTTAGGCTCAGATGCCAGAATGAAAACGCTGATTAAAAAAGAAATCAATGCAGACATTGAGACTTATGGTGACAAAAGGCGCTCTAAAATTGTCGTTCGGGAGCAAGCCAAAATTTTGGATGTGGTGGACAGACTGCCATCTGAACCTGTGACTGTGGTTCTCTCAACGCGAGGTTGGATACGTTGTGGTAAGGGGCATGAAGTCATTGGGGAAGAGCTGAATTATAAAGCTGGAGATGACTACCTTCAGCAGCTTAAAGCCAAAACAAATGCTAAAATATATTTCCTTGATTCTACTGGGCGTAGTTATAACTTATTGGCGCATACATTCCCTTCTGCTCGTGGCTTGGGTGAGCCTTTGAGTGCCAAGCTAAAAATGCCTTCAGGCGCAATGATGATGGGTATGATTGCGGGTACTGAGAAAGAGTATGTTTTATTGTCGACGAGTGCCGGTAATGGATTTATTGCAAAACTAAGCGATTTAGAGACTAAAAACAAAAGCGGTAAAGCGATCCTTAAATTATCCGACTCTGCCGAGGCTTTTCCGCCTATTTTGATTCCCAAATTAAAAATGCGTGCAGCCTTTTTAACCTCTGCGGGTAAACTCGGCGTGTTAGATTTAGACGATATTGCTCAAATGAGTAAAGGAAAGGGCAGCAAAATCTTAAATATTCCCGCTAAGAAATTTAGTGCAGGCGAAGAACAAATGATTGCGCAGGTACTGTTGTCTAGATCGGATACATTGATTGTTGAAACCAAAAATCGCAAACTAAAGCTGAAACCCAGAGATTTAGATCATTATCTTATGGAGCGCGGCAAGTCAGGGACTAAGCTGCCCAAAGGTTATCAGACAGCGATCGATTTGAGTGTGCTGGAGAAGTAGCGTTTAGCGACCAGCACCACTACCACTTTTTGCTTTTGTTTTATTATCAATAAATGGTTGATTGTCTTTATAGACCTCAGCCATTTTTGCTTTTTTAGTATCAACCGGTAGCTTTTGAATTTGCATCGCCTGTTGTAGGGAAGCCCCTTTGTTCTCTACACCTAAAAAATCACAATAGGCATTATATTCTTCTTCACCCTCTGGGTTTTTACCTTGGTGTTCTAACCTGAGCTTTTCTTTCATTTCCTTAGGGAAATCTTGCAAGCCAAACATAATATCACCGGATAAACCATCACTGATACCTTGCATTGCGAGCAATCTTTGCAAGTGGCCCTCTATATTTGGGTTTGAGCCTGCGCGTTCGGCACTCATGAGTGATTGTAAAGAGGCATTGGCGACATAAGCCATTTTGGCCGCTGCCATCACTTTAAATTCTGGCGAACTGGCTGTAGGGCCTTCGCCGTATTTTGAACGAATAAAATTATCCAGCTCAGATCTTTCATCCACCGTGCTTTTTAAGTGTTCTTTTAATTGTGGGGTTATGACTGGGGGGCGAGTGGCACTATCTCGGTTTAGCGCATTGAGAATTTCAACTGCATCGGCGCTATGAAATGTCGCATCCAGCTTGGGTACAATAACCTCTATTTGTTTTTTAATCTCGGGACTGATCGTATAGGGATCGGGTTTTACGGTGGATGCTGTACTTGGGGCGGCTGATGGCATAAGCATTCTCGCTCGATTACTGTATTCTCTCTCTATTTAGTCTAGCGTAAAAAAATATCAAAGTCATTGAGAAGTGCAGCATATACACCTATTTATCCTTACAGTATTATGAGTTGTGTGGCGGATGAATTGTATGCGCTATAGGGTTGTTGGGTGGCTGTGCCTCGTCTAGTTCAACTTCCCAAAAAGCATACAGTGGTGAAAGTGCTAGATCTTGAGTAAATCGAGCGGTATAAGATTTTTCTTGTGTGGTTATTTGAGATTGTTCTTTTGGTTTAAAAGACAACTTTGGTGTGATAATAACAAAAGGGGATTGATTCTTGAGTATTTTAGAGATAAATAGCCCTTTCGTTGGGGATGCGTCACTTATATTATTTTCAGGTTGTAAGCTAATAGGAATAGCATTAAGTGATAAGGTTTCAATGCCAATTAGTTTATGGGTAGCGTCTGTCGTTTTTATCCAGCGAATAACGGCAATGGTCCAGTGGCTATGCTCTGAATCATTGTCTTCTAATACACCGATTAGTTCATTTGTTTTTAGTTGACTGCTATGACTATGCTCCCATTTTAAGCAATAGCCACTATCACTTCTATCAATAATATTGCACTCTATAGAGCACGGGGGGGTGTTGGTGAGCAGCTGTTCGTGGGGTTTTTGCGGCAAAGAGAAATTGTCTAGAATGATTTCTTCTATATTTTCTATGTCTTTTGTGTCTTCTGTGTCTTTTGTGTCTTCTGTGTCTTTTGTGTCTTCTGTGTCTTTTGTGTCTTCTATTGTGTCTTCTATTGCGTCTTCATTTTCTATAGACTCGTTTTGATTGGGCTCTGATAGCTTTAAACGGGTTGCATTTGTGGTTTTTTGTTGTTTTTCTACGTCTAATTGTGCTTCTGTTGCAAACCAATGTATGGCTTTTAATCCAACGGCAACTGTGCGGGTGCCTGTGAGAAGGGTGCGGATATCTTTTCTTTGGCCATGTTGTTCCCATGTGTGCAGTAAACTGCTGAGTACATTAGGGCAGAGTGTGAGCTCATGTGCGTTTAGGACGGGCGTGCAAGATTGTTTTGTTGACGATATTTCACAATGGCGCAACAACGTATTAATACGTTTTAGTATTCCACCAAAGCAGAGAGAATAGACATTTTGTTCGCCATTATTTTGCATCGTCTTATTATCCAAAACAGCAGAATGGGGCGGGGCATCTTGTGTTAAGTCAACTTTAAATAATGTGGTTTGATTTTCAGTCTGTTTGTGCAGCTGTAGCAGAGGCGCCCATGTTTCTATTGCATAATAGAGCTTTAACATATCTGCCTGTTGAAAGTTACAAGGGTTTGCCAGAGAAAAAATCAGGATGTGTTTGTAAATGTCTGCGATACAAGCAAATTGTGAATGCATGTGTTTCGCAATGGATATGTTTTTATTTTCAAAATCTTTTTGTTGACTGAATGCATACAGTATATGTGTTTCTAGCCAGATAAACTGTGGGGTCACCTGATGATTTTGGTAACATAAAAATAAAATTTTGCAGCTTTGTTGTAGGCAGGAAAACGTAAGTTCTGCAATGATAGCTTTATCCAATGGTGTGTTGGTCAGGGCTTGTTCTAGTGCAAATTTAAATTGATTAAATAGCTCTAGCTGTAAGGATAGATTAATATAAAAAACCTGATTTTTGTCTTTTGGTGAGCGATTGACTAAATCTTTTTGATTAAGGTTTTCAATAGAGCCACATAAGAAGCCGACAATGGGGCGGGCGAGATTTAATATCTCTAATTTTTCGGGGGCTGGTATGTTCGTTTGGCTTAAGCTTCTTAAAAATCGGTCAGTAGATTTAACGGAACCTTTCAAATCGTGCATGCACAATGATTCGCGCCAAGCTTTTGCTTGGCTTAAGTTAATAAGCTGTTCTGGCTCAATGTCTGAATGAATCAGCACATTGGGGATAATCAACCCTAATACCCCTTGATGGTAGCGCATAGTAGTCCTAGTTAAAGCTTTATGATTCTATATGTATTAATCTTTTCGGCCATATTGGCGATAAAGTTAAGTTTAAATGTAAGTACAACAAATATGTATCTCTATTCGTCAGGTATGTCAGGCCGTCTATCAAAAAGCAAGCTGATCAACTTTATGTTGTTCTATGAGCTCTTTATACTGATCGTCAGATTGATGTTTATGAATATATTGAGGTTATTATGTTTGGATTTTTAGAAGAATATGTTGTTCGCCCGGTTGTTACTTTTTTTGGTTTATATACGGAGTCGAGTCTTCCAAAGAGTTCTATTGATGAGTATATAAACAAATATCAAAATAGCATAGCAAGCGGTTTGTCTGTGGATGAAGCTTGTTTAGATAACCCCATTTGTGCTGGCTTTGATGAGAGTAGTGGTGAGTATGATTACGGAACAATTGCTTTATTAGGGTTAGGGATAGGATTATTTGCCGTTGGTAGTGCCGCAGTATATTGGTATTTAAAAGACGATGAGTACTGCCCGTTAACAGGCAAAGGCGCTGATAAAAGTAAAGTAAAAGAATGTTTTCTTAAAACATTTAATGAAATTCTAGATGAATATAAAGAGGTTAAAGGGGCATTACCAACGGAAGAACAGGCGCACCTTGAAGAAACATTAAAATCATTATTCAAATACTATTTTTGGAAAAACGCGACTGTACCAACAGATGATAAGATGAGAACAGGATTATATAGAGAACAAAGTAAGATTTATCACACTGATAAACAGTCAGAGGATAAAGCAGTAGTTGAATTTTATCGACTTATAGGTAAAGCTAATGATGGTACCCTATTCAAAATTATGGGGGGAGTAAAAGATAGAAACCCTAACAAAAGTGATAACCCTGAGACCTATCAAGCAGACAAGGATTTTTTAAAAGCGATACCTAATTTAAGTACTGCATTAAAAACACATAAAGCAAGAAGTAGTAACGCACGATTAGGTAAGAAAATGTAAAAAATACGATATTTATGTGAGTGGTTTGTTATGTTTTTGGTTTAATTTACTATGGGTTTATTCGAGTTATGTTGCATTTTTCAAGTAAAAGTATCATGAATGTTTTCTGGAATGTCGCAGAAGCTTTGGGGCTGGGTACCCCAAAGTTTAGGACAGAAGAGATTCGTTTCAATGCGATAAATGAGTTGCATGAATCTTTGAGTTCTGGTGCTAATAATATAGCAGAGACGTGTGTTAATTTTGCGAATCATTTTAATAATGTTGAACAAAAATATGATGCGTGTTGTGGCACATATGATTGTGAGCCCTATGATTTTAAGCCTATTAATGACAATCAAGATAATGAAAGCATGTTTTCTGGTTATGGCAATCTAATCTTATTGGGATTAATGTTTTTAGCCTTAATGAGTATGGCTATATTTTTTTTAAAAAGGCGTTGGGCTATCCAGGATGGGTATAGCGACTTAGGTGTATATTGTTCTTTAAAAGGAAAGGAACATGGTAAAAAAACAGCCTTGACGGGCTTTACGGTTTATTTTGAAGAAATTTTAAACAAATATGATGGCATAAATGGTGTGTTATCAACGGGGGATAGAACCCACCTTGAAACCACCCTAAAGTCATTATTGAAATATTATTTTTGGAAAAACAATAAGACACCAACAGAAATGGATATGAGAACGGGACTATATCAAAAATTGAGTCTGATGTTTCATCCAGATAAGGCCGCTAGGCACGAGCATGCTACCTTGATAAGGTTCAATGCGCTTATGGGGGCAGGCACAGACTCTATATGCAAGCTTGTAAATGAAGTGAAGCAACAACAGCCTAAATTTGCAGATAATCCAGAAGGTTACCAAGCCGATCAGAAATACTTAAAAGTATTGCCTACTTTAACAGAGGCTTTAAGAGTGCATGGAAAAATTAAACCAGAGTTAGAGGATATCCATATACCCTGCAACGAGTTCGATGATTTTGGTGTCTGGGATGAGATTCCTGATTTGTTATTTTCCGGGGATATTAATAATAGTGATGAACGTGCTCTAGTTCTTTACAACCCACCCGGCGACAATCGCTCTGAAAAGCTACAAAACCACCTGTTTGGTGAGGTGCGTTATGTTTGATTTTTTAAATGTATTGGCTAATAACGCTATTTATTTTATTATAAATACTGGGAAAACATTAATTTCTGCCAAGCCAACAGAGATGGAAATTACAATAGAGACGTTAGGTCTGTTGAACAACATTACGAATGAAATTAATGTTATGTCTGTATCACAAGTATGTGAACAGTATGTGAATCATTCTAACTTATCTAGTATGGCTTATGATGCATGTGTAGGGTTTTTTAATGTGGAAGATGAGGAGAATTATCTGCCCTCTACTCAAAATATGGTGATTGCAAGTTTAACGGGCTTAGCGATTATCGGCTCAACGATTCTAATCAAGCGTAATAAAGATTCAAGAGAACATTCATTAAGTGTGATGAGAATGCCATCTTTAGCAGAAAGAGGTAATGAGAATCAGTTCCCACATGTTGAACTAGGGGATGGTACTCGCCAATTTAATTGCGCATTATCCCAATCAGCAATGGAACAACCCTGTTGGGTTATTACCGGCAATAAAAATCAATATGTTCATGCTTTTGATGCAGGATGTATTGAAAATATGTTAAGGTTTACAGCAACTCAGGAAATACAAACTATTCAGCAAACCTTGGCTCAATATGATGATGCCGGAAGACAAACATATAAAAAAGATGTTAAGCGTCATGAGGCACGTTTGGCTATACTGCAGTCTGAAGATGGCTGGAAAGCAGTCACTTGTGAGAATCCTCTTAATCGCCAAGAATTTACCTGGGAAGACGTGCACCAAGCTCCTGAAATGTGTGCCTTGATGCAAAAATATATAGAGCAAGGCATGAGCGAAGGTGAATTAGAACTTGAAATAGCGGCGATAACAGATAATAAACGAGCAACGGTTGAGCGCTCAAAATATTGCTTCTGGCTTTAAAATGAATTATATACACGAATAAATATTTGCCTAAGACAAATAAATTCTATAATATACCCAACACATTTTAGTTTACTTTCTTGTGGTGGGTATTAGTTTGATCAAAGAGTTTTTCGCCTATTGGTTCCATACAGGCAATACATATTTTCAGGCCAAAACATTAATTCATAACATGCTGAATTTTTCTCAAAATAATAAATTTAACACGACTTCAGCATTTTGCCAGGCATATGCAGAGCAATCTGAACACCCGCTTTCCCCTGATTTTGCGAATGAATGCGAGAATTTTTTTACGGGTAATTTTCAGTATTTTGCCAAACCTTGTATGCCAGAGGATGAGGCTGGATATGCTGAATATGTGCCTGTAATAATGCTGACCACAGCAGCTGTCTTAGGTATTTATGCCTATTCCAAATCAAAAAATATAACACAAGCTGAAATTGAGCCTGCTATTGTCGTCCCATTGCATCGGCAATAATATTTTTATTAAGTAATCAGTTATCTAAAAATATCTAAAATAAGCAGATTATCTGTCAAAAAGACCTTTCGTCTCAAAAGTGTTAAGTTATCCATATAAGTTCGTTATAATTTTTTTTGAAGTCATAATATCAATGAAAATTTTAAATTTAATGAGGTCGACAAAAATGTTGGAATTTATGGGAAATGCTCCTGGCGCAATCTGGTCATTTGTTCGCTTATATCAGAGTAGCTCTTCAAGAGATGAGTCTTTTAGCCAGAACGCGGTACAGGAAATCGTCAACTTACAGCAACGTATTGCCGAGTTAGAATATTGCCAACAACAAGATATCGATGATATGAGCGACTATTGCCAAGGATTTGTGGGTGGTGAAGAAGGTGGCATTGAGTGGGCTAATATTGCTTTAATGATGGGCCTATCTGTTGCGAGTTTGACTGCTTATTACACGCTACCATATGTAAAAGGTTATATGGGAAATAGTGACTTAAGATTGCCTTGTTCTCTTGAAGGAAAAGTGGCAGGTAAGGAAACTGCATATGCAGAGTTCAAAAAACATTTTGAAAATATTATGAGTAAATATAAAGGTGTTGAAGGCGCTTTGTCTGGAAGTGAAAAAAAGCTTCTTGAAAATACAATAAAAGCGCTATTTAAACACTATTTTTGGAAAGATGAATATACCCCAACAGAAAAAACAATGCGCAAGGAATTATGTCGTAAATTAGAACTTTTTTGCCACACTGATAAAATAGTAAAAGAAAGCGTAAGTGACTTTGAGACGCTTACAGGTTCGTCTGTTGTATCATTTATGCATCAGGTGAAAGATATGCAAGTAAATGCAGACGATCACAATTTACGTGATAATGCTATAGATATAACAGAGGCGGAGAAAGAGAGGGAGATCTCTGCTAAAAAAGACCGACAATTTTTGAAAGATATTCCTTGCTTAGCCACGGCATTAACGATACATGAAGCAAGCTATAAGCATAGCGATAGCACGACAACTAGAGCTGCTAACTGGGTGTATGGTTTACGCGGCTAGAGTTCCAGTTGTCATTATTTACACCTCAAGCTGTCTAAGCAATATCTTAGACGGCTTGCCAGGGATTTCTTTGACAAACTTAGGGACACAATAGCCTGGCAGCTCTGCCATCAACGCTTGTTCTAATTGTTGCGCTTGTTCTATAGACACATCAAAATGTTGCGCGCCTGCAACCGAGTCTAATAAGTGAATATAATAGGGCAAAATGCCCGATTGAAATAATGACCAACATAGTGTGGTTAAAGTTTCGAGATTGTCATTCACGCCTTTAAGTAAAACACTTTGGTTTAATACAGTACAACCAATTTTTTTAAGCCGCTCTGCCCCTAGTGTAATCTCATCACATATCTCATTTGCATGATTAATATGATAAACCATGACTAATTTTTGTGGTTGATTCTGCAATATTTTAAGAAAGCCTGCACTAATGCGCTCAGGAATCATCACGGGCATACGTGTATGAAAGCGAATAACTTTGATATGTGGGATGTCAGATAACATATCCAAAAGGCTGGCCAAATGTGTATCCGTTAGCATTAATGGATCGCCGCCACTTAATATGACTTCATGAATATTAGAATGCTGAATTAAATATTGTTTGATTTGCGGCCAATGTTTTTTATTAAGTTGATTATCCGCATAAGGAAAGTATCGTCGGAAACAGTAACGACAGTGTACTGGGCAAGCTTGTGTCACCGTGAGTAATACGCGGTTAGAAAATTTATGTAACAAACCTGGAATGGGGTTTTTTTGCGCTTCTTTGAGTGGATCTTGTTCAAAATTATCAGTGAGTAAACTTTCTTCCTTTGTGCTCAAGACTTGTCGCAATAGGGGGTCATTGGGGTTGGATTTTTGCATTTTTCGGACAAAGCTTTGACTCACTCGCAATGGAAAGCCTTGGTCTATTTGCCAGGGTAACTCAGATTCCAACAGGTTTAGGCTTTGTAGCAAGTCTTCAGGACTGGTAATTAAGTTTTTTAGTGCCTGTTGCCAAGGCTCTGATTGTTTAGGTTTAGGGCTTTGCGTTATACTCATGGCACTTTTTATTTTATCGTACACATCTAAATAGGGTGGGATATGGCAACAGTCAGTACAAGTGAATTTCGCAGCGGTCTTAAAATCATGTTAGACGGTGATCCGTGCAATATTGTTGAAAATACTTTCGTGAAACCGGGTAAAGGTCAGGCTTTTAGCCGTGTTAAGTATCGTAACTTAAAAACAGGCCGGGTACTAGAGAAAACTTTTAAATCAGGCGAATCTGTGGAAGCGGCTGATGTGATTGATACCGAAATGCAATATTTATATACGGATGGTAGTGTATGGCACTTCATGGATCCACAAAGCTTTGAGCAGCATGAAGTCAATGCACAGGTTGCCGGTGAAAGTATCAAATGGCTTAAAGAGCAAGATATGTGTACTGTCACGCTATGGAATGGTGTACCTTTATTAATAGAGCCGCCTACTTTTGTGAGCCTTGCGGTAAAAGATACCGATCCCGGGCTAAAAGGCGATACCTCCGGTGGTGGCAGTAAAGCGGCGGTGATGGAGACAGGTGCCCAAATAAGAGTGCCGCTATTTATCCAGATTGGAGAATTAATTAAAGTGGACACACGTACCGGGGAGTATGTTTCCAGAGCCAAAGAATGAGTTGGCAAGCCTCTGCGACAGCTGATGTTTTAAAAGCGCGAGCACAATTTTTTAAAGAGATACGAGACTTTTTCTTTGCTCACCAGATAATGGAAGTGGATACGCCGCTTTTGATGCAAGGGGTCAATAACGACCCCTTTATTTCTGCTTTTGATTTTTCCAGCCCATTGGGCAAAACATACTATTTACAAACCTCTCCTGAGTTTGCAATGAAGCGTTTATTAGCGAGTCATGATTTAGGCGCGATTTATTACCTGGGTAAAGCCTTTAGACAAGAAGAGTGTGGTGCAAATCATAATCCAGAATTTACCATTTTAGAATGGTATAGGCCACAATGGGATCACTTAAAGCTTATCGCAGAAGTTGTAGATTTAATGAAGGTTTTATTATCTGCCCCTTTGCCTATTATCGTTACCTACGCAGACTTGTTTTCTAATTTAGATATTAATCCCCATACTGCCACAAAAGAGCAGTTAGAAAATTATGCTAAAAAGCATGAGATGGGTGGTAAAAATCTACCCGAGCTAGATAAAATGGGTTGGTTGGAATGGATTTTCACCTATGCAATAGAAAGTCAGTTTGATCAAAATAATTTAATAGTGGTCAAAGACTTCCCTATTATATGTGCACAATTATCTAAACTGATACCACACGAAAAACATGGACAAGTCGCCGCTAGGTTTGAGGTATATTATCGGGGCTATGAGCTAGCCAATGGTTATTTTGAGCTAACCGATCCTAAAGAACAATATCAGCGCTTTGTGCAAAATAATCTAATTCGCCAAAAAAATAACTTGCCTGAACTGCCTATAGATCAAAAGCTCATTTCAGCCCTAGAATCAGGGCTAGGGAAAATGAGCGGGGTGGCAATGGGGGTTGATAGATTGTTAATGATTAAGCTGGGCACTCAGAACATAAAAAATGTTCTGAGCTTTGATTGGGTGCGAGCGTGAATAGTAGATTAATAAGCACCTAAGCTCGCACCCATCCATACTTCTTTGTCTGCTTCTAAACGAGCGTCTGGCGTAATATTACGGTCAAACAATGTAATGGCTGTAGAGCCTAAAGAAAAGCAGCCCATTTCTTCGCCTTTTTTTAAGAATACAGGATTATGGGTGTAATCCACTTCTGTAATCTTGCGTAAATTCATTGGTGCCACTTTACCAGCCCAAGGGGTCGATATACTGCCGACAATCATGGCGCCGACTAATATGACCACAAAATGACCTACAGCCCCCTCAAAAAAGCAAACCAAACGCTCATTACGAGCAAATAATTGATCTACATGTTCTGCTGTGGTTTTGTTGACAGAAAACAATCGACCGGGCACATAACGCATTTTGAGTAATGTGCCGTCACTCGGCATATGTACGCGATGATAATTGTGCGGTGCTAGATAAATACAATGATAATAGCCATTTTCAAGCTTGCGGCTGTATTCATCTTTACAGCCTAATAATGAATGTACATTGTAAATTTGGTTTTTGGCTTTGAGCAATGTGTTATTTTCGATTTTGCCTTGTTGATATAATGTACCATCGGCTGGTGAGGTAATTATGTTATCTTCAGCATTGATTTCTCTGGCATTGGTTTTTAATTCGCGTGTAAAAAAGCTATTAAAACTTTTATACGCGAAAGGGTCAGACTCGAGAGCTTCTGTCATATTCACTGCGTAGTGTTTCATGAAATATTTAATCAGAAGATTTTTTAGCCAGACAGATTGTGAGTTGGCTAACAGCCCTGCAAGGCGCGATAACCCATGCTGTGAGATGAAATACTGTCGCCAAACTTCAAAAGGAACATTCATTTATTAATTATCCAAATAACCTAGAGAAAATAATAGTTAGGCTATTTTATAAAAATTTCATCTGATTTAATAGGCGTTCTAGGATGATAGAGTATCTTTTTACAGTTGTAATGGCATAATAATGCCATATTAATTTAAATTAGGAATTTTAAATATGCTGGGAAGTAGTGGTGCCGCTGCTGTGGTTGAAGAGTCTAAGAAGTTAGTTTGCTGGGATTTTGATGGTACTGTCACGACAATAGCCTGTCATACTCATAATTTATTAACAGAAGGAGGGTTTTATGGAAAAGACTCTGCGGTGGTTCTTCAATATTATATTGACAATATATTAAAAGCTAAGAATATAAGAGATCTTGATGCGCTGGCAAGAGCCTTTATTTATATTTATGAACAAGGCCATCATCAGGCTATAACCACATTTAATCAGTTTCCTGTAATTATAGTGCCAACGATTCGGTTTATTTTAGAAACGTATTTGAAAAAACAAAACGATGACAAAGATACTTTGGCAGAAGATCAAGTAGCGCTGATTGATAGTCTTTTAGATAAGTTATATGTGGTGGGTGGCTTTCCATCTAGTGAAGGCATACCTAAAATAAAAGGGGGAAATTCAGCCCATCCAGATGCAAAGCAACAACACATAAGACGCGCGCAAGAACATTTTAAGATCTTAGAGGCAGAAGATGTCTGTTTAATTGATGATAACCAAAATAATTGTATTGTTGCAGAATATAATGGGCATAGAGCGATTTATGCGGAAATTTATTGCTTCAATGCGAGTTTTTATTTAAACCAAATTTTAGTTTTTCTTTCGTCAGAAGCTGAAAAACAGAAAATTGTTTCCCTTTCGGTAGGTGTGCCAGATTATTGTTGGGAGTCCTATAGCAGCAGTGAGGAAGATGATGAGCCACCTCCTCCTAGCTCCGCTACTCATGAAAGTGAGGAAGATGATGAGTTACTATTTGTTCAGGACCAGGTTTTTCTTTTGCAATTTAAGGAATTAAGTGTGGGTGGAAGACCCAAAGGCTTAAGATGTTCTATGGATGACGCGAAATCTGATAAGCTAGATAGTTTGGTTGGGCGGAATCAGTTAGTTCAAAGTGGGGGATAGAGTCTTCTTGGCGCACAGCGCCCTCGCCCCCTTTGGAATCAAAGGGGGTCGTCGCATTTTTTCTGCTGAGCCTTTAGGCGAGTAGCAGGAGCGGCGGGGGGATTTGATGTTGTGAGCAGGGTGAAATTTTTCAAATAACAAATCCCCCAGCAGCTCGCCAATAGGCTTTGCTGCGTCCCCCTTTGATTCCAAAGGGGGAATAATATGTTTTGCATCGATTCCTTTCAAAAAATGGATACTTGTGTGAGCAACTATAAATTAACAATGAAACAGAATGCTAGGAATTTACGGACAAATATGACTGAATCAGAACAATTGATTTGGTTCCAGATTAGAAGGAAGCAGATAAATAATATTCAATTTTACCGTCAAAAACATCTTGGTCCTTTCATTGTTGATTTTTATGCGCCTTCAATAAGGTTGGTGCTTGAAGTTGATGGCTCTCAACATCTTGAAAAAGATCATTGTGAGCAAGATAAATATCGTGATAGTTATTTAAGAGATGCTAGAATTCATGTGTTGCGATTCACGAATAGAGAAGTGAAATATCAAATAAACATTGTGCTTGAGTTGATATATAATTTTATAGACAATGCCAAGATTTTAGGGCATAAGCTTTGTTATTGAATTGGGCTTTAGGCCACGAATTGGCGCACAGCGCCCTGGGCCCCTTTGGAATCAAAGGGGGTCGTCGCATTTTTTTCTGCTGAGCCTTTAGGCGAGTAGCAGGAGCGGCGGGGGGATTTGATGTTGTGAGCAGGGTGAAATTTTTCAAATAACAAATCCCCCAGCAGCTCGCCAATAGGCTTTGCTGCGTCCCCCTTTGATTCCAAAGGGGGAAAATGATTCGCTTCGCTTATCAATCAAAACTAACGATTTTCTTCCTCATGCTCTGCTAGTAGCGCATGATAGTTGTCTAGTCTAAATTGTTGTACTAAGCCTTGTGCAATGGCTTGGCGAATGGCACAGTTGGGTTCGTGTGAATGGTGGCAATCTCGGAATTGGCATTGGCTTTTAAAAGCGTTTAATTCTGGGAAGCCGTTCTGAATCGCATTTTCATCTAAATGGGTTAAATAAAACTGGCGGATGCCAGGAGAGTCAATCACATCGCCACCGTTGGGTAAATGATATAATTGGGAGGCACTGGTGGTGTGTTTACCAAGGTTGCCATTTTTAGATAGCTCATTGGTTCGTAATTTTAGATCGGGAATAAAAGAGCTAATCAACGATGATTTTCCAACACCAGATTGACCGGCCAATAAGTTTGTTTTGTCTTGCATAACAGATAGCAAGCTATCTAACCCTTGTTCTTGTTTTGAGCTGACAAACACCATCTCATCGACGACAGATTGATATTGCTTAATATAATCTAGGTTGGGTGCAAACGCAGATTCGTCTTTGAGATCCCATTTATTAACCACTAAGACAGATTTGAGCTTAAAATACTCAGCAATAATCAAATAGCGATCGATGGTTGTTTGGCTGATGCTAGGCTTGAGTGCGACCACAATCACGAGTTGATCAACGTTTGCTATAATGGGCTTCTGCTTTAATTTTTTATTGAAGCGGGTAATAACAGACTGTCTGGGTTTGAGGGTTGTAATAACGCCCGTATTGTTGGTAAGAGGTTGCCACATAACACGATCGCCAGTCACCAAGCTGCCCAACTTTTTTCGGGCTGCACAGTTATGAAACACACCGTTTTGGTCTTCTACTATAAGATATTGACCAAAATGAGCGATGAGTAGACCTTCTTGTTCATTCTCTTCAGGTATTGTTGTTGGATGCTTTGACATACTTCAGTATCATTCAATCATAATAGTTGAGATTATTATACTCACATTACAGTGGAAGTGGTAATAAAGAGAACCAACAAAATTATACATGTATTTTAACTAGGAAACTGAATGAATATTAAGCAAGAACGATTAATCTGGATTGACTTGGAAATGACCGGGCTTGATCCGCACAATGATCATATTATAGAAATTGCTTGTATTGTTACAGACGGCAATTTGGATGTTGTGGCAAAAGGCCCGAGTATTGCGATATATCAGCCTGAGGATGTTTTGGCGAAAATGGATGAATGGTGTCAAAACCAACACACCAAATCAGGCCTCGTCAAAAGAATTCAAGAGAGTCAAATTAGCTTAGAACAAGCAGAAGCACAAACATTAGAGTTTTTGGCGCAACATGTGAAGCCTAGTGTATCTCCAATGTGTGGTAACACAATTTGCCAAGATAGACGCTTTTTGTATACATGGATGCCCAAGCTAGAAGCATTTTTTCATTATCGTAATTTAGATGTTAGCTCGGTCAAAGAGTTAGCGAAAATTTGGGCGCCAGAGGTAGCCAAAGGTGTTCACAAAAAAGGCTCACATTTGGCGATGGATGATATCGTCGATTCAATAGAAGAACTGCGATACTACCGTGAACATTTTTTTAAAATTTAAGCGTGAAAATATAAGAAGGTGCTAGCTTTGTTTCCAGCATTATATACAGCAGATACCGTCAAACAAATAGATAACTTAGCCATCAACAAACATAATATGTCTGGTTATGACTTAATGTGTTCAGCAGGTGGTGCCGTATGCCAGTTTATTCTGAAAAAATGGCCTAATGCCAAAAACATTAAGATTATTTGTGGCGGGGGTAATAATGGGGGCGATGGTTATGTGATTGCCCGACTATTAAAGCTTCAAGGGCTTAATGTGAAAGTCTATGCCGTGGAAAACAAACCACCCAGTACAGATACAGCCCAAAAGGCGCGTCAAGACTTTGAGGCGGGCTCAGACAAAGTATTAGACATCTCTAACGTAGACTTATCTAATCATAAATCGGTAGATTTGATTGTGGATGCAATGCTTGGAACAGGTATACACGCACCGCTACATCAATCTGTTTTGTCTATTATCCAAATGATAAATAATACGAATACACCAGTATGCGCAATAGATATCCCGACCGGGATTGATGGCAATACTGGCGTTGTAATGGGTGATGCGGTAAGGGCAGATGCCACGGTTAGCTTTATTGGCTTAAAAGTAGGGTTGTTCATAGGGGCGGCATTAGATTATGTCGGTGAGTTGGTGTTAGATACACTCAAAGTACCTAGTATTGTTTATCAAGACGTAAAATCTGTCGCAAGACTTGTCACCTATCCTGAAGTTTTACAATATTTACCGAACGTGAAAAATACCCAACACAAAGGTGACAATGGCCGCGTGATGGTGCTGGGGGGCGGAGAGGCGCATTATAGTGGTGCAGTTTGTTTATCGGGCGAGGCAGCATTACGTGCGGGGGCTGGATTGGTTGCGACTTGTGTGGCGCCGCAAAGTCTAGCCTTAATGGCACGAGGCTCGGCTGAACTGATGTGCTATGCGCCAGAAAAGCTTGATAATATGTTACCTATAATAGAACGCACAAATATATTAGTGATTGGGCCGGGGCTGAGTCAAAATGCATGGGCAAAGCAGTGCTTCAATATTGCGTTGCAAACAAATAAACCTGCAATAATAGATGCCGATGGTTTGAATCTATTGGCCAAAGACCCTCAAAAGCGTGACAACTGGATATTAACGCCGCATCCAGGTGAAGCTGCAAGGTTGCTTAATCAATCTATAGTGGATTGTGAGGCTAATCGCTTACTCACGGCACAGGCATTACAAGATAAATATGGTGGCACGATTATACTAAAAGGCGCAAGCACGATTGTATTAGATATAAATCGCGACATGTTTATTATCGAAGGTAAGGTACCCGCATTAGCAACAGGTGGTACGGGGGATATTTTAGCAGGTTTAGTTGGTGGGCTTTGGGCGCAAGGTTTGACAGCGAGTCATGCGGCTCAACTGGCTGTCAGTGTACATCGCGAAGCAGGCTGGTCAGAGCAAACATTTGGACAACGGGGCATGATGGCCAGTGATTTATTATTGCATATTCGCAGCTTATTAAATCCCAGTCTTCAGAATAATGGGAGTCAAGGGCTATAAAGAACATGACAGATATTCATTATAAGATGTTGGTTCATACAGAAGCTCAAATGCAGGCGCTAGCGGCCAAGCTGTATCAAGTTTTAAAATCCAGCGCCCATCGGCGAGCTGTGATTTTCCTTCATGGCACTTTGGGCATGGGCAAAACGACTTTTGTGAGAGGTTTTTTAAGAGCTATACCTTATAGTGGCCATGTGAAATCCCCGACCTATACTTTAATGGAGCCTTATAATCTAGAGGGGGTAGATATTTATCACCTGGATTTATATCGTATCTCTGAGCCTGAGGCTTTGGAGGAAATTGGGTTACGAGATTTAATTGATGATGATGCCTATTTTTTTGTGGAATGGCCTCTCAAAGAGAATAATTTATTTGAGCCTGATTTGGAAATTCATATCGTATCAGAGGGGGATGCGAGGCGAGTGACGATGAATGCAACCAGCAACATAGGTCAAGATATTGTACAAGCGCTATCTTAAGACAAGTTTTTTAGTGATTTGCTATATGCTTTTAGCATTTGGCAACGTCTTGCATGCCCAGACAGAAATACACAGTGTGCGTGTATGGGATGCCCCGGATAGCATTCGGGTGGTATTTGATATTTCTGGTACACCCCGCTATAAAATTTTCACGCTCAAAAATCCTAATCGTGTGGTAATTGATTTACAGCATGCTAAGTGGTCAGCAAATGCCAAGCCCTCGCTGACACATTCGAATATTAATAAACTTCGTTATAGTGTTCGCAATAAAAATGATCTGAGGATTGTGTTAGACGTGAATGAGGCGGTGAAGCCAAAGACTTTTGTTTTAGCGCCTAATCAGACCTATGGGCATCGATTAGTTGTGGATTTACCTTTTAAACCCAGAAAAGCAAATGTTGTCTCACAGTTTGATGCCACAAGTCGGGGTTTTAGAAACAGAGATTATTTGGTTGCGATAGACCCAGGTCATGGGGGTGAGGATCCCGGTGCTATTGGCAAAAGGTATAAAACACGAGAAAAAGACATTGTTTTTAGTGTCTCGAAAACGCTAGAGTATAAAATCAATCGCACGCCGGGTATGAAGGCCTTTTTGGTTCGCAAAGGGGATTACTATATTAAATTAAGACAGCGTATTTCACATGCGCGTCAGCAAGGTGCGGATTTATTTATTTCTGTACATGCTGATTCGTTTAAAGATCCCAAAGCGTCTGGTGCATCGGTTTATATTTTGTCTGAGAAAGGCGAAAGTAGTGAAGCAGCACGTTGGTTAGCAGAGAGTGAAAACCGGGCGGATTTAATCGGCGGGGTCAGCTTAGATGACAAAGGTGATATATTAGCTCAGGTCTTATTGGACTTATCGCAATCGGCCAGTAAAGCGGCAAGTTATGAGTTAGGCAGCGAAGTGCTGAGCAGCTTATCAAAAGTCACAAACTTGCATAAGCGCAAAGTACAGCAAGCGGGGTTTGTTGTGTTAAAATCACCAGATATTCCCTCTATTTTGGTGGAATTAGGGTTTATTTCTAATCCGCGTGGAGAGCGTAATTTATCGAAACCTTATTATAAAGAAAAACTGGCTGAAGCCCTGCTAGAAGGCATAAAGGGGTATGTTCGTTCCAAGGGGCAACCCAAACAACAATACTTGCCATCGCCTTCATTTGTGCAAATACATAAAGTACGGCGAGGCGAATCATTGGAGCAGTTAGCATTTCAATATAATACAACGGTTCAGAATATCAAAGCCGAAAATAAATTAAGATCGGATGTGATCCGGGTTGGTCAAGTCTTACAATTGCCTATAAAATAACAAACAAAGAAATCAAAAATAACATGTCTAATCGTATCAAACCCTTACCCCAATATTTAGCCAATCAAATTGCCGCAGGCGAAGTGATTGAGCGACCTGCCTCGGTATTAAAAGAGTTAATTGAAAACAGCATTGATGCAGGTGCCACCCATATAGATATTGATATTGAAAATGGTGGTATGGGGCTGATTCGCGTGCGTGATAATGGCTGTGGTATCGTCAAAGAGGATTTGGCATTAGCGGTTTTACGGCATGCGACCAGTAAAATACAGCAAACGAATGACTTATTTGCCATCGAAACCTTGGGATTTCGCGGAGAGGCTTTGGCGAGTATGAGTAGCATTTCCAAAATGAAAATATCTTCGCATGCTCAAGGCGAGCTGCAAGCTTGGGAATTAAATATCACGCAAGACCTATCAGATGAGCCTGTGCCTTGCTCACACCCTATTGGTACCAGTATCACATTACGGGACTTGTTTTATAATATACCGGCTAGGCGTAAATTTTTAAAAAGTGCCAAAACAGAATGGTATCATTTATATGAAATTTTTAAGCGTTTTGTGTTGAGCCACCCTAAAGTAGGATTTGTGATTAAACACAATGGCAAACGACACAAATCATTTGCCAAAGTAAATGGGATTTCCTATCTCACAGGGCGAATTAAGTCTATCTGTAATACAGAATTTTTAGCGCATTCTCATTATATTGAAATGCAATATGAAAATATGATACTAAAAGGCTGGGTAGGGTTGTTGCCAGCTACAAGGCGATATGCCGACCAACAATATTTTTTCTTAAACCATCGCACGGTCAAAGACAAATTGATTTCACATGCGATTAAGCAAGCATACCATCAGAGCTTCTCGAATCTAGAGGGGTTGTATCCTAGTTATGTTCTATTTTTAGAGGTGGCAGCAGAAAATATTGATGTGAATGTGCATCCGACCAAGCACGAGGTGCGTTTTTTGCAATCAACTATGGTACATGACTTTATAGAGAAGTGTATCAAAGATGTATTACAACAATATCCAGCTACCAGTGATAATAAAATTCCAGGGTTTGGTGTGGGGGAAGAAATCTCTACAGAGACCGGTGAGATTTCATGGTCGCAAGGTGGTGAGTCACAAAGCAGAGTGCCTCAACGAAGAGATCCTCAAAGCGTCAGTGCAGCATCTATTGGTTTATCGGTGCCTCGTTATGCGAATCAAAGCACTTCGTATCAGAGTGCTTCACCACAATACGCCCATAAGCCCATACCGGAGTTATTATATCAAAAAGAAGAGATGACATCTGATACTGAAATTTTAGCGCGCTATTATCTTCTTGAGCTATCCCAAGAGCTGGTTATTGTAGATTTAGAGTCTGCAAAGAGCCGCATATTAGAAAAGTATATAGCCCAATCTGATGCGTGTGATTTGCAAGTGCCATTGCTCATACCACATGTTATCAATAGTGTGCCTCCTATTATTATGGCTGAACAAGACGTGTTAAAACAAATGGGTTTTATGTTTCAGGTCTATGAAGATTCTGTGGTCGTAACGCATATCCCATTTTTTGTCTCATTAGATAGTTTAACCATGGTGTTAGAACAAGGTAAAAATATTAAAGATATATATAAATTTGCCAGCATAATAAGCTTAGAAAAAATACCCAGAACCAAATTAAACTCTATATTAAAACAATGGATTGAGTCGGAAGATGTGGGGCCTTGGTTTCGAGTCGATAAGGCGGATGTGGGGAAGGGTATACCGCATTGTGTTTGAGATTAGCTAATCCTATAAAATAATAATAAAAAAGGAAGTTTCATGGGGATTAAAAGAGCAGAATTACAAAGTTTAGTCACACAGGCGCGTCAATTTTTAAATGGCGCAAGTAAATTTTTGGATGGCAGAAACACATCATTAAATATGAGGGCGGTTGATGATTCTTTGTATATTAATTATGCCGTTGGGCAGGTCATATTAAGAAATATTCAGGCATCTGCTGAGGATTTGGTTAATGATACAAACAGACTCGGTTTGTCGAGTGTTGAAAGTTATGCGCCCAGTTTGAAATTACAGATAATTGATAAGCCTTATTGGGCTTTTCAGCGGTGGTTAAACGGAGGTATGGATGCTGCGTGGCAGAACCAGGCTAGGAATTTAGCTCAAGATTTGCGTCAAACTTTGCTGTGTGCACAAGAGTGGTTAGGCTTAGAATCTTATAATATACACATGGCTGCTGAAGCCGTTCCCGTTCCGACGCATCTGAAATTTGATCAAGAATTACAAATTATTCAGAAAAATCTACAAGATGTGATGAGTTCTGAGGCATACAAATCAATAACGGGCAAGCTAGCACCGATGTCGCAAAAGGAAAGTTGGTTTTCAGAAGAAATGAGGACGGGCACGTTTTTTTTGCGTTTGAGAGTGGATTGGCGCTTACTGCAAGACTATAGAAATAAAATTTTATCCAGAAAAAACCCGGCAGAAAAAAAGAAGTTTACAGATGTTGATGTGGTAAAAGCAGGGCAAGATGATTTGATTGTTCTAGCGAATATGTTAAATAAAGAACAACCAGAAGAGACGGCGATGACAAATTATTTGTTTGACGGCAATAAAGCAATGAAAAAATATTTGCCACAAGCAGGAATGCAACGTGCTTTAGAGGCTTTTTCTGACGCTCAAAAATCAGGCCAGCAATTAACTGCGGAAAACCTTGAAAATATCACGGCGATGAAAGACATGCCTCGCCCTGAGGCTTTTGGGCAGGCGCGTCACAAAGTCAAATAAATTAGGTGTGGATTTATTCTGGCATATAGGGCTGTAATTGCGTCATAAACGGCGCGATTGCCGCCATAAAGTCTGGATATAGTTGATGAATGTTAATCTCTCGACTGTTAATGTTTAAGTCTTTTAGGGCGGCATCTATGTCTTGTGGGGCGTCTCTTTCGATAAAATCAAACAACTCACGCGTGATCACTTCAGGATTTTGAATGAGATTTTCGTATTGAACGGTTTTGATAGCTGTGGGTAAGTGCGTTTCCCAGAATGTCATTAGTCTTCTATATTCACAGTAATAATGCACAATATCTTCTATGTTAAATGCCCAATAATTCCCGGAGGCAAAATATTTGGTATAAGCGACAAAAATATGATCCAATGGATTGCGATAAGTGTGAATAAACTTCGCGTTAGGACACATTAATTGGATATACCCCATATATCGAAAATTACAGGGCGTTGTGTCCGTATAAATTTGAAACTTATCTTTGGTGTGCTGGCTGATTTTTTGAGTAAAATCTTGATATAGTTTTGAACAGAACTTTTTCGACTGAATTTTTTCTTGTAGTTCGGGTGAAAAAGAAAAAGGCTTATTATTCGTATATTGATAGACCAATTTATCGACTACGGCGAACTCTTCTAAAGAAAATGTTTTGTGGCTTAAACTTAAGGCTTTTTCTAATAATGTTTTGCCCCCTCTGGGAATGCCTATGATAAAAACAAACGTAGATGGTGTTTTGGGTTTGGGCTTTGGGTACTCTATATCACTAAAAATCTTGATAATATTGTCTGATTTTTTGGTGTATGATGCGTGCTTGTACTTGCGCTCGCCATTTTTCAAATCATTACCGTGAGTATAAGCTTGAAATGATTCAGGCAATGCTTTGCAATCACGATAAATTTTACCCAAAGCAAAATACAAATGAGATTGTTGCTCCGTGGTTAAGTCCGCATTTTGTAGTAATTCTATCATCGCGATGGCATCAGGATCTTCTGGCGATTGGTATGTCTTACACATGCTTAAGTTTCTATAGGCACGCGTGGTATATTTTTCATCTTTTAATAAGGTTTTATAATAGGGTGAAGCCTTTTCAGGCTGGTTCGTGTGCCTATAAGATGCGGCGATATTGAGTAGACAACTGGATTGTAATGGTTTGACTTCTAAACTTTTTGTGAAATATGCTTGAGCTTGAGGATGAAGGTTCAAGGACATGGCACAGATGCCTGCCAAATAATAATAGTTAGATTCATCCGGGTATTTGGCTATCAGCTTATCAAAATGCTGGAGGGCGATACGGCTGTCGTCATTTTTATAGTAAGATTTGGCCAAAATAGTGCAAAAAGCTTTGTATGCTTTGTTGCCCTTTGTTTTGGACATGATGGGGATGAGCAAATCAATGACCCGCTGATATCGTTTTTTCTTAAATAACTGGTTGGCTTGTTCCAATATCTCTTTTGCGTTATTTATGTTACTTGCCTTGTCTGTCATAAGTTCGCTTGCGCCTGTTAAAATATATAGGGATTGTTCTTGATTTTGTAGGCTCTGTTCGTTAGCATGCCCGTTTGACCATAATGTAAGTATAATCCATTGTTTCACACCGTACTTTGTTTAATGGGGCCAACGGCCTCAGGTAAGACAGAATTGGCGATTCAGTTAAGCCAGCACTTACCTGTAGAGCTGATTAGTGTAGATTCAACACAAATTTACACTGATCTTAATATTGGTTCTGGCAAACTAAGCGCTGAGCAGTTTTTAGCGCACCCACACCATTTAATTGATATCTTATCGCCTGAACAAGCATATAGTGCTGCAGCATTTGTGAAGCAGACAACAGGTTTGATACAAGATATTTTTCAGCGAGGGAAAATACCACTATTGGTTGGTGGGACGATGTTATATTTCAAAGCTCTGGCAGAAGGATTGCATGACTTGCCACAGTCTGAGCCTGGCTTGCGCGAAGAATTGGAAGCGCTGGGTCAAAAAATTGGCTGGGTTAAAATGCATGAAAAACTGCAAGCGATTGACTCGGTGACAGCGAAGCGTTTAGAACCCAATGATAAGCAACGTGTACAAAGAGCGTTAGAGGTTTATTATTTAACCCAAAAACCGATGTCATGGCATTTGGCACAGAAAAAACCTCAAAGCGATACAGAGCGATCATTTGATTTTAAGAACTTTGCATTAATTCCAGAACAAACAGAGCGCGCGGTATTGCATCTGCGTATAGAGCAGCGTTTTGATCAAATGTTGAGAGAAGGATTAGTGAAAGAGGTCACCCATCTGCGTGAAAAGTATAATCTGCATGAGAACTTACCCAGTATGCGTTCAGTAGGCTATAGGCAAGTCTGGTCTTATTTGCAAAACGAAATAGATTACGATGAAATGCGTTTTAAGGCTATTGTGGCGACTCGGCAATTAGCCAAGCGGCAATTAACCTGGATTCGGGGCAGAGCAGATATTCAAATGCTTGATTTTCAAGATAAGCACAATTTAGCGAAAATATTACTCGTAGCAGAAAAACTATAATATATATTTATTTTGCTGCCGTTTAATCAGCCAAACAAAGAAATAACAGGGTATAGTATCTAGCAACGCAATAGCACATTTGAATAGATAGCTTGTGATAATCACGGCTTCAATAGTGTGGGTCGGGGCGCCAGGCTGATCCCAGGCTATCTGTTTGGTCATAAAATAAGTACATGCCAGAACAATCACCGTGTCTACAAACTGGCTAATAATGGTAGAGACATTATTTCTAAGCCACAAATGTTTATTGTGGGTGAGTTTTTTGAGCGCATGAAATAAAAATACATCTAGGTATTGTGCGATTAAATAAGCCAGCATAGAGCTAATAATAGCCGTAATAGATAATAACCGTATAAAATAAAAAGCATAGTCTGGATGCGTATTATCCACCATGAGCGCGGAATTGGGCGCCTGAATCCAGCCCAAAGACCACAGTAAAAATAGCATCCAAATATTAGCAATGAGCCCGGCTGTGACCAATTGCGTCGCGGCTTTTTTACCATAACATTCAGCAACAATGTCGGTGCACAAAAAAGTGAGTGGGTAGGGTAGCATGCCAATAGGCAGGGAAAATAAAAGGGTGGTATTAGCGAAGCCCACATCAAAATGAATGAATCGTGTAATATTGAGCAGATTCATTGTACACAATGTGCCAATATATACTGCCGCAATACATAAGAGGGTAGTATTTTGAAAAATGGGTCGGGATGGCTGCTTGCTTGATTGGGCTGACATATATTGATTTGATTAATTTACTAACAAAATAAAATTCTAGCGTTTTTGGGGGATAGCCTCAAGCGTTAAGTAAATAAAATAAAATAAAAGTGACTCAGATAACTAGGAATGCTGTTTTTGTCTAGCATTAAGATTGGGTTTACTATGTGTATAGTCATGAATTTAAGAATTCAAAAAAAACACGAGGCAAATAAATGACCATCAGTACAAGCATGCGTGACAAGATAAAACAAGCAAAAGGTGTCTCTATTGTTGTCGCGGTCATCGTGGTGCTCATTATTTTTGTGGCAAGCTGGCGAGATAGGATCCAAGTTTCGAATAAGCGTATAGAAGCTTCTTGGGTCACCTTGTCGTTTAGCCTCGAAAAAAGGCAAGAGCATGTGGCGAATGTTATTCAGTATATTCAGCATAAAGCACCACAAGAAAAAAAGTTATTAGCGGCATTGCTTCAAGGCTATAACCAGTCTCAGGCAGTGCCTTTGAGTCAGCAGATTTTAGTAGATGCTGCGGTTAATCAAGCTTTTGTGTCTCAGTCTTTAGCATTAAGCCAATTAACCCAGAAAGCCGTACAATATAGCTGGCAAAAGACGGCATTAAGAGGGGATAGGCACTACAGCCAAAAATTAAAAAATTTGTATTATACGACTCAGCAAATCCAAAATGCCCAAGCTGTTTTGAATCAAGATATTGTTTTTTATAATCGGGGGCTTGGTGGACTATCAGGCTTTGTGCTCAATACGTTATTTAGGTACCCACCAAAAATTAAATTAGATAATATGCTGGGAGATTGGAATCATAATTTTAAAGATTTTATTGGCGAATCACGTTAATCTACTTTCTTTAAACTAGCGTTTTTTGGCATTTAGATGCACAAAAGGCGAATATCTGATAGTTTTGTGTGCAAAATCTGCCATGTTCTGTCACAAAATTGCATGCTAAGATATAAACAGGGGTTATTTTTAAGGTTAGTGTGGTTTTAAAATCTTATTGAAGCTCTAACCCGATATTTTAAAAATAACAATAAGGAGAAGCTTCATGGCAAAGGGGCAATCATTACAGGATCCTTTTTTGAATGCGTTGCGCAAAGAAAAGATCCCTGTTGCAATATATTTAGTTAACGGAATTAAGTTGCAGGGGCAAGTTGAGTCGTTCGATCAGTTCGTTGTGCTGCTAAAAAACAGTGTTAGCCAAATGGTATATAAGCACGCAATTTCAACTGTCGTACCCTCAAGAAACATTAGTGGCAAAATCGCTATGCCCACTGAAAATGAAGGTGAAGATGATTTAAGTCCTGGAAATATGTAAAAATTTTACAGGATTTGAGACCCGCATTCTGAATTGTCCCATCATTTGAGCTAAAGTTCGCAGAAATATGTATAATGCCTTCGGACTTTAGCTTTTTTATTTGTCATTTCCTTAAATTAATACGCCACAGGAGCCAATCGGTTGTTTGAACGCCCCAAAGCAGGTGAAAGGGCGGTTTTGGTGAATATTACCTTTCCGCGTTTAGAAGAATCCTCCCATATAAAAGAATTCAAAGAGCTTGCGTTAGCCGCTGGTGCAGAGCCCGTTGCCAACCTAAAGGGCTCCCGTAAGAAGCCCGATCCAAAATATTTTATCGGAAAAGGTAAGTTAGAGGAGCTCAAATCCATTGTTGCCTCAGAAGAAGCCGATTTAGTAATATTTAATCATGAGTTAAGTCCCGCTCAGGAGCGCAATGTTGAGGGAGAATTAAAGTGCCGTGTTTTATCACGAACTGGTTTGATTTTAGACATTTTTGCCCAGCGTGCGAGAACCTTTGAAGGGAAACTACAAGTAGAGCTGGCTCAATTAGAGCATATGTCTACTCGTTTGGTGAGAGGCTGGACCCACTTGGAAAGGCAAAAAGGTGGGATTGGTTTAAGAGGGCCTGGTGAAACGCAGCTAGAGACCGATAGGCGTTTACTAAGAGACCGTATACAGTCTCTTAAGGCGAGGCTAGATAAAGTCCGAGCCAGAAGAGCACAAAGCCGTCGTGCCCGAACGAGGCGTTCTATACCAACGGTTTCGTTGGTTGGATATACCAATGCAGGGAAGTCGACCCTATTTAATGCTTTAACAGGCTCAGATGTTTTTTCGGCTAATCGCCTGTTTGCGACATTGGATCCGACTTTGCGCTCGCTAGATTTACTAGGCGTTGGCAAAATTATTTTAGCAGATACGGTTGGTTTTATTAGGCAATTACCTCATGGTTTGGTCGATTCGTTTAGAGCGACATTAGAAGAAGTAAGTCAGTCTTCTCTTTTGGTGCATGTGGTTGATGCACACGATGAAGATCAAAAAGAATACATTCATCAAGTTAACTTGGTGTTGGCTGAAATTGGCGCAGATACGTTGCCACAAATTATGGTTTTTAATAAATCTGATTTATTATCGACAGAAGAAAAAGAAGCACATGAATTTGAAGTGAAATTAGGGCAATATCAGCATAAGGTTTGGGTGTCTGCTTTAACCCAAGAAGGATTTGATGAGCTGACTATTGCGATTCAGGCTGCTTTAAGTCAAGACATGACAACAGGATGGATAGAGCTAGCAGCAAACGAGGGTAAAATAAGAGCTTTGTTTTACGATGTGCATGCGGTTTTGCAGGAACAAGCCCAGTCTGATGGTGGCTGGCAAATTGAAATTAAGATGACCAACAAAAAATGGAGTCAGTTGTGTCAAGAATATATCAGTTTAGAAAATCGACTGAGTTAAATAATTTATACAAAATATTGGGTGATAAAACATAAGGGGTTTTATATGTCTTGGAACGATCCAGAGCGGGACAATAAGGGAAAAAGAAAAGATCCCTGGGGCAATCAAGGTAATGGTCCTCCAAATCTTGATGAGGCACTGAGCCAATTTCAAAACAAGCTTAGAAAAATGTTTGGGGGTGGTGAAGGAGGTAATGGGAGCAACAATGGATTTTCTCGTCCTAGAAGCCAAACGGTAAAACCAGGATTTTTAGGCTTTGGTTTGATTGCCTTTATTTTAATAGCGGTTTATATCATTAGTGGCGTTTATATTGTTGAGCCACCTGAAAAAGCAGTGGTGACACGTTTTGGACGTTACATAGAAACTACGGGACCAGGACCTCACTGGATAGCACCGATGATTGAAAGCAAAAGAGTTGTGAATGTTGAAAAAATTCATACCGAAACGTTTTCTGCGCATATGTTGACCAAAGACAAAAATATTGCTCTGGCTGAAATTGCAGTTCAATATCGTATTGATAACCCGGAAGACTTTTTATACAACGTTGCCGATCCGCTTAAGACATTAGCTTTAGCAACACGCAGTGCATTACGTTCAGGGGTAGGCCGTGCAACCTTAGATGAAATTATGACGGAAGGTCGTACGGAGGCGTCTGTTTATATTAAAGCGCAGATTCAAGAGATTCTGAATAACTACGAAACAGGTATTAAAATTATCAGAACGCCTTTGCGCAAAACAACCGTGCCAGAAGGGCAGGTTCAAGACGCCTATGATGATGCTAATGCCGCGAGACAAGACAGAGAAAGGTTTGTCAATGAAGCGCAAGCAGAAAAGGTAAAGCTGATTAACCGTTCTGAAGGGGATGCTGCAGCGATTGTTCAGGCGGCCGAAGGCTATAAAGCCAGTAAAATTTTGGAGTCCAAAGGTTATTCACAAAGGTTTTTGGCTCTGCTAAAAGAATATCATGCGGCACCTGCCATTACACAAGACAGGTTGTATGTAGAGACCATGCAGGAAGTGTACAGCAATAGTGGCAAAGTAATTATGGATGTAGACAATGGCAATAACCTGGTTTATATACCATTAGATAAAATTGCAAACGCTAGAGCAGAGCAATCTGTTGCAAAAAATTCAGTGTATCAACCACCAACTACAACAGCAGATACGCCTTCTCAGAGTAGTTATCAATCGGCTCGTATGAACTCGCGCCCAACCTACTCTAGTTCATCTAGGCCGACCCGAGGAGGGGCATCTTAATGAATGCGATGAAAACATTATTTTTGACTGTATTAATTATTTTCGTATTAGTCGGTAGTCTGAGCTTATATACGGTTCAGGAGACCCAGAGTGTGATTATTACTCGGCTTGGGCAGTTAATTTCGGAGCCTAATGGTGATGTGACAGTATTTGGACCAGGGCTACATGTCAAAATGCCATTTATTGATCATGTCAATTACATGGACAAACGCATTCAAAACTCAGAGCTGAGTGATGCGAGAATGCCCACGCGTGAGAATGAGTTCTTAATTGTGAGCTTATTTACCAAGTGGCGCATTAGTGATTTTAAAAAATTCTATAACGCTAGTGGTACGCTTCAAAATGCTGATCTCAAGATTAAAGAGCAGCTAGATGAGGTGTTAAGAACGGAAGTCGCTAAACGTAAAATTGATGATTTGGTTTGGGCGGGCAGAGATGTCTTAACGGATACGATTCAAGACGCGGCTAATGAGACGGCACAAACGTTGGGCGTCGAAGTAATTGATGCGCGGGTCGTTCGGATTGATTTACCGGATAGTATTTTAACTAAAGTGGTCACCAGGATGCAGACCAACATTAGAAAACTGGCAGCCGAGAGGCGCACAGCCGGTCAGCGCGAAGCACAAGAAATTGTGGCAACCGCGCATAAAGATTCGAATGTTATACGAGCAACGGCAACAGAAAAAGGCTTGACGCTCAGAGGCGCGGGAGATGCAGAGTCGGCTAAAATCTATGCGGATGCTTATACACAAGATCCCGATTTCTATCATTTCTACCGACGGATGGAGGCTTATCGTGAGACTTTCAAAGGTAACAATGATATGCTAGTACTCAAACCCGATGATGATTTCTTCAAGTATTTTCGGGGTGTGAAACCAACTCCCAAATCGCCATCGTCTCGCAACTCATCTTCAAACGGATAAGTTTGACGTTTGACTTATTGCGGGTACTTATGTACCCGCTATGCTTTAGATTAGAGATTACAACTTGTTTTTAGGTGGTTAACAATGTGGAATAATCTCTTTGCGGCAGTCGCTTTACTGTTGGTTTTTGAAGGTATAATGCCTTTTGCCAACCCAGGTAAGTGGCGACAATATCTGAAACTTATAGTAGAGCAACCTGATAAGAATTTACGCATCATGGGCTTGGTGAGTATGTTAGTGGGCGCTTTTTTGCTGATTATTGTTCGGTCTTTTGATATGGCCTAAGGTTTTTCAAATCATGAGTAAGTGTATTGTCGTTTTAGGTAGTCAGTGGGGAGATGAAGGAAAAGGAAAAATTGTTGACTTAATTGCGCACACCTCAAAATATGTGGTGCGTTTTCAAGGTGGTCATAATGCTGGCCATACGCTAGTTATCGATGGCGAAAAAACTATTTTGCATCTCATTCCCTCTGGTATTTTACATGACAACGTATTGGCAGTTTTAGCGCCTGGTATGGTTGTATCTCCCAAAGCACTACTCAAAGAAATGGACGAGCTGATTGATAAAGGCATACCTGTTGAAAAACGTTTATTGCTCTCCGATCAAGCGACTTTATTATTACCGTATCATATTGCTATTGATAAAGCCCGAGAGCAAGCTAAAAATAAAATTGGCACCACACAACGAGGCATTGGGCCTTGTTATGAAGACAAAGTGGCTCGTCGAGCTTTTAAAATCGGTGAATTATTTGCGAATAAAGATATCTTCCCTGAAGTAAAAGAAGTTTTAGCTTACTATAACTTTATGTTAGAAAACTATTATAAAGTTGAGCCTGTATGCTTTGAAGATGTGAAAGAAGAAATTGAATTAGCACAAGAGCGCTTTGCGGGCTTGGTGTGTGAAACGACGCCATTATTGCATCAAGCTTTGGAGGCCGGAGAAAAGATTTTATTTGAAGGGGCTCAAGGCACATTATTAGATATTGATCATGGCACATATCCTTATGTGACATCCTCTCATACCAGTGCAGGTGGCGTGCCATCTAGTTGTGGTGTTTCGCCTAAGGTGCTTGATGAGATTTTAGGGGTGACGAAGGTGTATTGTACTCGAGTGGGGTGTGGACCTTTTCCGACAGAATTAACAGATGCGGTGGGAACAAGCCTTCAACAAAAAGGCCAAGAGTTTGGTGCCACAACAGGTCGCTCTAGACGCTGTGGTTGGTTTGATGCCGTGATGGCAAAACATTGCGCTAAAATAAATGGTTTTACAGCTTTGGCTATGACCAAGTTAGATGTATTAGATGAGCTAACAGAAATTAAAATTTGTACCGGGTATCAATATTTGGGTGAGACTCGTATGACCCCCCCTAATCATGCCGATGCATTAGATCTGTGTGAGCCAATATATGAAATATTACCAGGGTGGCGACAATCCACCAGAGGCATTCAAGAGTGGGATGAATTACCCCAGAACGCGAAACATTATTTGCAGCGATTGGAAGAATTAGTCGGCGTCAAAATCGCCATTGTTTCGACCGGCCCAGATAGAGCTGAAACGCTATGGGTTCAAGCGCTGCTAGATTAACTCTAGGAGAGAGCAGTTACAACTGCCATTATGAGCAAAAATAAACACGAATCCAAAGATCCTAACTTCGATCGCGAGTTGGAAACCTATGAAAATCCGGTGCCAAGCCGGGAATTTATCCTAACAACGATTAAGTCTTTTCCTAAACCTCGCAAGATGAACTACTTGATTTCACATTTTGAGCTAGATGATCAGCCTGATTTGATAGAAGGCTTAAGACGTAGGCTCAAGGCGATGATTCGAGATGGACAATTAGTCAAACTGAGAGTGGGTTTTGTTCCTGTTAGTTCAGAAGAAGAGCTTGAAGGTGAGTTGCATTTTGCCAAAGAGCGAGAAGTATACTGTATTACCGATGAGCAACGTAAAATTCCGCTTTTGCCGGGTACTTTGCGCGGATGTTTTGAGGGCGATCGGGTCAAAGTCAAAGTGAGAAATATTGTCGACAGTGAAGAAAGCTATGGTCGCATTATTGAGATAGTAGAAGCCCAAGAAAAAACAGTGGTCGGGCGATTTTACAAAGAGCGTGATTTCTATAAAGTCGTACCATTAGAAAAGAATATTTTTCAGCATATTTCTATCCCCAAAACCAAAAAAGGCAAGGCAAAAGACGATGATATTGTCGTGGTTAAATTATCCAGAGACATAGAAGCATTGTCATATGGCGGTCTTGAAGGTGAGGTGATTGAAGTTTTGGGGGATTATACATCCCCGGGTATTGAAATTGATATGGCGATAAAGAAATTTAATTTGCCCAATGCCTGGCCTAAAGCCGTTGAAAAATTATCCAAAGAATTGCCCAAGATAATCACCCCGCAAAGTAAGCGCAACCGTGAAAATTTAATCGATGTGCCTTTTATCACAATTGATGGGGAAGATGCCAAAGATTTTGATGATGCGGTTTTTTGTGAGCCAACCAAAAGTGGTTGGAAAGTATCTGTTGCGATTGCAGATGTGGGTCACTACGTTAAGCATAATACCCCTTTAGATAAGGAAGCTAAGCTTCGGGGTAACTCGACCTATTTTCCCAATAGAGTTGTGCCGATGTTGCCAGAGGGATTATCCAATCAGCTTTGTTCTTTAAAGCCAGACGAGGAGCGCCTAACCATGGTGTGCCATATGTCGGTGAACAAAGAAGGGCGGGTGACTCGGTCAAACTTTACCCGAGCGGTCATTCGGTCGCATGCGCGTTTAACCTATAACAAAGTTGCTAAGATTTATGAAGGGGATGTTAAATTAACAGAGCAATACTCTGAAGTCTTGCCCAATATTATGGCTTTACGAGAAGCGTATACCGTACTTTGTGCTCAACGTCGCAAACGAGGCGCTTTAGATTTAGAAACAGTTGATAATTTAATTTTGTTTAATGATGATGGCAAAATTGATAAAATAATACCTGTTTATCGTAATGATGCTCATAAAGTCATTGAAGAATGTATGCTGGCAGCCAATGTTTGTGCCGCACGATTGATTCTGCGTCATAAGAAACCTGGTTTATTTAGGGTGCATGATGACCCACCCTTGAAAAAACTAACGCAGCTAAAAGCATTCTTGAGTGAGCTGGGTATGAGCTTAAAAGGCAACCAGGATAAGCCAGATGCCGCTGCCTATGCAGATATTTTATACCAAGCCAAAGAGCGGCCTGATAGACATGTGATAGAGACCATGGTGCTTAGATCGCTTAGTCAGGCGCAATATCGTGCACAAAATGTAGGACATTTTGGCTTAGCTTATCCACAGTATGTGCACTTTACCTCGCCGATTCGTCGTTATCCAGATTTGATTATTCACCGTATTCTGGCTGCGATTATTGCTGAAAAAGATAAAAATGTTTACTCCACTGAAACATTGGAAGCGCTAGGCGAAGCACTTTCGGTTACAGAGCGACGCAGTGATGAGGCCTCTAGAGATGCGACATTTGCTTTAAAATGTCACTATATGCAAGATAAAGTCGGAGAGGATTTTGAAGGGGTTGTCTCAGGCGTGACGGCATTTGGTTTGTTTATTGAGCTAAAAGACATATACATTGAAGGCTTAATTCATGTAAGCCAGCTGGGGCATGAATATTTTCATTATGACCCAGTGAAGCATATTATGATTGGTGAGCATTCCAGACAAACCTATCAGTTAGGCCAAGAAGTCAAAGTCAAAGTGGTTCGCGTCGATATGGAAGAAAAGAAAATCGATTTTGAATTGCTCGATAAAGGCAAGGCGGCGACAACCGTTAAAAAATCAAAAAACAAAAAGAAACGCAAAAAGAAAAAAGGCAAAAAACCAAAGCATAAGGCGCAGTATGACTGATATCGTTTTTGGGGTGCATGCGTGCGCGAGTATGATGACGCATGCACCAGAGAATGTTTTACAAATATGGGTGCAACAGGCACCATCCAGTCGATTAAATGAGATTATCCAAGAGGCCAAAAACTTAGGTATTTCGACGCAAATTGTATCTAAAAAATCCTTAGATAAAAAATCTGATGAACAGTCACATCAAGGCATCATATTAGAAATAAAATCTGTCCCCATTAAAACAGAAACGCATTTGAAGCAGGATTTAGCACAAATTTCTGATGCCTCTGATAAAGACAACAAGCCTGCGTTTTATTTAATATTGGATGGCATTCAAGATCCCCATAATTTAGGCGCGATTATCCGTACCGCAGAGGCTTTTGGGGTGCAAGGGATTATTCTGCCTAAGTCAAACTCAGTCGGTGTGACGCCGACCGTACGTAAGGTCGCTTGTGGTGCTGAATTGGGCTTGGTTATTTATCAAGTGGCAAATTTAGTTCGTAGCTTAGAGATATTAAAGTCCAATGGCGTTTGGGTTATCGGGACAACGATGGATGCGCCTCAGACATTATATCAATGTGACTTAAGTCGTCCTATCGCGCTTATTATGGGCAATGAGCAAAAAGGTCTAAAATCCTTAACACAAAAAAACTGCGATGAGCTTATCACTATCCCCCTATCTGGCCATACCGCAAGTCTTAATGTATCGGTTGCGACAGGCGTTTGCATTAGTGAAGTGGCGCATCAGCGTATTAGGTAACATTTGATGTTGGGCGTGTGCTCATTGTTGCCATGCAACCCATACTGACATTTCAAATGTGTATCTCGAAATATAAGATTAAGCAAGGCATCTTTATTTAAGAATGCCTTGCTTTTTTATGGGGATGCTCAGGGGCTAAATCCGCAGCTGGTTGATTTTGTGTATCTGGTTTTTCACGAGCATTTTTTGGATCAGTATTTTCAGGTTTTTTTCGTTTTCCGCATGTGGACTCAGAGGATAGGGTGGTTGCACTCTGCGCATCGACCGAAAAAGTTAAACTTGGGTTTCTGTGCTCCAGTACTGGAGCTGGATTTCGAAGAAAAGGAAATAAAGTCTCTTCTTTGAAAATTTTCCAGAAATTTTCTATTTCTTTATTTAGTGTTTGAACCATCTCTAGAGTGGTCGTCGTTGCACTGCTTAAGAAATTTTGTCTGATATTTTCAAGTTTTTGCTTGGCACCGATACTGGTATCTTCGAGTATAGTTGTTAAACAAACATCATTAACAGTTAAATGCATGAGTATGTTCTCTTGCCACGCAACTGGGATCTCATTAAATAATGTAATCAACGGTTCATAATCGGTGTTTATTAACATTTTTTGAAATCCTGTATTCAGAATAACATCCTTAAAAATATCATAACCAACATGCTCGAACCACTTTGGAGGCGCTATTTGCTTTATCTCATTATATATTGCAGCATCAATTTCTATATATTTTAATATGTACTTTATGCATTTTTCTTTTTTATCGGACCCTAATTGTGTATTGCAGATAAGCGAGAGAAAGGTGTTAGAGTATATTTTTTTTATGGTTGACACTAATAAGGTTTTCTCAAGGTTTCTCAGCATCTGAATTGGATCTACTGTTTTCTGTAGCATTGTGACCAACTCTAAAATATTGAGATTTTGAGTTAGCTTTAATTGCTCTTCTACAGTAAGTTGATTGGGGAAGAGGGTAAGGAAAATAGCAATATTGTTAAAATTATTGTGTTCGATAATTTTTGTTTTTAGCAGAGCTAAGCTTTCAGGCTTCACTTTACATGATTTTAATATATTAAGTAAAAATGTTGAGGCTTGCTCTGGATTCCAGGTTGAAATAATGTGCTCATGAAACTCGGTGTTATTAAACCATGGTTGCAGTTTAGGAAATATCTCTTTCAGTTGCATGTTTTCTTGCACAAGACATGCTGACACAAGCGTATCTAGTTGTTGGCATGATAATATGCCTGTGATGCCTGCTGTATTTTGGGATGCGTATGCTGCTAGTAAGTCTATAATTTTTACTGCGATGACGTTGTTGTTGCTACGTGTTGAAATAATCAAAATGTTTATCAAAAATAAAAATTCTTCTGGCGTACTTGTATGTTCTATTTGTATATTTTTGCCGTTTATAGCAAAACTCAGAAGCATGTTTTTTCCCTGTAAAGTATCTATATTGCAAATCTCACCTTGAGGCAGACTCGGGTGTCGAAATAAAATATTATATTTGCTTTTTTTAATAATGTGGCGCTGAAGCTCCTCAGCTAATAATGTAGGTAGCTTTTTTAAGGCAGTATCAAAACGTCTTTGCAAATCAAGTGAGGTTAATGTAACAGTAACAATCTCTATGTTTTTAAGTAGATATCTAAGCAAAGTGTCATCAATTTTGTCATTCGTTAGATCGGCGGCGATTTGTATTACTTTGGTTTTTAATAAATCCGTGTTTTTTCTATACTCTTCATTATCCCCATAAGGTTTGTTAACTTCATTTAGAGACAGTAGTCGTACACATAGCCTAGCCAGCGTTATTTGATTTTTTATAATGGGTTGCAGCAATAGCAAGGAATCCAAATAATCTAAAATGGTTTTGACAGTTACGCCAAAATAAGACATAGCATTTTTCATCTTACCATTCATTTGGATAAGAGCCATTCTTTCTTTTTCTGCGAAATATCCTAGCTCTTTGTTTTTCAATGAATCTTTCTGAATGGGCACCGCAAGTATATGATATAAAATTAAGGTGGGATTTATTTCGGTTGGTATTTCGCTGGGATCAATTCCAAGCAATTTTTTGCGTACTATTTTTTTTGATTTAGGACACGACGTGCCATCAATAATTTTTTTGATCAATTTTTTATTCTGGTCTGGGTTTTGGAGGAGATTAATGAAAGGTTGTTGGCTATCTGTAGGGAGGTAGTGTTCACGTATATGAATCGCAACAGCATGTTTTTCATTTTTAATACACGATAAAAAGAAATTTTCTAATGACTTGTTTTCTAAGGGGGTGTTTTTTGAGTGTATGACTTTGAAGAGGTCATCTAGTTCTTCAGCTGTATCAAATACCCCGAAAAATTCCTTTATTTCTGACATTTTGAAATTTTTGTTTTTTAATAATGGATGAGTGATGATGGTGCGGATATATTCATAGTTGCCGTATTTGACTGCACAAGACATTATGTCACGTAGAAGGTTTTTGTTCTGGAGCGCTTCTACTTTAGTCCTATAAATAGTTGTTGCAAGATTGGTTTTATTATAATGTATGGCAAGTGTGATGGCGATGTTAATGTGTATTGCTTTACAACTTTCAGTAGCAGCTCCTATTAAATTATCAATTGTTTTTATTAAACTGTTAACACTAGAGGGCGTGTCATCGTGAAGACGCTCGAACGATGACTGCAATGTTTTATAGTGTTCAGAAAATGTTTTGTCTCCGGATGAAGTATTGCAACCCAGAGGCAGTACATATTCTTGAGTGGGTTTGTCTTGTGTTGGTAAAATTTCGATATTCATGTTTTGTTTCTCTATAATTTAGGTTGTTGGCTAGTATTCATGTTAGTGGCAGGCTGTTTACCATTTTTTTTGCGTCGTTTATGCAACTGTAGTTGTTCTGTGAGTTGTGCTTGCGTTGCACGATTACTCTCTGACGGTTGATTTTCCTGCACTTCTGTTCGGGCGTGTTTTCCTAGTGATTTTTTATATTGAGGTACAATCATGGGAGTGGTGCCAGATGGTCCCGCTATACTTGCCGTGTTGTCTGCATTAATAAAGACATTTTTAAGATTGAGAAGCTCTAATCTCATAGCCTCAAAATTGCATGAATATTCGAACTGTTGAAGATGTTGTAAAGCGTCCGCTTCAAAATCGAGGACAATATTTGTGACCAGTTCTTTTTCTGTAGATATCTTACATCGAGCTAATATCTTATAAACATCATCCCAGCATTTTTCCTGCTTTTGCTTTCTTTCAATCTGGTTTTGGCGGTTGTGTTGCGATAAAAACAATTTTTCTTGTTCTGAAAGTATAAATGGATTACTGATTGCTGTTTTCTCTTGTTTAGCGTCTGTTTCTGCCTTTTCTGGGGCATCAAGATATTGCAGGTATATTTTTGATAACTCTGAACCGGTTCCGTTGTAGCACAAATCCACTAAAGCAGCATTTAAATACATTAAAATATCTTGCTGGCAGGATGCGCTAAGGTCGTTATAGTTTATCTTATAATCGGAGAGTAGTTTATTTTTGATGAAATCTAAAGCATCATTCTCATTGGCGAATTTCAAATAATCTGTCATGAATTTTGTGCGGATTGTAAGATGAGCGTTTTCTAGGTCTGTGTTTTTTGGATTAACAATGAGATCTTGAGCATTAGAAGCATTAAAAGATATTACGGCGTCTATTAGAACTCTTTTTTCCTGCTGAGTCTTACCGTCATTAAGTGCTATTGTAGCATTTGTGGTGATATGTTTTTTGATGATCTCTTGTACTTGCTCTAATGGTCTTAATGGTAAGGTTAAATCTTTGAAATAAGCATATAATTTGATAAGCCGGCTGATAGTCCCTGGATAGCAGCTTGGAGAATCCATATGAGCAGCTTGTGTGAGAGTATTATGTGTACGTCTGATTTCTTCAAGTTGAGAAACTAAAAGTGTACTGTAATTATCTGTAATGTTCTTAATTATTTTTTTCTCAGCTTCTGAGCAATCATTTTGCATAGAAGCTTGTGTTAGTCTTTCATATTCTAAAAAGCTAAAGCAAAGCATTTTGCGGATAAATATTTTGGCATCATTTTTATTAATGTTAATGCTGCCGGATGCAGCAGGTGTTGAATATATAAAATCAGTTGCCCCACCGGTCTCTCTTTCTTTTATATTAGAGAAAAGATTGGGCCAATGTAATGTGGGCGCATTGGCATCAAGCGATCGCCAGGCTGTTTGAACAGAGCTTTCAACTGACGAAAAATGACTTCTTGCTTGTTCCATAAGTTCTGTATTTTCGGTTTTAACCAAAGCATCTCTGTTTTGCTCGATAAATATGACAATATGATCTTGTTCTGGAGAAGTCATTTCCTTTTTAATGAGTTTTAACAGATGTTTTCGAATTCTAGATTCAATTTGACAAAGTTTTTCATTTTCAGTATTTCCAGGTTCCTGTGCGAATATTTCTACCTGATGTTTAGCAATAATCGCATTAAAATGTTGGCTTGCCATACCGACAATTGAATCACCACCTGCATAAGAACTATCAGGATTATCATATGAATCTAATCTATGCGCTTCATTTCTTTGTGTGTAGCATAAAAGTTTAATGGCTTCTTTTTGCCAATTCGTAAAGTCAAAATAAGTTTCAATGAAACTTTGAGGGTTTTGGGTGAAGTCTGGTAGTGTGTGTGTGAAGAATATGCGCAAACTATTAGATTGCTGGTTGCGTATATGGGTTATTTGTTCAATCAGCGTTAAATTGGCTGACTGCTTGAGTTGCTCTGCTAACGCTTTGCCTTGAGCTGAGAATAATTGTTCTAATGATAATCCATATATCGTAATATTTTTAGTTAAAACTATTTGACAATCTGCGGATAATAAGTGATAAAATTCAATTAAAGCTTCAAAGTTATTTTTTTTGAGGTAATGTTGAAAGTTTTTATGGGTGATCATTATCTTGAACGTTTCCAAAGAAACCATTTGATGCCAGTTACGAGTTGGATGTGCAAGGTACCTGAAAAAATCTGTTGATAAGTGGTTTTTTCTAGCTTTAAATATTTCCTTTATCTGCGTGTTCGCCAGCACGCTATCCTGTTTTGTATATAGCGCGAAGGCACAGACTAGATCTTGTAAAGCACGTTCATTCAAGAGGTAATAATGTTGTGGTTTTAGAGTTTCTAAAAATTTCTTAAGATCTTGTTGTGAGAGCAAAGTGTAAGATGCTATATTAATTTTCTTGATTTTCTCGGGATAGTCGGTTATCAGCGTGCAAAATTTCGATATCTGTTTTTTGCGTAAGAGCTCTTTTTCCAAACCTGCCAAGTGTTTGTTGTCGAGTGAGTTTAACAGAGCAGTGATTGCTTTAAATTTCGTCACGGAGCGACAGTTGATACTCGCTGTAAATAATGTAGAGCATATGTCGCTTATACTTTTATTGGTTTTGAGACGCTCTGTAATTGTATTGCGTTTGTCATTTGAAGATAAGTACCAGGCTTTGACTAATAAGTCTAAGCTTATTTCATTTTCAGGTGGATTAAAATAAGAGGATATTCTCTCTATGTTGTTGATGATGTATTGGAACAGGACTAATGCGATTTCTTTTTTCAGACATTGTATATTGTCGCTGTTTTTAGTTACATCTATAATTGAACATAAAAAAGAATAGCAATCTGACTTTGTTCCATTAAAAGACACGTCGCCTAGAAGCTTCTGCTCTTGGAGGGCAACGCAAATTAATTGTTGCCGTCCTTCTGGCGTATCCAAATTAAAGTGAGTTGATTCTTGGCTCAAAATCTCGGTTTTAAAATTTCTGTCGCATATTGATTTTTTTCTTGAGTCATGGTTTGTTTTGAAAAATTCAAGAAAAAGTGTTGGGTTGCCAAATATCGCGATGTTAATATCTTGCTGTTGCTCTTCTGAGAATGCTATATTTTCTATATCATTAAAAGTTTCAATTAAAGATTTAAGTGTTGTTATAGATAAATTTCCGACGATAGTATTTCTGAATGTATCCGTATATATTTTAACCAGTACGTTTTTATCTGCATTTATCCCTAAATGTTTCAAGAGGTCAATATTTAAGGAGACCATTATGTCAGAGGATTCTGAGGCAGTCTGAACATGAGCTAATATATCTTGCGTGGTTATATTTAAATTTAGCCATGAATTATAATTTGATAGTCTTTTTAAGTAACTGGAAAAGTCCTGGCTATCAGCTTGATTAGACCTATCCCAGAAATATTCTTTGAGGTTGTCGGTAGGGAAGCTGTTCTTGAGTTGAAAGGCTTTTCTAAATAGTTGGATTCTGTATGTTTCAGGCTTTTGTATATGCGCCCAAAAGTGTTGGACAAACGCAGGCGCAGAATTCCTTAATAAATCCCAGATGAAATCATAGTTGGTAAATGCGCATATGATTTCCATAGCTTTGTCAAATTTTTCATGCGCAATACAATGCGCTGTAATAGCGACTAGTGCATTACTACAGGATGTTCGTGTTTTCTTTAAATCTTGGTAAAAGGTTTCATAATATAGCCTAATGGTTGTTATATCCGCATTTAGAGCGATATGCTTAAATGCTGGTACAGGCGTTTTATTGAGTTTCTCGAAACCTTGATATATGAATTCATTATTTTCATTTTTAGAGATAAAGTCTCTTATAACTTCATATTGTTTTGAAGCACACGCTTGTTTAATTAAATCTTCAAGATCTATTTTAGTAATGGGGGATGTTTTAGAGAGGGGTAATGAACTTATTAAATTTTTATATAATGCTTTGGCTATTTGAAGGCGTTTAAAAAAAACTGCAATAGCAATACAGTGAATCTCAATGTTCTTTTTTTGTTTTACAATGCCATCAAAGCTGTAATCCTCTGGATTAAACTCAGAATCGGTCTCGTCATTTTTCTTTAAATATGTAATTAATTTACCAGGGATTGAGTTAGGAGCCTTCTGTTCTAGTTGATCCAGCTCGTTGAAATTTTCAATAATATTCATAATGTCACTCTTAATCTAATGATGACCACAGTTCATAGTTGACATTATAACTAATAAATATTCTTGTTTCTGCTGGGTAAAATATAGCGAATGGTATGTTTGTACCAAGATATCTACCATTGGTCTAAAAGCACCCACTGTTACAGCCCTAGGTAGGCTTGAAGGAACCACGAGAATTTTCAAAAATAATGGTATTTAATATTGTTGATATGTTTTACCTAGCATACACCTGCCGTTTGTTTTGATAGTCTACTGACATGTATGAAGCCGATATCGAGATAAATCCAGATGAAATCAGTAAAGAAAAAAGAGAAAAAAGAGAAAAAAGAGCGGCAAGAGCTTGTAGCCTCCAATCAAGTAATTCAGTACTGGGTTGGTATATTTGCAACTACGCGTCTTCAAGTGGAACTAAATGCCCTGCAAAAATACGTGTTAGAAACGTGCCTCATTAATCCCCAACGCGTTGGATTTGAAAAGCTTACTGGCTATACAAACCTATATAGCATTCGATATTCAAAGAAGGGCAGAATAATTTTATCTGAGCTAAATGACCATTTAGTTGTGTTGGCGATATTAGAGAATCATGAATATAACAAGGTTCTTGTTAGGAACGCAAAACTTTGGGCTAGGCTTGATATTGCCGTAATAGCAATTAAAAAGAAAAATTCTAAAGCACCAGAGAGTGGGGGCTTAGAGCAAAGACTTCTTAAGATGTCTGTTTCTAAAAGACTATCTTTACGTGATGCTAAAAATCTGACTTTATATCAGCCGGTCGCTTTCGAGCCTGTGGGTGACAAGTTAAAAGTTTTGACCTTAGATGCCCATCAGCAAGATGCAATTAGTGCCTCTTTGCCTGCCATTGTATCTGGTTTGCCAGGTTCTGGAAAAACAATGGTAGCGCTTGCCTTGCTAGGTATTGCTAATAATTCAAATGAAGATACAAAAGTACTATACGTAACACAATCGGCGGCTTTAGCGAGAAAGGTGGAGTTGGATTTTACAAGGGTATCCACAAGCCGTAATTTTTCTGCCGTGTCATTCAAAACGTATGAAGAATTATTGAAAGATTGTGGTGTGACAAAACGAATATTGACGGCGAAGGCTGCCAATGAGTACATGCAAGTCTGGTTTGCCAGCTACACAGGGGCATATCGTCGAGGGGAAACCAAGATGGCCCAAATGACAAGAGAAATGGGTAAATTGGGCTCGGACACGCTGTATCAAGAATTCAGAATACGTTCTGGATACTCGGGTGAAGCGTATTGCGACCCTAAGATAGTGGGAAGAAAACAAAGTTTATTTAAGAATGCCGATGAGCGAGAATGGATTAATACAGCCTATGAGCAGTTTATAGGCGAGCTTGAAAAACAAGATTTTGTGATGGCTGATTTTGCAACCCCACTGGTACAAGGTGGTGGCAATGCATACGATGCTATTTTTGTTGATGAGGCGCAAGATTTATCTAATGGTCAAGTTTTAAAATTGGCGGAGATTTCCAAGGATAAGAAAAGTATTTGTTATTTTTATGGTGACGGTCAAAGTCTGCAAGATGATACGGCTAATAAAATATTCATGCAATATATTTTGGGACAAGAGGTCCAGAGTATCAGTTTGATGCAGCCATATCGTTGTTCGATGGCTATAATGCATGCTGCCAAAGCAATCGACCAATTGAGATTGGATGTAACGCCAAAAGCTAAAGCGGGTGTTCCTTTTGACTTGGAAAATCAGGAAAATAGGAACGTTGGCTCTGTGGCGTGGGTCGATACAAAGAATGAAAAGGGTAAATTGAAAGAGTACCAAAGTCTGGTAAATGGGAATCCAGATGCTTGTGTCATTACGCATGCCGCTCAAAAAGAAGAGGCTATAAAGCGATACAAGGTAGAAGATTACCAAGTATTTACACCTGCGGAGATTAAGGGGTTACAGTACAAAGTGGTTATTCTTTATGAGCCTTTGGCTGAGGGTATATATGGAGATATAGAAGCTGCACTTAAAAAGCAAAGCCGAGATTTTAACCTTTCCTCACCCCTGAGTAACTTATTTGTTGCAATAACCCGAGCAGAAGAGCGTCTCATTTTTGATTCTAGCGTCCACCGCCAAAAGATAGGGGAACGTATTAAAAATGCTATAGAAGAAGCAAATGAAAAATATTCAGTTCAGACTGAGTTGTATGATGTGCAGGATGCAGTCAACCTAGAGGAAGGATGGCGAAATCGAGCTCAAAAACTTGCTGAGACTGAGCGTGAGGAAAGGGCGGGAGAAATTTTAGACAAGAAGTTAAAGTATACAAAAGCGCAAATAGCAGAATTTATGGAGACGTATAACCCAGTAAGAGCGGAAAAAGTTGTGCAGGCTAATTTTTTTAAGACCATCATGGACGAAGACATCAAGGCTGCTGAGACATGGATTAATCAAGGTGCCAGTGTAGACTTGCCAAGAGCGGAAGGTAAATTTAAAGGGTTCACAGCTCTTTATGTTGCGGCAGCAGCGGGCATTGAGAGTACTGTTAAGTTGCTACTTAAGTATGGTGCCACGGTAAGTCAGGAGCAAGGCAATGGTACAACGGCACTTCATATTGCGTCAGCAGCAAAAGGACGTGAGAATATTATTAAGTTGCTGCTTACGCAGAACCCCAACGTAAACCAAGAACAGGGCGAGGGGGAGAGTAAGGGACAAGTGGCTCTTTATATTGCGGCCAGCAATGGATGTGTCGGCGGTGTTGCATTGTTACTTGCGGAAGGCGCTAAGGTAAATATACAACAGGGGGAGGGGCGAAGTAAGGGGCAGACGGCACTTTATGCCGCGGCAGCAAGTGGGTGTGAGGGTGTTGTTAAACTTCTAATTGAACAAGGCGCTTACGTAAACCAAGAGCAGGGCGATGGCTCTTGCAAAGGGTTCACAGCTCTTCATATTGCGGCCTGCAAGGGGTACGTAGAGGTTGTTGAAATGTTGCTTACACATGAGCGTGTTCAAGTAAATCAACAGCAGGGCGAGGGGATGTGTAAAGGACAGACGGCTCTTTATAGTGCGGCAGCAAATGGGCATAAAAGGGTTGTTGAAATTCTAATTGGGCAAGGCGCCAACGTAAATCAAGAACAGGGTGATGGCCTTTGTAAAGGGTTAACGGCTCTTTATATTTCGGCCTGCAGGGGGCACGATAGTATTGTTAGAAGTTTGCTTGCACATAAGAGTGCTCAAGCAAATCAACAGCAGGGCGAGGGGAGGTGTAAAGGACAGACGGCCCTTTGTATTGCGGCAGCAAATGGGCGTGAGGATTCTGTTAAGCTTCTAATTGAACAATGCATCAACGTAAACCAAGATCAGGGGGGTGGGTTAACGGCTCTTTATATTGCGGCTTACAAGGGGCACGAGAAAGTTGTCGACATATTACTTGCAAATAAGGATGTTGAAGTAAATCAACAACAGGGGGAGGGTGCGTGTAAAGGACAGGTTGCCCTTTATGTTGCTGTCATCAATAGGCACGTGAAGGTTGTTGAAAGTTTACTTGCAAATCAGGACATTAAAGTAAATCAACAGCAGGGCGAAGGGGAGAGTGAAGGACTGACGGCCTTTTATATTGCGGTCTGCAAGGGGGACGCGGAGATTGTTGAAATGTTGCTTGCAAGTGGATGTGTTAAAGTAAATCAACAACTCAGTAAGGGACTGGCCGCTCTTTATATTGCGGTCATTAACAAGCATGCCGAGGTTATTAAGTTTCTGCTTAAGCATGGTGCCAATCCAAATATGCAGCAGGGCGAAGGTAGGCACAAAGGGATAACGGCTCTTTGTCTTGCGTCAGCAATGGTAAGTACGGATATTGTTGAAATGTTACTTGCAAATAAAGATGTTGAAGTAAATCAAGAACAGGGTGAGGGTGCGTGTAAAGGACAGGCTGCCCTTTATGTTGCGGCTAACAAGGGGCATACTGATGTTGTTAAAATGTTACTTGCAAATAAGAATATTGAAGTAAATCAACAACAGGGTGAGGGGGTGAGCAAAGGAGAAACAGCTCTTTATGCTGCGGCAGCAAGTGGGAGTGAAGATATTGTTAAATTGCTGCTTGCAAGTGGTGCAAATGTGAATATGCCGCAAGGCGAAGGTGCTCACAAAGGAAAAATGGCTTCTCAAATTACATCTTCAGAAATTATTAAGAAAATTTTAAATGCATACGTGCTTTCAGATATGTTTGCTAAAAAACTTATGGAAACATTCCCTGGTAAATTGGTGGGGGCAAACGAATGCAAAGAAAAAACAGGAATAGAAATAGCCAGAGATATCGTTCAAGCTAAAATTCGATTTCTCTTATATAGCTTTGTTGAGAGCGGGCAAAAGGTAGCTGAATTATATAAGAATTTTTTAAAATCCGAGTCACTAAAAATGTTTGTGCAAAGTATCGGAACTGACGGGATAAATGGCGCGAGTGAAAGCATTAAGCTGGCGGAGTCGATTTACAAGCGTGTCTTGATTGATACGATCATTACACCTTCAGGGCATTCTGTTGCACCACTTCTGGCTTCTTGGGAAGCCTTGGCGACAACTACAACGACTACAGAGCCCAGGCCTAAGAACAACCGAAAAAACAGGGGGCGGAGGCGTTAGCTATATTGGCTCTTTGAATGAGAGTGTTGGGAGTGTTTTCTAAACTGTGTCAAGTAAGAAATATTTATAAACTACCCTCCCCCTATACTTCATTTCATTATGTTTCTTGGGTCGAGGGTAGTGAAAAGGCTGCCAAATATTTTCGCTAATCATCCACTCTGATATTGTAATGCTTTTCTAAAGCCTCAGCAGAAAGTGTAGAAGTGCTCTAATGGCTTTTGACCATACAGACGGTTACTCGCTTTTTGGGCCGCAAACCAGGTACACCATCTCGCTGATAGGTCTTTTTTAGTTAGTGGATCTGACGTTCTGATAATCCCAATGTTTTGGCTGCGGAAACTTGCGTGAGGTTACGCATAACCACAGATTGAATTACTGACACTTTGCTCAGTTCCTGAGCGTTCATTCTTAAATATTCCTGCATTGCTTAGCCTCCTTGTTAGTTTCTCTACTTGTTAGAGCAAAATATCTGAACTTATTCACTACAAAATGGTCTCTCGTTATATACCAATAACGTAAGAGTCAGAGTGTAGTTATGCCAAATAAAAAATCCCCCCAATTTATTCAAGCCGATAATGTCTCAAATATACCTGAAAAGAAATCAGAAGATGGCCAGTATGGTGCCGAGTTTAATAAGCTGGTGTCTTCTGAGGTCAGCCAAGTGATGCAAGGCTGGGATATTGACCCTAGTATATTTCAGTTGTATATACAAAAAGATCTCATGCAAGAAGTAGATGTCGGGGGACAAATAAAAGAGATGCAAGATGGCGTCGAAGAGGCATTAAAGCAAAAATTTTCTGATGTCAATATCGACTTTGCACAGCAAATAGGAATCCTGGCCCAAACAACTGACTTTCCAGATGTACCCAACAAAGCCGATAATTCCCCCCAAATTCAGTATCCTACTGATGCAGAAATACAACAGGCCATGGCAGGAAAACCAGGAGATTTGAAAATTTTAGAAATGCAAAAATTGTATAAACAAAAAGAGCAAGCGCATAAGCAGGCGTGTGGGAAATTAATTCAGAACTATACAGTTCGGGTAGAAGAGGCACAGCGCTTTGTGAATATGATTAGTGCTTTAAAGAGTATACAGTTTAAAGAACAAGAAGGTCTCACTAGCTTAACTGCCAGACAGCAAGAGGTATTGCAAAAAAATGCAGATGTTTTGAAAAAGTCAGGTCCTGCTATTCCAGTGGTGAATCTTGCGGATGGTCCACCACCACCTCCACCCATGCAAGCCGGCCCACCACCTCCTCCCATGGCACCACCAGCTCCTGTGGTTAAAAAAAATCCCGGTGGTGGGGTAGCAGCTCAGATAGCGGCAAACAAATTAAAAAAAGGGAATGCTGGGCAGCAACAAGAACAACCTAAGAAAAAATCAGGGGCTAGTCCTGCGGATATGATGGGAGAATTAGGAAACAAATTAAAAAAACAACAATCAGGTGGCTTAAGCATAGAAGAAAAACTAGCGCAGCAAAAACGAGATAAAGCAGCGGGTGTAAAAGTTGCGGTTCCTAGCCTTAAAAAAGTAAAAAGAACGGTATCAGCAGAAGAAATATCATCGGCAAAAGAGATTGCCGAGCGAGATCATAAACAAGCAGGTGCAAGAAATCTTCGAGACCTATCGGCTCTACAGCGTAAATTGGGAGAGTTACAAGAGGCTAATGGTGAAAATATTCAATATTTATTAGATTTTGAACAAAGCATACAAATATTGAGAGATTTAGATGTTGATCAAAAACGTGTTTTAGCACTTCAAGAACCCGCGATACAACATAATAATGAGCGTACAGAGCTATTAGATCAAATTGCAAAAGCGAAGGCTGCACCTCCTCCGCCTGAAGTCCAGAGTGAGCCTGTTGTGGTAGAGATGGATGATAATGTACAAGGCATTAATAAAGGTGCGCCCCCGCCCCCCGCACCACCTCCACCTGTGGTAAAAGTGAACAAAGGATCACCTCCGTCTCCTGCGATGAATAAGTCTGCTCCAGCTAAAAAACCTGGAGGATTGTTAGATGGTATTCGACAGGGTAAAAAATTAAAAAAAGCAAGTGATGGTGTAGGCGCGAAGTCTTCAGAACGGAAGCAATCTGCCAACTTACAAGAAGGTATCACCAGCAACCCTATTTTTTTAAAAGCAAAGCTTAAAGTTGATATGGGAAAAGTGACCGATGAGAAAACCGACCAAAGTATTGCTTTAAAAGAAAAGGATGTAGAAGGTCAGTTGTTAGGGATGCGCATGGAAAAAGCAGATGCTGTTTTATCTGATAAAAAGCAGACCTACGAGCCTAGCAAAAAAGCGATAGCGCTTAGAGCTGAGAAAAATAAAAATTTATCAGCGGTTCAAGCGATGCAAGTTGCAAAGGTGAAGCCGTCTGAGTTAGACGAGCTAAGAGAGCAATTAAAAACTGCTCAAGCGCAACAAAAAAGTGGTATACGAGTCGATGTTCAACCAAGTGCACCCGTTGTTGCTGATAATGATGTGATCTTGCATCCAGCGGATAAGATGCCTGTGATTGACCTAAGTGCTGATATTGATAATGACAGCCCACAGCCAAGTGAACTCTCGGCGCTTGAAAAACATATCGCATCTCAGGCAGAAAAAAATGGTGTTGATTTTTTCCAAGAGTATAAAAATAGCAATATGGAGACGTGGGGCGCGTGGCTGTCTAAGCCATTTAGCTTTAAACAGTCTAAGCGTGATAGGCAGACTGATGAAATTTCAGAGTTATTTAAAATAGCAAATGATTTAAATATGAATACAGACATCAAGGGAGATGTACTCAAAGCGGAGTATCTTGTTTTAGGCTTACAGAAAATTAAAGCCGAGGTAATTCAAGAAGGTAATAAAGGTGGCAGGATGTATGCTTTGTGCGAAAAGTTGCAAGACGATATTTTGGCGCAAATTAAGCCGATGGGCTCGTTGCAAGATCTTATGGAGGAAGGGAATGATTTATCAGGCAGAAGAGCTGGTTGGCAAGATACGGAGAATTATTTGGCAAAAGTTTCTGATGAATTTGATGATGCAAAATTAAGTATAGTAGATACATTGGCTAAAAAACATGAGTTTGTTGCTGATAAGCCGAAACAAAATAAAATGTAATAATTTCATAACAAGGGCGGGCTCTGTCTCGCCCTCATGATTTTATTGGAGTTTTCGAATTTTTTTTGCCATGCATTCAAATTGACTACATTTGGGTAAAAGTCCGGAAGACTTTTTGTGGGTGCTTAATTTAAAGGCTGTTTTGTCATCGTCATTAACAAGTGCGCCATAGGCTGCAGAAATAATTTGGTCTATATCAATGGGATTATTTTGATGATATTGTTTCGCCGCTTCTCCCACTATTAATTGCATGGCTCTTAAGCGAGAAAGTTTGGTTGGTTTATGACTCATTAAACACTGGCTTAGAGTTTGCTCGAGAACTTCTGCTTTTGGTTTTACTTTCTGAAAGAGGTTATTGAATCTCTCTTGTAAAATGAGCATAATTTTATCATTTTGTAGGCTAGTCATGTTGACAGAAACAACCTGATAAGAAGGAGATTGAGGTATAACCATCTCAAACATAGTTGATAGCAGGTAGTCGGTTTCTTCAGAGTACATAACAGGTAGTTTTGGTTTAAGTTGTATAGCAATTTGCTGAATGTCATCGTTGGTTATTAGTCTCCCACCGGCTTTTAGGTATGATTTGGTTACGACTAGAATATAGTTTGTGGTTTCATGACTCATATAAGCTTTGGCTTCTGCTAACCATTGCTCACATTGATCAATAGAATCTTGATTTGTGGGATCAAGTGTTATTAAAATAATATCTGACTTGGGGTATTGGCACCGGTCGGTTCGTGAGGCTTTCTCATAATATCTAAAAACAAAATCATGCTCAGAATTATACTGTAGGGTGATATTTTGCTCAATATTGCTATATTCAAAACTATTATCTTGTGATTTTAAAAGCGTAGTAATTAAGTTTTTTTTACCAGATTGTGGTGCACCTACAACGTAAACAGAGATAACAGCCATCGTTTAAGCAACCTTAGAATTTAGTTGGAAACATAACAAGTTATAATTCTACACTAATTTTTTACAAAGTATATGCGTGAGATAAATATTAAAGCAGATTGTCTTTGCGGTTGTCTACAGAGAACTGATTCGCTGTGCTCTTCAAAAATAAAGGGCGCATTGCGCGCCCATCTAACGATATAAGAGAATCAGCTCTTAATTTTCACAGCGACACGATTGTCCGAATTCTGACTTGCCTCTTGTTGTTCAACAATGGTTTCTTCATTATCAGAGCTGGCTTTATGCGCCTGGAAGGCTGACAGCATGCGGCTTTCGTTTGCATAGTCTTTATGTTTTAAATCCAATATACCAACGGGTGATTTGTTACTTCGATCAAAGGCACCAAACTCAAACATTAAATCGCCAGAATTGTTACCTAGCTTTTTAATCTGAGGTTGTAATTCTTCTAACCAATCTTTCTCTAGACTTTTCCTTGGTTCTTTCATCACCTTTGCAAAGCTATCAAGAGTGCTTGTATGTCCACTTTCTATTACGTCTGCTGCTTTTATCGCTTTTAATGATGATAGAATCTCTGCATTATTGCATTGTTGGAAACCTGCTAATAATTGTGGTGAAACATTGTCACTTGAATTTTCACTAAGTACGATGGTTTTTTGCAAGTCTTTATATTCAGCATTTGGTTCTGCTTCTATTAAGATTACGAGAGCGTCTGTAAGATTTTGGTCTTGCAATATTGCATTGATCTCAGGGAGAGATGCTGCATTAGAGCAATCTGTTTTAGCCTGAAGATACTCTTGCTTGGCTTCTTCACGTATTTTGATTTGAGCGATTACAACTTCTGTTTTTGCATAGACATTCTCGCTATCAAACTCTTTGAGAGCTTGTAATAAAATATCTCTTTCAGGCTCTAGTAGTAAAGTCTCTAATTTCTCAATGCGTAAAGCATCTTCTAGAATATATTGATATTCTTCATATTCACCGCCTAATGTTTTTGCTAAATTATTGATGGCAGTTGTTAATTCATCATTTTTTAGCGTTGTGAGCATTTCGGCTAGTGTACTAATTCCAGACAAATCGGCGGTGTAATTTTTGACAATATTTTTTTGTTTGCTGCGGGTGTTGCAACGTTGAAAAATATCTTTTAACCTTCGTTTTGCTTTGTTTTTTTCTAGATCGTTTATAATTCTGAGGGTGTTTAACAATTCTCGTTCTTCACTGTTCGTGAACCGCTGTATACCTGTACTAGCTTGTGTGCAAATATGAATAAGCGTGTTATGGGCTTTATACTCTTTAGGTAAATATTTTGAGATTAACCTCACATTTTTGGCAAAATCGCCTAGAACCGTATCTATGAATGGTTGTAGATCCTTAGCTTCTGGGAACTTCTGTTCAACAAGTTTAATCGCTCTTTGCGTTTGGTCTCTTTGCGCTTGTTCTCTCTGTTCTTGTTCTCTCTGTTCTTGTTCTCTCTGCGCTTGCTCCCTCTCTGCTTGTTCTCTCTGTTCTTGCACTCTCTGCGCTTGCTCCCTCTCTACTTGCTCCCTCTCTACTTGCTCTCTCTGCGCTT
>CAZWHY010000017.1:0-62881 GCA_964633725.1 Uncultured Candidatus Berkiella sp.
GGGTTGTGCTGTGTAACTTAAGAATCTTCCTTGCCTTATTATGAAGGACCAATTGGCTTCTAAAACTTGTTTTAAGAATAATGTTTTCTCATCGTCAGCCTCTAGTTCACTTGCATGATTTAAATTTTCGAGCAGTTCTAATTGATATTTGCACATTAACGTCTCTTTAAACGTTGCTGGATTATATCGGTTTTTCTCCGCTATAAGAAGTTGGATTTTAGAAATTATTGCCGCTAATTGCAAGGGCTCTAAGATTATCATAGCTTCTGGGGATTCTTTCATTTTTGACTCTTAATATATAAATGTTTTAAAATAGTTAGCCTAGAGTCGCATGTTTCACGACTGTGAGCTTCCGGTAAATGATCTTCACGTATGGGAAAATAGAATTTCTTTTAAACTTCCTAATATCCTCATTATATTTATTGTTTGTTATTCAGATACCATGATTTCAAATTTAGAGAGGTTTATAAATCAGGAAATACCTTAGTTTCTAGGCATTTCAGATAAATGCGTTATATTTACAGATGAATCACCGTGTGAGGTTCTGGTAAACAATTTTAATGCTAGAGAGGTTTTTGGATGTCGCTGCATAGTGTTAAAATATTCTAAAGAGTTTGGGCTTAGAAGCATAATCAGGTCTTCTTAACATAAAGAGAGATAAAAGATTACGCGATCTTAGCAATGCGACCAAATAAAAGACATCAGGAAAACCTTAGCTTTTTTTCAGGTTGTGAGCGTCTAAGGAATGGGGGAAAGGCCAATTAATCAACTTCTGATATGAAGGGAGAATAAAGAATACCCATTTCCCAAGCTTTCTTTAATAATTCACCTCGGTTTTTACAATTGAGTTTTAGCCTTACATTTCGCATATGCGTCTCAACTGTTTTGGTAGAGGATTGTAGTAGTTCAGCAATTTCTTTGGCTGTTTTTCCAAGAAGGAAGTAAATAAAACAAAGTTTTTCACGTTCGGTGAGATAAACTTTGTTTTGATTATCTAACATTAGTTTTTTTGCTGGGAAAGCTGTTACCAGATCAAGCTTAACGTGCATATCAACTTCTTTGGAAAGACTTACTAAGTTTTCAGGCAGATAAAATGCCTCCTTTTGTGCTTTTTTGATCAGCTCCTGAGCATTTGACTTGAAATAATAGCTATAGTTTTCTAGCACATTAAGATTGTTGGCAAAGTAAGAGTTGCCCATTGATGCCTCATTGGTACAAAAAACAAAAACTTCTCTATATCCTTTGTGTTTTTTAATCAGCCACATACCATGCGAAACACCCAGTTGCTCTTTAAACAATTTTAAGTGTTTCTGATCAAGAATATCATCCCAAAAATAAACGCCCGCGCCTAAAAAAGTACCTGGTAGGGGCAGGTCAAGTTTAGAACGAAATTCTGCAAATTCAAGATCAGCAGGTAAATAAAATGCTTTATTACTATCATATCCAACGTTATAAGAACACAATTTAATGTTTGTTTTCTCTTCTAACGGTTTAGACAAAGACTTCACATGCTTTGCTGCGTCTTGTAAAAACTGATTTTGATGTACAGGTTTCATTGCTTCCTTTGCTTTCTTTACTTCCTTTATTTCCTTTGCTTTCTTTGCTTTCTTTGTCATTTATTTTACCGCCTTAATGACCTATCCCCAATTATATGTGAAATACAAACATTAGAGTATGAAGACAGCTAATTAGTTCCAATTCAGGGCAATTGCACTTGTTTTTAAAAAGTGCTTAATCCGAAAATTATTGTTAAAGCACGATGAGTTAGAGAAAATATTGCGCTAATTTTTGATTAGTGTATTTTGACTTTTCCTTTTTGCTTGGGTTCGCCTTCAAGTTTTTGGTTGAGATCTGGCTTTTCAACAACGGCAAACTTTTGCTTAGCTTTATCTAAAGCTTGTCGTGTTTGTTCTAAGATACTAGCCGCCTCTTCTAAGCCATCACTGATTTCTGCTTCCCAAACAGAGATATTATCCTCTCTCCTACCTTCTGTTTGAAGAGGGTAATTTGACAACGTATAATAATTACCCTCTTCGTCTTTCTTGTCCTGTCTTTCGGCCTGCATCATCCACATATTTTTTATATTATCAAAATTACCTAAGGCTTTTTCGTATGACTCTAGCTTCTGAACATGCGCTTGTATTTTTAATTTTGTTAGCTCTGTAGGGTCATTAAACGTTTCTAGTTTCTCTTGAATATATATCATTTCCTTTTCAATCTGCTGCCCTAAATTATCCATAAATACATAAATACCTCTTATGTCATCCAATATGGCACCATCATTATCTGAAACCATTTGTGACCAGCCTCTTTTTGTTTCTGCAATCCTCTTGTCATATTCATCATACTCAAGGCCACAATTGTAATTAATGCTCTCTATTAACGCAATATGACTATTACTTAATTTTTCTGGTTCTAAGCATAAAATAGTCAACATAATATCCATACTTACTTTGGGATCTTTGTTGAACTGATCGACTAGTTCTGAAATAACTTTCCCTTTTAACTCATCCGGTATATGCTCCGCAATTATCGTCGCAGCAAACTCATGGTTTTGTTCTGAAAAAGCATTGAGCAATAAATCCTGCCAAAATATCTGCTCATCTACATCACCTAATTTATTTCTTTCTAGCTCTAACAATTGCTCACAAAATTCAGGTTGGTTAACCTGCACGATGTGTACTGCCAAAGCATTTAGAACATAAGGCTGAATGTTTTTAGGGATTTGCTGATCGAAAAATTCTATTGCTTTATCTGTAGCGCCTGTTTTAGCGATAAACTCATCAATGACATCTTCTTCTATGACGGTGGCACTATAAGCTTGCGCTAGTTTACTATCTAGACTGTTTGCAACCGCATCAATCATAGCCGTTGGAAAATGCTTTGCTCTAGTAATAGAATCACTTAATTGAGCTGCAACGCCTTGACGCAGCTTATCATTACCATATTCTTTGGCACGTTGCTCCCCAGCTGCGACTAAAGTATCCCATAACCCAACTTGCTCTTTGCCAAGCCCCAATATTTTGTCTGCTTCTGGCATTAATAGTTCAACCGCTAGTGTTTCTCTTTGTGCTAATTCAACGGCACCCGCCATGGCATCTAGAGACGACATTACCACCATATAATTTGCCGAATTTTTTAACTTTTCCTTACCTTTCTTTTGTGATTTTTTTATTAGTCTTTTATTTTCAGCTCGTATCGTTAACTTGGCCGAAACAAAAGGATCTCGCTCTCTCTCCTCTTTTGTTTTTCTTAGAGCTGCAAACGATGATTTTAATATTTCCAGCTTTGCGATATCTTCTCGACCTTCAGAGGTTTTTAGTTGATATAATTCTTTTGCATTGTCAAAGCCTAAATCTTGCGATAATTCATCAATGAATCTTAACATATCTTCTTTATTACCAAAGCCATACTCAGCAAAAGGATTGATGTGTTGTTCATCACCAATTAGTCCTTGTAGATATTCAAACTTTTCTTCGCACCTTATTAAATCATATAATTCCATAACAACATGGCTGCTGGAATCAAAAAACTCACCTCGAATGTATTCTTGTGTGCTTTCCACTAACATTTGATTTAGTTCTTCGCTTGTTCTCACATCCGCCAAAGGCAGATTAGTATAACGACTGATCGCATTTGCAGAAAAGCTAGCCGTTCCAGAAAACAATGACCATGCGGTGCTTGCCCCCCAAGATAGCCATGATTGTGATTGTTCCGATTCATCAGCAATATTCGACAATGGTGTGCCTGATAATGCATGTTGTCTTTGTTCCGCAAAATACTCAAACTGCTTTATCGGACCCGACATTGCGTCCTTGAGCATTTTATCACCAATTTCTGCGACCTTGCCAATCGCCAATTTGGAGATTGCAGACATTTTACCTGCGGGTATTTCATCAAAATCTGTAGGCAAAACATCCTCATATAATCTTAAAGCGATTTCGGGTGTTAGATAAATAGCGTTGAGCTGATTAAGCGCCATCATGGCCATATACATATCTGCTTGCTCATCAACATTTGCAAAATCACCTTTACTATATTTTATAGTCACAGCTGAGTGAATAGCGTCTGAAAATATTTTAAATTCATCCAGTTCCATTTTCATGAATTTATCCGGGGTTGACTCATAGTCCTGAACCACATCAGCCAAAATAGATAATTGAGCGCCCACCTCTGCAATTAATTTGGGATGAGCTTGTTGTTCTTGAAGTTCTGCATATTTTAAAGTGAGTGTATCATTTAAGTCTTGAAGAAATGCTATGCCACCCCAGTCTAAAATAGTCTTGGTTGTATGTTTTGCTTGCTTTTGCCATACTTTATTTGTTTTTCTTCTGACAATCTCTGTGAGTTCGTTCCTAACCGCTACGGGCACCCCCGCTTCTTTTACCCTTGCCTCAGCAGCTTCCCATTTCCCTTTACGATGCTCTACCGCTTGAGCATACAAAGGAGGCTTATCATACTTACCTTTGGGTTTTTGGTCAGCCACATCATAGCCTGCAAACCACCAAAAATAATCATTTGCCATTCCCAAATAAGATTTCTCTTTAGGAGGCGCCTCTGCCAGGCTGGGGTGTACTTCTTCATATCGCCTATCGTATTCTTCCTTGATACCTTGACAATATGAAGCACTCATTTTTTGAGCGAGTTCTCTTTTTTGAACCGCAGAACCCATATATTTTTCCATGCAAGCCGGCAACGCAGATACTAATTGCTCTTTAAGTGCAGCTGTAACCCTTGTTTTTGCACCTTTTGCTTCTGGATTGTAATATTTTGCTTCAATCCCAGTTTGCGCTAATGCTGCATGCACTGCATTTTTAGTAATACTTTTCATCCAGAGATCTTCTATCACTTGCTTATTAAGATCCAATAGATAAAAATAATTATCGGAGTCCGCTATGTCTGATTCTTGAGCAGATTTCATTTTGTTAAATTCTTTATTAAAGGCGTCTGAAGCAAACTGCAAACCAATACCTTCCACCTCATTACCTGCTACGAACTGCTTGAACGCTTCCTCTCGCATAGATTCATCGGCATTGAATAATAAGTGCACAGCAACCCCTAACTCATCCACATCTTTTAAATCTGGATTTGCTTTTTTATAGGCTCCTATATCAAAGCCCAACGATTTAGATAGCCGCGTTATAAAGTCGCTAAAATCATCTTCACCAAGACGTTCAAAGCCTAATGCTTTTAATGACATGGATTCTTTAATACTTGGATCATCTCCATGGGCGTATAGCTGATCTCCCATGATATACATATCTCTTGTAAACTGCATCATCGTTTCAAACGCTTGCCTTTTTGCCTCAAATGTAAAGGCATCATTAATATGTTCTGCTAGTGTCGTTGCTTGTACTTCTTCATCTACACCATATTGCCTTATCTTTCCAAAAGGGTCATTTTCTGCTGCGATGCCAGCAACCGCCATTCCCGCTATTTTTACCGCACCTTTGACAACGCCCATTTTAGAAACTGATGCCACTGCGCTTTTTTGTTCGTCTATTTCAGTCGTTGGTAATGTAAAGTTTACCCTTTTTCCATCTTCGCGTTTTTGCCTGGACTCTTTGTTTGCTCTTAAAAACTTAATATGCTCTTTGGCATTATTGTTAAACTTCCCGGCAACACTGTCTCCCACCATTTTTGTGGCGGCTTTCTCCATTGAGCCCAATCTATGCAGTTCTTGTTCTAAAGTTTCCTGCGTTTCCTTACCAAAAAATACTTTTATTTTATCTATCAATCTCCAAAACCAAGATTTTTTGACTGGCTTCTTTATATGTTTTGATTCTTTCAAAGTAAGAATTGAGCTGACACCCTGTGCCAGCTTTGGAATATCATACTTATATAACAGCCCAATTTGATCCAGGCTGCGCTTTATGCTGTTATACGATTTTGCATTATGATCTTTTTCAGATTCAAACTGAATTTTTTTCTCATTGGCGACTTTTGCGAATATTGTCAAAAATTCGCGCAACTCACTATATTTTGGTGTATGATCAACACCAGCATATGCTTGGGCACCAAGCTTTGAGAATGCCTCATCAAACTCATCATCTTTCAAAAACTCATCCAAACACTCACCCTCCATGGCATCTATTAGCTCGTTTAAAGTATCAAACATTTGCTTTGCAAGTAAGTCTTGAAGAATCACCTCATATGTAATTCTTGATTTTCCCCTTAGATATTGTTCCAATGCGGATTTTTTCTGCGCATCTGCCACCAGTTCGTCATATAGACTTTCTTCTAATACTGGCGTTAAGTTTCCACTCTCAGTTTCTGTCAAAGAATCTTTAAGTTTTTTTTCGCCATTATCTGTTAATGTGACCTTGTAACTACCATCAGGCAAAGCTTCCCAATTCAAATGCGAAGCATCTAAGCCAGAGGTGATTGGTGCTGGTTCAGCAGAATCAGGCATATCTATATCCATTATTGTATTAAATCTACAAATATAGAGCGGTAAATATGGTAAAAAGTTCTGTGCGTTTTAGGCTGTGTAGCCGCAATTTAGAAATGTCCTGCAAAAACAGTCAGTTAGTTTTTTTCATACACTAAAAAAAAGCTAACAAGGAGGCTATGCTATGCAGGTAGAATTGAGAATGAGCGCTCAGGAGCTGAGCAAAGTGTCAGTTATTCAGTCGGTAATTGCGCGGAACATCACGCAGTTGCAGCCGTTAAAATGCTGGAATTACCAGACCATTCCTAAATGTTTATTGAGATATAGTCGCAATTTTCAATCCCAGCGCAACTAAAAAGCCACCCAATAATTTATCAATCACCTTTTGCATTTTATTCAGCTGCATTTTGAGTTTAGGGGTTGTTAAAATAATAGATAATAAACAAAACCATATCAGCCCAATCAGCGCCATTTCTAAACCATAACTGGCTTGTATGATCCAAGGAGTCTCTGGGCTGATCACTTGGCTAAATACGCTCACAAAAAATAGTGTTGCTTTGGGGTTCAATGCATTAACCAAAAACCCTTTTTTCATAACAGTAAAAGATGAGAAGTGATTAGCCTGCTCACTTTTATACTGATTCTGCTCCATATTAGGTAAAGTGGATTTGGCCAATAAAGCCTTTACCCCAATATAAACTAAGTAGGCTGCGCCTACATATTTTAGAATATTAAACAGTAAAACAGACTGCATGACGATATAGCCAATTCCAGCAACGCAATATGTGATATGAATTAAGCAACCCAAACCAACACCGAATGCTGTATAAAATCCCGCCTTACGCCCATACTTCAAACTATGAAAAGTAACGATGATAAAATCAGGCCCTGGTGCTAACGCGCCTAAAAATGCAATGGCAGCCAGTGCCAAGAACTCATTAAAATAAGTCATTCAAATGCCTTCGTATAAATAGTGCGTTACGCATATATTAAGTTCTACAGCATAGATTCAATATTTTCAATGGCCTATTCTACTAAAATATAAAAAGGGCTGATTATCGTAGAGATAAAACAGCCCTTTTCTAATATTAGCCAAACGCAATGTAATCTAAAACTACCAAATAAATTGTGTACGCATACCAAAGATGTTCATATGTCTTTTAGCAGGATTTGGGTTTCTTGCCGCACCTAATGCTTGAGTTGGGTCAATGTTCGCATAAATATAAGTTGTACGAATCAGTAAGTTTTTATTAACATACCAATTAAGCGCGACAGAAAAGTTATTTTCTTTACCACCATGCACATCTTCATCATTCAAGTTAACCATGCTATAACGTGCCGCAACTTCCCAAGCACCGCTCTTACATTTAGGGGTGATTTTCCCAAAAGAACCTGTCTTCATTTTATGTTCTCTATGCTCACCTGTGAGTACATATGAAGTTTGAGCATGCCAGCCATAGTAGTTCAAAGTAGGCTTATCGCGTCTGTGAATATTGGCTTGTAAAAATTCTGACTGTACAACCAATGGTCCCCACTGGCTAGCAGCTTCTACACCCCATTCATAGTAATGATCAATTTCAAGCATATTACCAGAATCGACTAAAGCCATCGTATTACGGGCTTTAATTTCAGGTCTAGTGCTAAAACGACGTCCATCGCTGTTAGGTGAGCCATCTCTGAAAGTTGGGCTATTGTCAGCATAAACGCCAGAAACGCCAAATTGAACCACTCTTTCATCACACTTCACAGGCGCATAAACTAAACGAGCCGTATTGGTTAAGTTATCGGAACGATGTTTGATTGCTCCGGAGTCTTTATTACTACCATGCAATGGTGTTGTAGATGATAAAATAAAGGCATGATTATCACCCCAATGATGGAATAAACCACCAATCCCCATACACGGTTTTAGTGCTGTGATGGGCAAGCTCCTCTCCATAAATGGAATCCATTTACCACTATTCGCATTCTCTAAACAAAATGGTGAAATAACTTGTCCGAAGCTAAATTCCATATGGTCAAAACCATGGTAAGTAAAAAATGCATCGCTTACGCTCACGCCACTTTCAAAAGAAAGCGAAACAGCATAGCTTAAGTCTTCACCAATGCCACCATTAAAGTTGGTTTCCACAGCTCGAATGTTCGTGCCTCCAGGAAATTCACCCTGCCTATCTTTATGCTTATTTGCGAAAACAACAGCATCTACTTTTGCAATACCGTGCAAACTGAACCAGTAATCATTATCAGCAGAGCGATAAATTTCAATGCCGCCATCCGCTTTGACATGATCCGTGTGAGCGAAAGCAACTTGACTTGTGAAAGCGAGTGCTAATAGAGCTAATTTTGTATATTTATTTTTTTTCATTTTTACAACCATTCAGTATTGTCAGATATTGGTATTCGCTAACCAACTAAAACATTAATAGATTACGCGCAATTATTTAGCATCCAAGCAAAATTATCAATAGCTTATTAGAAATAAATCTTTTTGTTGTGCCGAAGTTAAGATTATAGTGGCAAATTATTATTTGACGAAGTAACGTTAACTGACATACCATTACGGTATTCTGCACTTTACCTATTATAGATGTTAAAGCATCATGGATTTCTAAATTATGCCAACAACGACTTCTTCCCAACCTCCAAAACATGAGCTTATTTTGTATATAGGCGCCAGCTGTGGGTTTTGCCATAAAGTGATTTATTTTTTAAATGAAAATAATATCGCTATTTCAGTCGTAGATGTTTGGGAAGATGAAAAAGCGTTTAAAGAAATGACCCAACTGTCGGGCACAACCCAAGTACCCTGCCTAAAAATAGGTAATACATTTATGCTAGAGTCTGACGATATTATCCAACAAATTAAAACCTGGTATTTATAGCCCAACCTTTATAGAAAACACTATATAACAAAATACCAGGCTGTTTTACTCTACTTTGAATTTTCACCCAGACCTAAATTATCTTTAGCAAAAATTCTATCCGCTCTATAGCTTGAGCGTACAAACGGCGCAGAGGCGACTTCAAAAAAGCCTTTTTCCAAACCAATCGTTCTGTATGCTTCAAACTCTTCTGGCGTAACATAACGTTCAATCGCAATGTGATTCTTAGTGGGCTGTAAATATTGCCCCAAAGTTAAAACATCAACATTAATGGCCCGCAAATCATCCATTGTCGCAAGCACTTCTGCTTTTGTTTCTCCAAAACCTAACATCAAGCTTGTTTTAGTAATCATATTCGGCCGCGATCGTTTGGCGTAGGCTAGTACATCTAGCGTTTGCTGGTAACTCGCACGTGGATCGCGTACAGGGTGGGTTAAACGTTCCACCGTTTCAACATTTTGAGCAAATACATCAACGCCAGAATCCAGTACTGTTTGCACATCATCGAAGTTTCCCTGAAAGTCACCTGTTAGCGCTTCCACTTTCGTCCCTGGCGATAATTGTTTAATTGCCATAATGGTTTTTGCATAATGCTCTGCGCCACCATCATTTAAATCATCCCTATCCACCGAGGTTAAAACCACATAATTTAAATTCATTAATTTAACAGATTTGGCGGTATTATCAGGCTCTTCTAAATCCAACCATCCCTTGGGGTTACCGGTATCCACGGAACAGAATCTACAAGCTCTGGTACAAACGTGCCCCATTAACATAATGGTTGCTGTACCATGCGCCCAACATTCATGCATGTTAGGACATTTGGCTTCTTCACAGACGGTACTGAGACGATGCTCTCGCACAATGCCTTTTACAGTTTCATATTGTTCAGATTGCCCTATCTTAATTCGTAACCACGGGGGTTTGCGCATAGGCTTAGTTGGCAAATTAGAAGGCTTTTGTTTAATCCCATCTCGAATAGCATTAAATCCTGCATCGGTTTGATATTTTTGACCACTTGCTGCAGATTGAAGATTAATGGGTGTACTTACAAGCTTAGGCATAATATTATTTTTAGCTCAAATAGTCGATTATTTTTAACTGCACCCATTATAACCTAGCCCCAACACAAGCTCATCTGCTTTAGTGAAATAAAACCCAATTAGCCGATTAACTATATAAGTTGTTAAGAGAACTCAATAAGAATCAGACAGACGGTTATAGAAACAAGACAAACTGTAGTTATTAAGTAAACTAAAACTTATCATAAACAGCCCAACATGATAGAATTCCTATTAATTTCCCCCCTTCCAATAATTGATAGGTATTCATTATGGCTCTTACATTCAACGCTTTAGGTGATGGCAATTGTTTTTACAATTCGATTATGACTCGATTGGCTGTAGATTGGCTTAATGGCACCTTACCCAGAAATAAAACAACTAGCACTCAACTCGCGGCTTTATTTGGCGAAGTGGGCAAATTCGAGCCTTCACTTAACTTCGGCGAAAAACTACCTGCTGATGTCCAGGATATTACAGATGCAACCATTGATGAAATTTTTACTATTATTTTAGAACATTTTCGCATTGATGACGAAACGATTGATTGGGTCAAATATCAGCAGTTAATGGGACCTGTTGCCAGAGAATTTATCATCAACAAAATAGAAAATGATGACGCAATTAAACACCTTGTTTTAGGAGAACTCACACAAGCCGTGGAATATACGTTAGATATCTCAACGGTTGATGATATAAATTACCCTGCTCATTTTTCAGGCATGACAGAAATTAAGTCTAAATTAAGAGCGGCTGTGATGGATGTCGGTACTGATATAGACATAAGAAAAATTGCGCTTACAGAATGGTTCCAAACAACTGGTTTCGCATTTTGGTTACGAGGTCACAATGGCGTTGCTCTAGATACAACTGTTGCTGGTGTTCTTGAGCTAAAAGCATTTACTAAACTATTTAATATTTCTGCCCAGTTTCGTATGCCGGGTGATGCACAGGGAGTGAATCAACTAGTAACTGGTTTTGGAGACATTACTCCCCTCAGGCTAGGCACACAAGAAGCAGAGCCCTATACTGTCGCTAGCATTTCTAGCTTAGAATATACTGGTGGCCACTGGAAAACATATCTAGCAGACGATGAAGCAGGTATCAATAAAAAAATCTGTACAGACTATACCATACAGCGTGCAGCATACACCGAAAAATTATTTTATGATAATGCTAAATCAAATCTTGATTGCTTTGGAACTTATAGTATTCATGCCGCCACATTAGAATTGACTCAAGCAGAATATTGCAAAGTGTACAATCTAACAGATAATGAGTATGAAAATAACTTGCTCCCAGGTGAAGTTCAAAATGAGACACAAACTTCTTTCGTTAATCGAGGTTCAGTCAGCGCAGCCGCAGTCTTACTGATAGCAATCAGTGCGATTGTCGTTCTCACCGCGCCAATTGGCATACCTTCCGCCTTATTTACCTTGGCATTTTTTGCCAGCGTCGCTACATTAGGCTTAAACGCTATCGACGTTATATCAGATTATTTTTTCCCGGAATTGACACTTCAATCTGAGTCTAACAAAGATAACCCGAAAGTGTTTGAAATTGAACCGACTGTTGACGCTGCTTTGCAGCAAAACCCAAAGCCTATAATAATATCTGCTGCCAATGATAGTTTAGCTGACACACAATCTGAAAGAATTGAACAAGATCTTAATGAACAAGCCTCAAAATCAAAAACATCTAAACTAAAAGCTAATTAAGAATCTTAGCGAATGATATTGGTAAGACTTTCTAACTAATATGAATGCACTGTTTTTTATGATATTGCTATATAAAAAATATCAAATATTATTCGGTGTAATTATGTTAGAAGAAGATCTTGCTGATCTTGATAATCATGGCCGATACGGCTTTAATAGCGTTTTAGACCGTGTCTTTGGTTTTATCAATCGTTGGGGTACTTTAGGGCCTAGAGTCATTACCCACGACCTAAAGATTTTTTTCTCATCCAAACCCATAGGAAAAATACATCGTGTAAAATGCGGTTTAAGGGGCAGCTTGACTACAGCCGCAACCATTTTAGGTGTGCTGCTACCGACCGTAATACTACCCGACCTTGGGCTGAATTTACAAAGTGTATACTTGCAAATTATGGGCTTTCTTCCGGGGGCAGCGTATGTCAGTGCTATTTTAACGGTTGCATTAATACTATCATCCCTGGGCGCCGTCGCTGCTAGCAAAGGTTTAGATTATGCTTTCAACCGATATTTTGAAACCCCGCATACAAAATTATATTTTACACCCAATGAAATAAAAAAATTATTAACCGATGAAAATTTAAAAACAGCTTTTGACAATCAAAATACACTGAATAATACCATTGAGTTCTTACAGTCAGAATTTGAACGAAAATATCCCAAACTCAAGAGTCATAAATCACATATTAAATTACTGACCATTTCCGATGACTTACGCGATGGTAAAATAGAAAGTTTAAAAAAATATTTAGACAAAAAATCACATAGCCTACAAAGACAAAACCAAGACGCAGCTCAAGCAGTCCCACTCACACCCAGCGAGCAAGCAAATGTTTTCTTACAAAAGCAAAGCGGCAGTCCTGAGTGGCAACGAAAATTTTTATTAGTCGTTGCTCAATTTTTAAACAATCAATCGATAACAAAAAGCAGCGTAGAAAATAATGCAGTAGAAGCCAAATTAAATCGCGTGTCGGAATTATTAAATTTACTATCTAAACCAGATGATGAAATAGATGAGCTAGGCTCACCATTATCCAGTGCAACACCTATGTCCGATATCCATAAAAACAAAGTAAAACAAAAACGTGCAGAGGAAATCAATATTTTATTGAAAGAGCTTGAGCCGAATATCACTGCTAACCCACTTAAATGCCATGTTTCTACTTAGGAATGGGCATGTAATATGGTTTTTAGCCCGAGGGACTTGCACGCTACTGTAACCTTATGATTCAACTCGTATATTAGCTCGCAGTAAACCTTCTAAATAACATTAATTATGTTAGAATAACTGGCTATTTCTTAATGTTTATTTTCGGATGTATCCCATGCTAGACTTTAATTTTGAAACACTCTTCGCTAAGAGATCACACTGGACTGATGATTTGACGCCTGATGATGTTACGGCAATGCTCAAATCATTTTACCCTTCGTTTTATCAAGAGGACTCTGATGCCCTCGATTATGGCGTTATACGAGAGGAATTAAAGAAAGTCACATCACCTAAGCATCTTACCGTTGGACGCCCCAAGCAGGCTAGAGAATTAATTAAAAACCTTTTTAGAATCCCATATAAATGTATAAAGGAAACAGAATGTAAAAAATCTTTTGTTCTAGATTCTCTCAAGAACTCGTATGGTCACGATATTATTGCACACGGGGTAGAGGAAGCTAAAGGTGGACTATCAAACATTTTATTAATGCTGATGAGCAACAAGGTATTGGCTGCTAGCACAAATTGGGGCGCCTTTTTAGATGGCCTTCCGAATATATCACCGCTATGCCATGGCCCTTATTATCTTATTTATTCCACACAAGGTAAAAGCCCACCTTCTAATCCTGACTTTTCAAGTATTGAATATATTCTAGTTCCGTTTCCTGAGCATGTAGAATTGCTTCGAGAAAAAATAGCGTCTATGGTAGACCTCAATTTAGTGTTGCAAACTGAACAAGACGGTTTTTTAGAAAAACTGATAGATTACCAGGGATTTTTAAATTTATTGAAGAGTCTAGAAGCAACGCAAGAGCTTGAACAGCTCGCAGAAAGTTGTAGCGCGCAACCTGTATTAATCTATTCGAATCAAATAAACCATCGGCCTGAGAATTCGGAAGAACCTAAGAATTTGGAAGAACCTAATCCCAGCTATAAAAAGCGACCTCCCGTCAAAAACTGTAAATAAGACGCATCATGGATGATGTTTTTATGTTACAAACGCAAAAACCCCTTCGAATAAAAAGATTAGGCAAAGAGTTACATCTTGGCCTTAGGCCTTTGCGAAGGTATTGCGCTTTGCATGATCACTTTAGTCTGCTCTAAAAATTCGACAAGCTCTTGAACTCGCGCATCACCTTGTTTGAAGCGATCACTATATTCAGGGTGGAAACGATTATAACTATCTGGTGCAATATCACTATTGACTGTCATAACCTTTTGTAAATCTTGCATATGGGTTTGAATCTCCTCCTGTATGATGCCTAGCATTTCGATTCTATCATTGTATTGGCTGACAAATTTTGGATTGCTTGCATACTGATCATACACCTGCGAAAGCGCTCTAAAAGCTGTATTCATTTGCTGTATACCCATATCCATTCCCTCTGTCATTTTAATAATCAGGGAAGGATAAATAGCATCTAAATAACCTTGCTTGAAATTTTCATGTGCTCTGAGCCAAAGATTTTCGGCCTCTGCCCAAGTGGACATCGCAGAATCTAGAACGCCCATTCGATCATAAACGTCTTGATTAGAAATCGTCATAGAAGCATCCTTGCAAATTTTAGCACTACACTAATGCTAGCAAAACAACAACTCTAAAGCTAGCGGGATGAGGTTGTTGTATAACTGTAAAGATAGCTCCCCCCTAAACCAAGCCCCAAGCCAATAACAAAGGTTGCAGCAGCTGTAGCACCTGCCAGCACAAAAATAGCTTCAAATAAACCATCGAACGTATGCGGGCCAATAAATCCACCAGAAACGGACTGAATTTCAATGCTATTAAGATCTTTCATTACTTTATTTTACCCTCTGTTTTAGTATTTATTTACCTTCTGAGCGAGTGAATGATCACACCCTTAAGGTCAAAAGTCAATAAACTTAACGTGGGTGTCTTGTTAATATGTTAAGAGCAGACATAAAAAAAGCCGGGGTAACCAGCTTTTTTAAAAAACAATACAGTTTGGATCGCTACCTTCTTGGTCTAGGGGATGGCTGTTTTTTCAATGCTATATCTAACTCATCTTCCCCATCAGGATTGATACCACGAAACTCAAGCTCTAAGAGACGCATAATTTGATCCGGAGCTTGAGATTTGATGTCCTCAATTCCTTGGCCACTATCAATCGCATTTTGCACTAATCTTAAGTACCCTTCAGTAACAGAGCCACCTAAACGCTCACTGGCGCGCAGCTCTTCAATTGTTAACCCAAAAGCGGGGGAACATCTGCCTAGCTCTCTTGAGTATGCGTGTAATATTGCCTTTGGTCTTGGATCTAATAAATTTTCGCTCATATAAAATCTCTATTTAAATCAGTTGTTTTTACATATTACCAATGATAGGTCAGTTAATCAAATTTACTTAAAAGCAGCAACGTATTAACATCAAATTAAGTTGTCCGACTTAATTCTTTACTCGAACAGATAGCTCTAAACCAAAATCTGCTACTTTTTCTTTTTTATCGTAATAATTCGTAAAAGCTTCTATCTCTAACATTTCATTAATACGCTCTTTTTGTTTATCAGAACGCTCAACCATATCTTTGATTTTGGCACCCTCTTCGCAAACAAAATAAACATCACTTTCTGGGCGTTTTAAAAAATCAGCTTTAAATGACTTAAAAGCCAGAGAAATCTTTCTTTTAGATTTATCAGCAAAAAACAATGCCAATAAACCTCCCGCAATATCAGCCCCCACAGCTAAGGTGCCAAAATACATAGAATTAAGATGATTTTTAGTTCTGCGCCGAAGTTTAATTTTAATAATTAATTTTTCTTCTGAGATTTCCATTATTTTTGGTTTGACGTAGGCTATCATGGGCACTTTTAAATGCCCAAATAACCAAAGCATACATTTTGCTTTTAATATAATATTCAACAACTACTTCCTTATTATTATTTTTATTCTATTTTTACTTCACACTAGTGGGCACTATGATCATGCCCGCTTTTGTCTCGTTTGTGATGATTGGGTACACAAGCAAACTCTCCAGTCGGTACTGTGCGACACGTACCCTCTAAATTATCACCCTCTTTGCCCGTCATAGTACAGCTATCTCCATCCGTCCCGCCTTGGCAGGTTTCAATAGCCGCGGCTGGCGGTGTTTTACCATTTTCAGGCTTACGAGCCTCTACTGAAAAAGTCATACTCAAAGCACTTACCATTAATAATGGCATTATCCATTTTTGATTCATAATATTTCCCTATATTATTTCTAAATATATCTAGTCTAAAGCAACAGAAACGCCTTGATCACTAATAACACGAATGTGTCTTTTGCCCAATTGTCTAGGCTCTTTGACACCGCAGGAATGTGCTATCATTCCAACTTCGTAAGTAATGTTTTGTTGATATTGTGCCACTCTGACAGCTTTACTTTTAGGATCTAAGCCGGCCTGCAATTTCTTATTATGCGTCGTCACACCCGTTGGGCAAGTATCCTGATTACATTTTAATGCCTGAATACAACCCAAAGCAAACATAAAGCCACGAGCAGACTGGACAAAGTCAGCGCCTATTGCTAGAGCCCATGCAACACGAGAAGGGGTGAGCATTTTTCCTGCGCAAACAATTTTGATGCGGTCTCGTAGATTATGATCTTTCAACTTTGCCACTAAAAATGGCAAGCTCTCCTGTATAGGCAATCCCATATAATCCATTAAAGCCTGTGGTGCAGCACCTGTGCCACCATCAGCACTATCTAAAGTAATAAAGTCAGGGGCAAACTCTTCGCCTCTACGTTTCACTTCTTCAAATAGTCTGTCTAACCAACTTACCGTGCCCAATACACACTTAAAACCCACTGGCTTTTTCGTAATCCTACGTACCGTTTCAATAAAATCTAATAACTCTTCTATTGAAGAAATCTCTACATGTCCATTAGGGCTGATAGAATCTTGCCCTTCTGGGATACCTCTAATTTTAGCAATTTCCGCATTGACTTTTTTACCGGGTAAAATACCACCTTTACCGGGTTTGGCTCCCTGGCTAAGTTTTATTTCAAACATTTTGACTTCCGGATGACTCGCAACTTCAATCAGTTTTTCTTCTGATAAATTACCATGGTGATCTCGAACGCCATACTTTGCAGTACCAATTTGAAATACTAAATCACAGCCCCCCTCTAAATGATAAGAAGATAAGCCTCCTTCGCCCGTATTTAACCAACAACCAGAAGCTTTAGCACCATTTGACAAGGCTTTGACTGCAGGCTTAGATATGGCACCATAACTCATGCCGGATATATTAAAAAAATGTTTTGCCGCATACGGGTTCTCACAATGCGGACCAATGATGACTTCTGATGGCGCAACAGCATCTTCTGTTAAAGTTGGAAATGGACAATTAACAAAAATAATCGTACCAACATGAGTCAAATTTCTAGTCGAGCCAAAAGCAATTGTTCTATCAACGTTTTTAGCCGCTCTATATACCCAGCTTCTCTCCGCTCTATTAAATGGCATTTCTTCCCTATCCATAGAAAAAAAATACTGTCTAAAAAAAGTGCCCCATTCTTCTAAAATATATCTAAAGCGACCAATGACAGGATAGTTATGTCTAATGGCATGCTGATGTTGTCTTTTGTCAGAAATATAAAGACAAATAATAACCAAAAAAACAGCAGCTAAAATAAGAACAAATAATCCCGATAAAACTTCTAGGCTGCCCAATAAAAAGGCATGAATCGTTGATGCATCCATATGCGAACCATCCTTGTTTGCGATTTAACTTACTAGTGTGTGAATTTGAAACAAACAACTAACTAAGTATAACCGATATTAACAAAAATACCGGTGAAAGTATGAAAGTTTGAATTCATTCATTCAATATGTTAGTTTTCGGCTTGAAAACAATAATACCTAAGGATCTAACTATGAAAAAGCTATTGTATGCTGTTGCTTTATCATCACTCTTTTGTTCCTCTGCTGTTCTAGCTGAAAACTACAGCGATCTAGATCGTGGTGTAACGCGTTATGAATCTAATAACCCCGGCAATCTATACCAAATCAAACTCGGTGCCGGTATAGCTCAATCAGGTAAACATAACGCCTCTATGCCATTAATTTCTGTAGGCAAACGCTATGAAGTCGGTGATGCTGCGATAGAAATTAGTACAGCTTGGGGAACACATAAGTCTGACAGCGGTTTCAAAACCATATTTTTCAGCTTACCCAAAATTACATATTTGGCTTTTGTTAATCCAAATAGCAGTGATAGTATTTACTATGGGGGTGGATTTAGTTGGGGATCTATCGCGCAAAAAGGCCCTAGAAATCTAATAGAAAAAACCTATTTCACCGGTATCTTTGCCGAAGGGACGCTTGGCTATGAGCTTCACCGTACTACTGCAATACGTACTATGGTTGAGCTAACTTTATCTCAACCACTAGTGGCCAATTCTAAACGTGGCGCACATCCAGGTCCCACTGGATTTCTAAGTTTGATTTTTGGATTTTAAAATCTCTCTCTCTAGTGCGCTGGTAGAATATTAGCGCACTAAGTTATTACATGCCCATATTTCTAAGCTATCATCAACCTGCTCTTCATCTGGTAACATATTTTGTCCTTATTTATTATCCTTATTTAACAGATTCTTTTTTAAAGTATATTTTTTTAGCACTGACCTCAACCCACTCTAATTGCGGGTATCTTAATGCGGTTAGTTTATGACCAAATACACAGCCTGTATCAATACAAATAGTATTATTGATCCATTTTGCAATATCTATAGGCGTATGCCCATAAACAACATATGCTTTACCCTTATAATCGTTTCCCCAATCCCCTCTTATGGGGTAACCAAGATTGTCTTTTTTTCCCGTGACATCACCATACAAAGCAAATACCCGCGCCCGAATAGAGTTAACGCCATGGTACTTTTCTTTTAACCCAGCATGAACAACCACTAATTTATTATCATCAAACATAATGTGTGTGGGTAGATTGTCGAGCAGATTTTTTAATGATGCTTTGAATTCTGTCGATGCAGTCGTAATTTGATCAATGGTTGTCTGAAGTCCTGCGCCAATATTGACAGGATTGCCTTTGAGGTACCTAAGCAGTTTGTCTTCATGGTTTCCTAGAACACAATAGCCATTACAATGCTGTAATACATTCATGGCCAATAATAAGACCTCTTTAATTTTGGGTCCTCTATCCACCAAATCACCGACAAAAACAACGGTTCTATTTTGTGCATGTTTTAGTGCAGGTTGATTCCTCAAGAGACAACTTTCATCTAGCGTATAACCTAGCTTGCCTAATAATAAACATAACTCATCATAGCAACCGTGAACATCTCCAATAATGTCAATATTTTTTATTTTATTTAGTTTTAATGATGGCATTATTTCAGAGCTTCCCCCAATAAATGCTCATACCGACCCAGTTCAATTAATTCTCTTTTTTTAGAAGCAGATAATTTTTTGATCAAACATTCAATTTTTAAAGCGCTCGATTGTGAGCCTACTTCTTCTTGATAAACTAATTTTAATGGTCCTTTACCTCTTAGGTACTTTGCTGATTTTGCGCCTTGAGCACAATGCTCTTCAAATCGAGCTTTTACATTCTTTGCAATCCCGGTATAAAGAGAATCATTATGACAGAGCACCATGTACACAGACCATTTTTCAAGTGCTTTTTGTCTTACCCAGCAGTCCGTCGTATGATCATCCATCATACCAATCGCTTGCATATACGCATATATTATTGTGCTGCCAACAAAGCTAAAGCCTCGCTTTTTTAAGTTCTTGGCTATAGTATCACTCAGCGTGGTCTTACTCGGGTAATCTGTAATGTTTTCAAAGTGGTTTGTTATCGTTTTATTATTTACAAATCCCCAGATATAGTCGTCAAAACTTCCGTGCTCTTGCTGAACAATTAAAAAAGCTTTAGCATTAGAAATTGTGGCATTTATTTTTAATCGATTACGGACAATTCCTGGGTCATCTAATAACTTCATGATTCTTCTTTTTGTAAATTTAGCAATTTTTTCCGGGTCAAATCCTGCGAATGCGTCTCGATAGTTTTCCCTTTTTTTCAAAATGGTTTCCCAGCTTAAACCTGCTTGAGCCCCTTCAAGTGTCAGCATTTCAAAATGTTTTATATCATCGTGGACTGGCCGACCCCATTCTGTATCGTGATATTTGACATAAATCTCATTATCAAGATTAACCCAAGGGCAACGTTTTTTAGTTGTATTTTTATTTTCCATAATGCTCATTTACTGTTTGTATATTTAGTTGCTAAGTATTATTATATTAACAAGATAACATATTGCTCAAACTTTAGGGCAATTAGAACAAGCAGAAGTCAATAGGAGAAAATCATATGTCATTATACAAAAATATTTTATTTGCAACTGATTTAGGTCAAGATAGCGAAAATGTTGCTAAAATTGCCAAAGAATTAGAACAACTTCATGGTGCAAAACTAAACATCGTTCATGCGATAGAGCCTATTGGTGCTTATGGTGGCAATTACTATTTTATCGAAGATATGAATGAGCAAATTGAGACGGATGCATTGGCACATTTGGCTCAATTTTCAGAATCTTACGACATTCCTGAGCAGAACCAATATTTATGCAAGGGATGCCCTAAGAAAGCGATTACAGATCTGTCAAGGGAGCTGAGATCAGATTTAATCGTACTAGGTAGCCATGGTGCTCGTGGAATTGGTGTTTTGTTGGGTTCAACCGCAACATACGTGTTATCTCACGCAAATTGTGATGTTTTGACAATACCATTGAAACGTTTTGAAGGTAAAAAGTAATCTGGAAAATAAGGCCTGAGAGTATAGTATCTCAGGCCTTATTTAATATGTATTACATTTGCTCGATAAGATAACGAATAATATCTTTAGAAGTGACTATTCCTACTAATTCTTCATTATTATCAATAATGGGCAATGAGTTGAAATTATCTGCTAACAATAACATGGCCGCATCTCGGACAGTAGCAGATGTGGTGATCGTTTTAATATCTCTGGTCATTACGTCTTCAATAGAAGCAACGCTATCAAGCTGCTCTTCAGAAGCCTTGTCATCCTTGATAAATAAATCGCTAAAAGATGAGCGTAAAATATCCACTCGACTCACCAAGCCAATTAATTTCTTACCAGATACAACTGGTACATGATGTATATGATTTTCTTGCATGAGATTTTTCACTTCAGAGATTTTGCTATTAATATTCGCAAAAACTAATTTAGAAGACATAACGTTTTTTATGGGTTCATTTTTTTTCATGTAAATTACCTCAAGTAGTAGAAAAGATGGTAAATTCTACCCTTGATAATAAGCCCTTGGCAAGAAATACTTTTATTTGCGAATGAGTCTTATTCAGGCATGTTTTACTTTCTGAAATACAGAATTAGTGACTTGTTCTACAGCATTACTCTGTATTATTAATTGCGCTGCCTTTTTAGCATGGGGGTATAACACAAAGACTGTTGCCTCACATGATAAAACAAATTCTAAAGGGGATTCTTTACCTGACATCACACCATAGGATGCATAACTGAAAAACGCCATTTGTAACAGCTGCCCAATAATTTTTTCACCATTATTATCTCGCTCTTCTTTTTTATCAATAATGGCAACCCCTTGATCGTACAAAAGAGTTTGTCGATTTAATTCAACTTGATTTACTATGTTTTTGGCTAAATATTTAGCGCCTATGAATGGGGATAAAAACAAACAGCCTTGTCGCAATATGGTTGCGCCTTTCAATATTATATTTAACATACTAACTACCTGTTATTTCTTATAGTTTAGTCTAGTTATAATCCCACAACAAAGTCAATTGACTTAAAATTTCACGAGGCTAATTATATTCTCCTTCTTTATTTTGAGAAAAAATTGTTTAAGCACCCCTAAGTAATGCTCAAATTTTTTATAGCGACCAATCTCACCTGTCATCAGTGCACGTCGATCTTGATCTTTATTAATAACTAGACACCCATGTTAAGTTGATATTCCAATGTATATAGATATACAGTGCTATATATGATTCAAAAACAATAAGCCTCAATATGCCATCTCCCAGAGCCCTTCAAATAAATCTCGAATCAACCCCCTACTATCACGTTATAGCTAGATGTGTGCGACGTGGTTACTTATGTGGCATAGATGATTTAACGCAGAAGGATTACACCCATCGAAAAGAGTGGATAATTTCCAGGTTGAAATTTTTGGCTCAAATATTTTCCATAAAAATATGTGCCTACTCGATCATGAGCAATCACTATCATGTTGTACTATTTGTAGATGATGACTGCGCTAAAAGATGGTCTGAAAAGGAAGTGACGGCTCGTTGGGCTTCTATATTCCCAAAAGATGCAAAAAAATGTTCTCATATCCCTTCAAAAATACCACTTTGGCGCGAAAGATTAACGAGTATTAGTTGGTTTATGCGTTGCTTAAATGAACCTATTGCTAGAGCATCTAATGATGAAGATGATTGCACTGGACGATTTTGGGAGGGGCGCTTTAAATCTCAAGCTTTATTAGATGATGGGGCTCTGCTCAGTGCTATGGCATATGTCGATTTAAACCCAATTCGTGCCGGTATAGCTCAAAGCCCAGAGGAATCCCAGTTCACCTCTATTTATGAACGTATACACTTTATGCGTAAGCAATTACCATTTAAGAAACCATTTAATACGCAAAAAATAAACTCACTCAAGCAGCCAGAATCCCTACATCCTTTCTCTAATCATCTTAAAAACAAAATATCTAATATAGATTTTAGTTTATCGGATTATTTAGAGCTTGTCGAATACACTGGCCAAGTTGTGAAAAACGATAAATCTGGCGCCATTCCAGAAAATTTACCGCCAATTCTAAAGCGATTAAACTTTAACCTCTCAGGTTGGAACTCTATTATCAAAAATCTACAGCACAACTTTTATTCCGCTATCGGTAACGAAGTTTGTTTGGTCAATTTTAGCAAAAATCGAAAACGAGCTCCTAAAGGATTAAGAGCTGCAAAAGAAGTTTACTTAAACTAGAAAACTTAGAATCATCCCACTTTTTTCTTATCTTGTTTGTAATGAGAAAAATCGCATTGCCTGTTTTTTAGCTTTCCATGCGTTTCTGCTCGGATTTTTCAAGTTTAGGTGTTCTGAATAAAAATACCACCTTGTTTCTGCCGTTATAGAAGAAAATTATTATGTTCCTTTTGATTATTGGCTCTTTCTGTTCTTATGGAGCCCAATACTAACGTGGGTGTCTTGATTGTTAATAATTTTATAGCCTTATGGTATTCTTATGAATTGGATAGCTTAAAATAAATAGTTTTGAAACTCAACATATAGCTTCATGGATACATTATGCTTGAACAATTAGGCTTTGAACTAGAACAGTTTATGGAAACCTCTAAGACACATCTGCCAACAATGCTAAAAATTGTGGCTGCTCTTTGGGTATTTAGCGCAATTAATTTTAAGCTAGGAAAGCCATTTAATGTTTTAGGAATCAAGCCAAGAAAGCTTAATGGTTTATTGGGTATTATTTTTGCCCCCATATTGCACGCGGACTATAATCATTTGTTTTTTAATACCATTCCTTTGTTTTTCTTAGGGATTTTTACGATGTCCTTAGGAGAGGTTAAGTTCTATATGGCAACTCTTATTATTACAATACTAGCTGGCCTAGGCGTTTGGCTCTTTGGTCGTCGTGGTAATCATGTAGGCGCCAGTGCTCTCATCGCAGGATATTTTGGTTATGTTATGGGCGAAGCCTATAATCAACCGACTTTTACCGCTATTTTTTGTGGTGCGATTGCGTTGTACTATTTTGGTGGAATCATCACTAGTTTGGTACCCACCAGTGCTCGCGTTTCATGGGAAGGCCACTTAATGGGATTTTTGGCAGGAATTGCGGCTATATTTATTATCCCTTATATTCCGAATATACCAATGTGATATACTCCACCGAATGAGTATAAAAATCACCCCTAGAAGAATACATTTTCAGTTTGATAACGATATACCTAAGTATTGGTACAATCAATCCCCTGTACATACCTATCATGTTAACATTTTTGGCTTGTTTATCCCCGATGGCGAAGAATTTTTCATTCGCAGTGCCAAGCCATTTTTAAATAAGATCCATGATGAAAAGTTGCATTCTGAGGTCAAGGCGTTTTTAAAGCAAGAAGCCAATCATCGACGTGAACATATGAAATATGCTGCAAAGACTATTTTCAACCATTATCCTGGGCTGAAAAATAAAGGATATAAGTTTCCCATTATTAAAACCCTTGCTTGGATAAGCGGTGCTAAATTCCGTTTGGCAATGACCGCTGCTGGCGAGCATTTTACCGCAATATTGGCAGATTATTATCTAAAAAACCCAGCGTATTTTGATGGTGTGCCAGAATCCATTACTCAAATGTGGCATTGGCATTTTATAGAAGAAATAGAACATAAAGCGGTGGTGTTTGATATGCTAAAAGCACTCAAGATTGGTTACTTTATACGTTGCAGCAGCTTTTTACTGATGAGCTTATATTTTTTTAGTGGTTATGTGCGCCCTTTTTATCATATGGCTAGAGCTGATAAAAATTTATTTTCTTTATCGTTCCATAAGACCGCATTTCAATTTTTTTGGACAACGCCAGGTGTATTGCGAAAATTGCTGCGTCCCTATTTTGCCTATCTAAAGCCTAACTTCCATCCTTGGAAATATAATAATTACCACTTAATCACAAAATGGATTGAGAAAATAAACATAACCGACAAAATTAACAGTAAAAAGTCGGCTGCCTAATTCATAAAAAAGGGATATGCTGGTATACAGACTAAAAGTTCTAAGAAACGGCATGACGTGCCGTTCCTAATCATGGATGACACGAACTTGCAGCAAAACAGCCAAAATAAAATATATATCCTTAATTTACGCTCAAAATCTTTTATATTTATATAGTATTGATTTGGTATTGTTTTGTTGTGCATACCTCAAGGAGTGAGAAAATGCCCGCACAAAATAAGTTTTCAATTCTAACACCTGATACCATACAACCTATTGTTGAACAAGCATTAGCAAACTACCAATCTGGTATTGATAAAATATTAAGCCGACATCGAAAGCATACTTTTTCTTCCCTCATGCTAAAATTAGAAAAACTGGTATATGAATTCAACCTGGTATGGCAGCCCATCTCACATTTAAACGATGTCAAAAAATCACCAGAATATACAGAAAAATTTGATGCTGCCAAAACACAGATCACTGAATTTCATTTGAATTTATTTCAAAACTCTAAATTATTTAAAGCCATTCAAAAATTAAAAAAATCCAGCAAATTTGACTCTCGCCCTGCGGCACAGCAAGCACTGGTCAGAGATTACCTTAAAAACTTTAAGTTATCTGGCGTCTTTTTACCAGAAAATTTTCAGATTGAGCTCAAAACCATACGCAAAGAGCTAACAGAACTAAAAGCGTTATTTGCCAATAATAAAACAGAGTCTATTGATGCATGGTCAAAACTAATAACCGATGAATCAGAACTATCTGGCCTACCTGAACCCACTAAGCAAGCCGCCAAAGAATTAGCCGAATCTAAAAACCAAGATGGCTGGCTGCTAACACTCGCTCCTAATGTATTAGGAGACGTCGTTCGTTTTGCAGATTCTCGTGCGTTAAGACAAGAAATTACGCATGCACATAATCTAGCCGGCTCAGCGGATGCCGATGATCCAGAGCATGATAACTCGCCCATTATGGTCAAAATACTCGCTTTAAAACAAAGAGAGGCAAAACTTTTGGGTTTTAAAGATCATGTCGCCTTATCACTATCCACCAAAATGGCCACACGTGAGGCGGTAGAAGACATGCTGGTCAGTCTCGCTAAAGGCGTAAGGCCTCAAGCAGAAGTTGAATTACAAAGATTACAAGATTTTGCGAAAAGAAACTTAGGCATTAAAAAACTTCTACCCTATGACATGTCCTATGTTGCGAATAAATTAAAAGAGGCAGAATATGCCGTTGACGATAAAAAAGTAAAAGAATATTTTCCTGCGGATTTTGTTTTATCCGGTATGTTTAATATTGTCAAACAGCTATTTGGCATAGAAATCAAAGAAGAAAAAGACTTTGACACATGGGATAATGATGTAAAACTGTTCTCTGTCTACGCAGAGTCTGGTGATAAGCTGGGTGAAGTCTATATGGATCTCTTTGCTCGTAACGGTGAAAAACGTGGTGGTGCCTGGATGAACCAATGCGAAGATCGCTTTGAATACAAACATACAGCAAATCTACCTATCGCCTTCTTAAATACTAATTTTGGCAAACCGACTAAAGATCAACCCGCTCTACTTAGCCATGGAGAGGTTCAAACCACATTCCATGAATTTGGGCACTGCCTACATCATATTTTATCCCAGGTAAATTATCCCTCTATTGCCGGCCCTAATGGTGTCCCTTGGGATGCAGTTGAAGCACCCAGTCAAATGATGGAAAATTGGATTTGGGATGCTCAAACTTTAAAAATGCTATCTCAACATTACAAAACAGGCGAATCACTTCCTGATTCATTGATAGAGTCCATTAGTAGATTACGAAACTATAATGCCGGCATAAAAGAGCTACAACAACTTTGTTATGCCATGTTCGATTTTAAATTACATACTATCACATCAGAACTAAAACCTGATGATATTCAAAAGCTATGGTTAGCGGCTCGTAACGGCATTCATGTTTTCCCCACAACCGCAGATGATTATATGCCGAATATCTTCCATCATATTTTTTCTGGTGCTTACTCTGCTGGGTACTATAGCTATAACTGGGCTTTAAATATTTCTCATAACTTATTTAATAAATTTAAAGAAAAAGGCATCATGGATCCTGAATTGGGTCGACAGTATGTAGCAGATATTTTAGCGCCGGGTGGTAGCCAGGACTTTATGCAAATGGTCACCAAGTTCTTAGGCAAAGAACCTGATCCCAAAGCATTAGCAGACGCGATAAAAGCTGATGTTCCAAAAGCGGCTACTAAGTTTGATTCTATATCAGCAGATTCTATCAGCTCACAACCACAGCAGCCGTCTTTTCTTTCACGGTTATTCAAAAATATTATTCCAGCCAGTATATTAGCGAGTAAATTTTTCATGCCTGTAATCTTAGCTCTGATTCCCATTGGCCTCTCTTTGATACCATCCTCTATATTTCCAATTGCATTACCTATCGGGCTGGTTTCTGGTATTTTGACAGGCGGCGTGGTTTTTGCGGGCTCTTTAGCCGTATCTTTGCTAAGAAACAAAATGAAATCTAATGCGCTTGATCACTATGCAGAACTCAGTACGCAGGAGAACCCCAATATTAGCCAAACAGAGATAGATGTTATTAAATTAGGCATGGATTCAGCGCAAAGTATGAAAACGCGCGCGATGAGCTGCTTTCAATGGCAAGCATACAGCTCAGCCTACTATGCTGGCCTAAAAGCCCAAGAGGAAGGTGAAAAGCTGAATTTTGGTGAAAAACTTAAAATTTAGCCTCTATTCTCTAATCCTTCTTACCCTTTTTATTCCTGTTGGTTAAATAACTTGACCAATGGGTATGGAAGCCGTATGATTGGCTGCTCTTCCCAGATAAACGGATAGATAACAATATTTCTGGGTGAAACAGTTTATTATATGAAAAAGGTTTAATATGCACGCATTAGTAAATGGCCCGCTAAATAAAAGCTTACATACTGAAATGTATGAGCTTTTTGTAAAATGTAATTTGCATGCTAAACAGACAATAAACTATTCTTTAGAAGATAATTTATTAGGTAAAGAAAATTTATATGCCTCTATGGGCTCAATAAAACTAAATATTTCAGAATTGTCACAAAAAGCGACTTTGAATCACTTGTCTCTTAATGCAAACGATTCACAGAAATTTATCAATGCGTTTGATAATTCAGGTTATTACGACAGTTACTATAGTCATTATTCAGAAAAATATTCCGCAATTAACCCTGGTGAAAGACAAGCCATTCAAAACTATACTGGCTCGGAATACTATAGTATTAATAGTTTTTTGCACGGAAAAACCAGTAGCATAACTAGTTATTACTATAATGATAATGGTATAAACGAGTCGGCACATCGATTGGTTTTAAATACGGCATTCTTAAGCTCGGGCTTAAATAAAATTATGCCAGAACTCGATTATCAAGGTAAAACCTATCGAGGCGAACATGCCGCATCAAAAGAAGAAATTCAAAGCCGCATCGATTTAATTGATAGCGATTTCCCTATTTCAGATAGTCTCGCGTTTATGAGTACCTCCTCAGATAACTGGGTGGGACAAGGCTTTAACAGCGGTAGCTTTATTACATTTGATGGTGCTTATGGTAAAGACATTTCTGGATTATCCCATTTTGAGAGTGAAAGCGAATACTTAGTGTTGCCCAATCAGATTTTGTGGGAAAGCTACAACTACTCTAATGGCACTTACTACTTCAAAGCCTCTATTGTCGCGCCATTAATAGAGGGCAAAGATACGCCCTCTCAAGAAGAAATCGCTCAGTTTCAAAAACTTGTTGAGTTTGCGCAAAATAACAATGTAGATACAGATTTCATTACTCAATTTAATCAATCTATATTTTTAAACTCAAAAGATACAGTTGAAATCAGTGATGTTTTATCGGATGTGGAAAATAATGAGCTTCTGTTCGCTCACCCTGAGATATCTAATGATGAGTTAAACCACTATAATCACAGCGATATAATAACAGATTCAGGGATGTTGCCACCATCTCATTTACTAAGTGACAGCTTGGTAGAGACTATGGATGCTATGCTATTAATATAGCACCCATATCAATCAGAACGTCCATTGTAGGTTTTATTTCAACTGCTCTTTGAGTTGAATCGAGATCGCATCAATGCCCTTTGTCGCATCTACTTGGATAAAAACAAAGCCTTTTTGACTAGCCATTTTTTGGTACCACTGAGATGCTGCCGCGGTTTGCTCATGGTAAGCTTGCAACCTTTTTTTAATACTTTCTGGATTGTCGTCAGCGCGCTGAACCAGTGGCTCTTGCGTCACATCATCCAAACCTGCTACTTTAGGTGGCTTTGTTTCAAGGTGATAGGTACGGCCAGATGCGGGATGAATTCTGCGCCCAGAAATCCGACTCACAACCACTTCGTCTGGTACTTGTAAATTAACAACGAAATCTATGCCTAAGTTTAAAGCATCCAAGGTTTTAGCTTGGTTCAGCGTTCGTGGAAATCCATCTAAAATAAAGCCATTCGCATATTCCGGTTGTCTCAGCTGTTTTTCTAATAGTGCAAATATAACCTCATCCTGAATCAAATCGCCATTTTTCATTGCCGCTTCTACTGATTGCCCCAGCTCCGTTTTGGCTTGAACCTCTTGTCGCAATAAATCACCTGTAGAGAGCGTTGGAATATTAAAATGTTTGCTAATAAAACTACCATGGGTACCTTTACCGGAAGCGGGAGGTCCCATCAAAATAACAACTGTGCTCGTATCTGTATTATTCTGATTGTTATTCACACCCTCTGCTTGCAATAAGCTAACAGCGGAAAACAAACAAAACAAACCCACCAGCAAAGATTTCATCCATTTAAGTTTCATGATTCCAACCTTTTAATTTTATATTGTGTTATTTAACTATAACAGTAAGATAATTAGAATAGTGACCGTACCATTAAAATTATCAGGCAGAATGATAACATATGGGTGATCATATTTTTAGGGGGTACATCTTTATTTTTTTATACTAAACACTTTTTTTGCACTAACCTCTGCAGAAACTTGTAATTTTTCTTCTATTTTTTGTTCCAACGCTTCTTTATTGGGAAATTTAGAATCCAATTCAGCGGATAATCCATGTTTTCGCATAGCCACACACAAATCAACCGTAAAATCATCATCTTCGACAGGATGAAGCGTAATCACACTATCTTTTCTAGAAAATGACTTTGCCTGCACGGCTAATACATCTATGCAGCGCTGTCTATTGTCTATTGTTATTTCCTTTAATTCCATATAGCTGGATACTTTATATCCACCTGACTTCGCGATTGATTCTTCTTTGGTCAACGTTGGAATTTTAACATCATCAGTGGTCTTAAAGTGATATTCCACGCTGCGTTTGCCAGCATCTAAATCAGAGATGTTTTGTGCATTATAGGTTCGTGTAACCTCTGAGATGTGAAGCGCTTGATGATGTTCATCGATATCTTTATGAAACCGTTCATCAATTTCGTCTAGTTCCTTTTTAGACAACGGTACTTTATTTTTTTGGCTCATCACCTCACCATCCCTAGGAATAGGGGCTGGCATCCAGGCTTTTGGCCTCTTATTATAGCTGACCTTATCTTTCACCTTGTGTTGTACAGCATCATCTAGCTCACTGCGTACTTCTTCCACCAACTCATCGGACAAAGCCTGTTCGTCTATCTCTTGCGGATTTTTCATATCCGTGAGTTTTTTCATGCTGGCTTTAATATATTTATCATTCTTAATCGCCACACCAACAACATTATCCATATTTTGAAGTTTATTAACCAAATGTTCCAATGCTTTTATGTCATTCTCAAATTTACTATACGACTCAGTAGATTGCGCCATCCTATCAAGCTCGGTACAGAAATACCGAGCCAATCTATATAGCCCAATTTCAGAACCTTTTTCAATTGAAAACTCTTGTAATGTCGCTAAATCTTTTTTATATCTTGCACTTTTTACAGACTTCATTCTATTCAAAAGATACCGGTTCATTAACGAGACCGTCTCTTCATCTAGGCTGTAACTTTTGCCAAACTTATCAACCACATTTTGACTTAATTCATATTTTTCGTCTGCAGCGACTTTCTTCGATAATTCTTCTCCTGCTTGAAACGCTAATGATCCCGCAACAACCGCTGTAACGGCGGCTCCGATACCTAGCGCAATTGTTCCGCCAGCCATACCGAAAGTAAGAGCAGAGCCCACTGCACCAAACATTAGCCCTACAGGCGGCACTAAAATACTAACCGCAATAACGGCACCAACAGCGAGTCCCATTGCCCCGAGCTTAATCAGATTGGATTTTGTTTTGCGCCTTGCCAATAGGTTCTTTGCAGATCCCCACACTTTGCCCAAAAAAGCTTGTGTTGCCGTACCAACGGCTTGCAAACCTAATGCCGTTCCTATACCTGGTGTTTTACCCGCAATCGCATACGCTGGATCTCGTCCAACAACGCCTGAAAGACCGCCCTTTTTAAACATCGACGGCTTTTTACCACCTTTCCAGCTAGTTAAATCTTCGTACCGCTGAGCAATATTGTTGTCTACTAGCGCATCATCCGCCTGCGGAGTTAATCCAATTATGTCTTTATTAAAAGGCAAAAAAACTTTTTCGCTATTACTACTATCTTTCTTTTGTTTCTTTGGCATATTAAGCCACCCTTTCTTCTTATACGACCTTAACCTTTAGTCAGCTTTTTTTGCTTTAAGTTCAATACAAATATACTGTATTTTTTGACGGTACCTTATCTGGCTTTAGGTATTTCTCTTTTCGATTTTTCAGAGATGACACCCTTTTGTTTCTCCGGTGTAATACCGCTTTCCTCAAATCATCTAAAGCACCCATTTATCTCAATCTCCCCAGGTTAATTCACTATTAAAAATAGTGTAATGTTGGTTAGACAAAGTTTTTATAGAAAAGTTCAGGTGTGGGTACATCTATAGTCGTAAGATAAATACGCGTAATAAATTTTACTATAAATTATAAGTTTGATGTGATCGTTGAGATATTGAGATAGTATCTGGTATAACGCAGTTTGCCCTGTTTGACCAATGCCTTTTTTAATACCAAATCTTGCAAATCACGGGTTGCCGTTGCTTTGGTTGTTTTGGTAATGGAGATATAATTTTGAGCGCTCAAGCCGCCCTGAAAACCATCTACGCCCTCTGCAAACATCCGTATTAATACCTTTTCTTGCCTATTATTTAATTGGCCAAGCAAAGTATCAAATAATTTCTTTTTCTCAATAATGAATTCTATTCTTTTTAGCGTGTTTTGTTGCGCCGTTAATATGGTTTGCGCAAAATATTTCAACCATTCTGTTATATCGCATGTTTTATTATTTTGCTCTAAGTTAAAATAATATTCTTTTCTGTTTCGCTCTATCGTATAAGCTAACGCAATAAGTGTTGGGTGGGCTAAATTTTGCGCAAGCGCTTTTTCTGCAATCGCTCTCGCAATTCGTCCATTACCATCCTCAAAAGGATGAATGAGCACAAAATATAGGTGCGCAATACCAGCTCTTGTTAGGGCTGGTAAATTTTGAGTTTTATTTATGTTAGGGGCAGTTATATTAAACCAGTCAATAAAAGTAGCCATCTCAGTTTGGATTTGCTTTGAAGGTGGCGCCTCAAAGTGGATTTTAGGGTTGTGCATAGGCCCCGATACCACTTGTGTTGGCTCAGGGGCTTTTCGATACTGGCCAACTTGATTAAGATCTTGTCGTCCATTCATCAATAATTTGTGCCAATGATATAGGCTCTCATGCGTCATCGGCTCATTGTAATCATTGTATAAATTCGCCATCATTGCCGCAATGCCTTGCTCTGACGGCGGAATACGACGATTATCGACCTCTAGACCAAACTGCCGACAAATCGATAACTGAATACTATCGCGATCTAATATTTCGCCTTCGATTTTAGAAGTTTTAAGCGCCTCTTCACTCAGTAATTCCACTTTGAGCAGCGCTTTTTCTTGAGGGCTAATATGTGTATAAGCCCCAAAACACATCCCAGATTGCGTTAAAAACCGAGTCTCAAATATTTCTAATACTTTGATATCATATATAAAATTAGGCCATTGTGGCTGTTCCCAACTCCATGACATGAGTGATAACCCCTTATACTATAGCTCAAATTATAGCCTATTTATGAGCTATAGCGCAATGCTCTATAACTCATCTGCATGTTCTAATAGCAGGGTAATTCTTAAAAGACTCCAGCACAGAGCAAAATGTAAGTTGACAGGCAAAAAGAAGTCAGGCACCATGCAAACACTTATTTTAATATTAAATTTGAGTTGAGAATGATTGAATTTTTAAGCGCTCTAATGTTTGTTCTTTTAGTTTTAATTTTTCCCGCAATAGGGCTTGTTGCTTTCATTCGTGGATTGATTAAGGTGGGGTTGGCAAAACTTGCCATGAAAAATTTAGCGGTGATGACAATTACCTACTTCGCCTATGAAGTCTTAATGATATCTGAAGGGTATACTAGGTTTGATCTGCTTATTATTTGGCCAATGATTTTATTCGTTATTATTCTAGCTCTGCTAACACAGTTGGTGGAATGCTCGCAAATTCGTAGTAAATTGAAAAAAAAAGCCCATTAATTTTGATGCTTTAATATTTGGATGCCACTGCCAGTATCCTTAGACAAGGTCTTTTAATTTGCAATTAATGGGATAGTAATTTTTTAATTGAACAGTGATTTCCACTTATATTTATTTGTGTTTTTCCTGTATAATTAGATCTATGACGACTTCAAATTACCCTGTTTTATATTCATTCAGACGCTGCCCATATGCTATGCGGGCACGTTTAGCTTTGGCTTATTGCAATATAAAATGTGAGCTAAGAGAAGTTAGCCTCAAAGCAAAACCAGAAGAAATGCTACAACTCTCTCCCAAAGCTACTGTTCCTGTACTTTATATTGAAAATAAAAAATTAATACTAGAACAAAGCCTTGATATCATGCTCTGGGCGCTCCAACAAAACAAAAACCAGCAATGGCTGCAAAAAGAAACATCTTCACAACAAATTATTTTTGACTGGATAGATAAAAACGACAATGAATTTAAACCCTGGCTAGACAAATATAAATACGCCTCTCGTTTCCCAGAACAAAATCAAATGCACTATTTTGAGCAAGCCAGTGTTTTCCTAAAATTACTAGAACAAAATTTTAGGCATAATCGTTATTTGGGAGGCGAGCGGGTTAATTTGGCTGATATGGCTATACTGCCATTTATTAGACAATTTGCGTCAGTCGATCGCATTATCTTTGATGCACATTTCCCTAAACTAGCCGTATGGCTCGATGAATTTTTGAACTCATCCCTATTTGAAAAAATAATGACTAAATATATGGTCTGGCAACCTCAACAAGAAGTCGCTTTTTTTCCTAATTAAGCTATTATTTTAATTTTGCTGATCTATCTACCTTGCCTAGTATACTCTCAACTTCTTTCTGCACGATAGGCTGCAAATCATCCCCCATTTTCGTTGCTATTCTAGCTAAGTCTTCATGTAAACTCTCCGGCACCATATTCAGGTATTCTGCCACTTTAACGGGTGTGACGGCCATACCAAACTCAAATTTTTGCTGACATCGATTGATAACATCCGCCAATTTTTTTCGATCGTGGTGTAAAGAAGATTTTTGAAACTCTTGAAAGCTAACAATGGGTACCTTGGGCGATCTGGAGTCAGAAGAAGCGCTTACTTTACTAGAAGCCGCCATTTCCGCGGCTTGAGCATGACATATCTGTAATTCTCTAAAAATAGCATTCATATCTTCTGCGATTGTTGGTTGTCGTTTTTCAGTAGCGGGATGTTTGATCCATTCGTGTAAACCTGTAAACCGTTTAGACTTTTCTGATTCACGCCCTCCACCAATTTGTAAGGTTTGTTGACCTTCGTTAATTGCCACTTTAATATTCCCCCCCGAATCATCCACTAAAATAATCTGATGGTTTGGCATGGTTAACCCATTCTGCTCTATAACAGCATTCAAATGTAATGTTTTACCAACCGGACTAAATGGCGGAGTAAACACATTCATTAATTCAATGGTATTCTCTTTTGTTGAAAAACCACCCACCACAGTAATTTGTTCTAGTTCCTCATCCGTTAATTCATAGCCTTTTTTTAGTAATGGCTTAATGCCACCTGGGTAAAGCGTATAGGATACGATTGCAACACAATGCCCATTCGCTAAAGACTCTTTCATAATGCGACCCAGTTCAGGGTTTTTCATACCATGCTTTTGTGAAAATTTTTCAATGTATGGTTCTAAGTAAATACCTTGCAGCTCATCTCGTGCGGTTTCTTTGGAAATTATTCGACCCTTTTCACCCTGCGCAGCCTGATACACTGTGCTTTTTTTATCTAGTACCGCTATTAATATTTCTGTTCTTTGTGCATTATAGGCATCAAAGCTTTTAAGCTGAGCCTTGTATTCTAAGGTTTCTGCTTCACTCGCACGCCGACCAGGATTTTGAGGGCGCTGAACAACATCTGGTAGTTCACCATGCTCTGCAATAATCTCATTATCAACAATGGCTTGCTTTACATCATTCTCAATTTGACGGCTCGACTTTAAGTAGGCTTGATAAGCCGCATTGCCTATATCATATTGTTCTTTGTCTGCTTCATATTTTGAAAACTTAGACTCGAATGTTTCTTCTGCCTCTTTAATTTCTAGCTCATACTGCTCTTTGTGCTCGGCAAAATTAGACGTCCACTTTGCATGAGCCTCTTGATAACCTTTTTCATTTTCTTCTTCCCAATCTACATCTCCAGAGTCCAAGTCTGTATAATATGTATCGCTGCTAGGTTCCGCATGAGGTAATATTTTCCAAGGTCGTTTTGGTTTCTCGCCAGGCGCCTCTACCAACTCTGGGAGATCAATACTATTTTCAGATAAATATTGCTGGATCTCTTCTTCTGTTGGTCCAACTGTAGGCAAGGAATTTGCGCCTTGGTTTTTAAGCCAGGTATGAAAATGTTCGTTCGTACAAGTTAAATCAAAATCAATACCCAGCAACATTTGGCCAGGTTTCTTCTCTTGCTTCTTTTGTTCGCTGCTACTACCGCCGCCAAATCTTAACATTTTCATCACCTTACTCAATACTAAAAATCTTACCCTTCAACTCTCAAATAGTAACATAACTAACTGCCCTGCTCAATCATGGATTTATATAGCTAATATTCAATAATTTCAAGTGGTTATAGTTTATCTGTCAATTAATTTATAGATTAATCGCACACAATCCAAACAGATGGATAGATATAGCTCAGGGGAAGGTTCACTATTTATCTTTTTGCTCTCGTGCTACGCTTCAAATTATATCGTCTTGGTAGGAATGCGCAGTTGTCTCATCGAAGTATCATTCGTAAAAATTTAGATAAAGAATCAGACTTTATTAGAGCAGTTTGCAATAACCGCTTGAGCGAAATTGAGATTTTATTGTCAGCACCCTCCCCAGTATTATCTGAGACATCCCAAATCTGTTTTAAACCTTTATTATTTTCTTTCGATTTGGTTAAGCTTAAAGCACTCCACCTTGCCGCAATTCATGGGCATAATGATATGATTGATTTGCTTATCGGTCATGACGCAAATTTAAAAGAACAAGACTCAGAGGGTATGTCTGCACTACTGCATGCCGTCTGTGCTGGCCAGATTGCAACTGTCGATCACCTCTTAGCATACTATCCAGAAACCAGTTTAGAGCAAACGAATATTCATGGGATTTCAGCTTTAGGTTGTGCACTGCTTAGTGGGCAAACAGAGATGGCAAAACATTTGCTTACCTTTTATGCTACCGGAATCAACTTAGAAACAAAATCAAATAATGCCTTCCACAAAGTCTGGAGAGATGCCAATAATCCGAACCTTGATGTTCAGCGCATTTATCAAACCCCAAACATGCTCCATCAAACCTCAGCTGGATATTCGTTAAATGAAATTTTAGAGATTGCTAAATCTCGACTTGAATCTAAAATTATAAAAATACCGCAACCTGAACTATTTGATAATTTCTATGTTTTGTTACGCAGAGCACTAAAGTTACAACATGCAACATCAGAAAAACTCAATAAACAGGCTCCAAAATTAATATTAGAACTACTGAGTTGGCCTGGGTTTGCACAAATTTTCAAAGCCCTTTTAAACGCAGACACTAGGGCAGTACTTATCAGCCTTACCACAGACAGCGCACTGATCCGTAACTATAGCAGCCTAATGAATGCAAACATATTACCTGCGAATAATTTAGCTGATAATAATATGGTCATCGAGGAAGTCGATGAAATAATGGTTGAGGCAGTTGATGAGGTTGAGGTCGAGCAGGAATATACAGATAGCGACAAAATTGAGATTTTGGCACTGGCCTGTCATTCATACTGGCAAGCAGAAGCAATTATCATGAATAGCATCGCTACCTTTTTACCCCTCATACAAAAAAGCATTGATGATAATGATGTAGAAAGTGACGCTGCCCGTTGGATTTTAATCCGAGCACTCATAAATCAATTATTAATACCAGAATTATTAGAGCACGATATTTTAAAGTCGGAGAAAATGAAAAACAATTTAAATGCGCCTCATATTTTCTCAAACCTATTAGCACTGTCTGATAAAAGTCCTAACAAGCTTCTGTTTCTACAAAAATATGCTGAAATTATCCAAGGTCATGGCAATGGAATGATAGGATACTATAGTAAAACAAAAACCCCCTATTTACTATTGCACAGTATGTTTGAGAACGATAGTCTACAAGCGCAATCCATTGACGAATTAGTTGCCAGTGCATGGGAAAATAATAACCTAAACGTCCAACCCAACCTTATATTTTCACCCGAAACCACAATAAAAGATGCAAAAGAGTCTTCAGAATTTCTAGAGCCCCAAGCAGGCTCATCTAGCACGACTAAATATCACAAATAACAAAAAAGTCATTTGAATGACCATTTATCTGACCAGGTTTCCATCTGTCCCTATTTTATTGTCTTTTTAATCAAGCGTCTATAGTATGGATGTTAACTAACCGTGTGTGGGTGTTCACATACTTCAAATAACAATACAACCTAATACGAGGCAAATGATGGGCAATTATTTCAAGAAGGCTAAAAGCTTCATATCCAGTATGAACCCTTTTGCTTCCAAAAAAGAAAAAACAATCAAAAAATCTAAAATCACTCTCGATGGCATTGATGATTTTGTCTGGATAGATGCGGATAAACTGGATGCGCAAGCAGCGCAGGAAAGAAAAGAATATACAGATACATTAAGCCAATTTTCTTTTACAGAAAAATTAGCGCATTCTGACACGGGCGCTTATGGTGCACCACAAAGAGAAAAAGAAGCTATCGTTTCTATCAAAGATCCAGTCAACGGTGAACTCATTGATTATAAAGTCACACCCATTAAAACCAAAGCCACAGGTTTGGTGGCTGAAATATTCAGACCGGTTGATCCAAGCAAAAGTAATCAGGTTTGTATTAACTGGACTGGCACATGCAGCCTTGGCACAGTACTAGCGGACTTAGAAAAAACACCGGGTGAAAAATCCTACAGAAACGAAGAATTTTCAATATTAAAACAAATTAATAGTGTAGTGGAAGACTTTGCTGAACAATCAACAGACAAAGTTGACGTGATTGTAACAGGACACAGTTTAGGTGGCGCCTTAGCGCAACAATGCTTCCATTCTATACAACGAGCATTAGCAACCAATATATTTCAAAAACAACTTGAAACCGGCAACCTGGATGATGCTGCCACATGGATTAAAGCAGAGCAAGCGTATCGTGAAGATTTAGGTTCCAAAAGAGCCAATATGCACCAAGAAATACCTAGTTCGATTCGTTCAAGTTTGAATACGAATACTATTGGCTCACTAAGTATAGGCACTTGGAATTCTGCTGGCGTACTAAAAGCAGTTGAAACCAACAGTAACACTTTAGCTGGTTATCTTAGTCAAGCGGGCATCAAACTAAAAGGCTTGTTTGGTATGGTGGGTGGCGATGCTGTTCAGACCACAGGACAAGGTAATATTCTAAGCGATGTTGCGCCAGAAGATGCACAAGTACAAGTTTTAAAAGTGGATAAAAACCAAGAAGGCTATTTTAAGAAAGTATTCTTTAGCGTTGCTGGTGCGACACTAGGAACAACAATAGGCTTATTTGGCGCAGTAATCTTAGCGCCAGCCATGCTATTACTTGCCCCTTTGGGTATTTTGGGTGGTGTTTCTTTAGCAATGCTTCCAATGGCCAAAGCAACGGCTTTAGCCCACACATCAAAGCACTTCACCTCTGAAGAAGAAACGTCCTTAGAAGAAGGCGCTATTAAATGTGCGTTATACCGCAATAATACGCCAGAAAGCAGAAATATCATTCACGACAAATTAACCAATAAATCTGCTTTTTTACAAAACACAGTTCTCAGAGCTGCACAAAGAGGTTTATATAAAGCACTCAATCTATTTATTAGCAATGAAGATTCTAACGTTAAAATAGAAGAAGATATTGTTACACCAGCATCTATCAACAGTCTCAGAGCCTAAACCAAGTTGTTAACCCGGATTTTTAGGTAATCTTTAATTTTTGGTCTCTTGTTTCTGAGGCCAAAATGCTGCCAGACATATCGGCTGCTGCTAGTTTAATATCCGAATCCACCATAGCGGTCACACATGAATCAGACCAAACATTGATGGCGCTCTCTAACATATCGATTAATGTATACACAGGCAGAATAATCGCCATCATTTGTATCGGCACGTCTAACGCGACTAATAATGATGTCGCCAAGAAATAGCACCCCATTGGGACGCTGGCATTTCCAACGGCGGCAACGGTTGCTATCAATATCCAAACCACCAGTTCTAATGGATTAAAACTAACCCCAGATGACATTGAAACAAATAGTACGGTAATCAAAATAAAGGCAGCGCAGGCATTCATATTAATGGTTGTGCATAATGGCAAAGAAAAATTCGCAACAGATTCTGATATATTCGCTTTATTTTTAGCGCTGTCGAGTGCGGATGGCAATGCGGCACTTGAGGATTTACTAAAAAATGCAATGCTCAACGCAGGCCACATATTTTTAAATAATTTGAACGCAGAGATACCTTTGGTTTTTAACAAAAAAGGCAAAACAATCAGGGCTTGAACTAAATTCGCTGAAATAATGCAAACTAAATATAATGCGAGTCCCTTGATTTCTTCATTGTTGTGCAAGTCTTGCACAAATAATGTCACAAAAGCCCAAATGCCGATAGGTAATAAGCACAGCACACCTAATGTGATGTTTAATACTGTTTGATACAATCCCATAAAAATGCTCTTAAGAGGCTTTCGAGCTTCATTAGGGATAGATAATAACCCTAAACTAAACACAACGGCCATGAAGAATACAGCAATCACATTACCCTCTAAAAAAGGCTGTACTAAATTCGATGGAATAATATTGGTTAAATAATGCAAATAGCCATGACTCGTTTGAGAAGCGACCGATGAGCCGGTGATTAAACTCTCTGTTATTTCCCTAGATAACTGCACACTTGCGGGATCGACTAATACGAATATACCTAAGGCAACACCAGCCGCTATCACCGTTGTCAAAAGCGTATATTTTAGAACTTTCGCCCCCATAAACTTTAGCTCTGATAAATCTTCAAATCTAAAGCTGGTTGCAACTAGTGAAAGGAAAATAATAGGCAAACTCAGCAATTTTAGTAAGTTAATAAATATATCACTAATAACTCCGGCAAAAGCGTGTATATTATGCCCGCCATAGTGCCCGGCCAGTGCGCCTAGAATCAGGGCAATAGGTACTAACCATTTTGATTTTAATATCGCTAGCATCTTACTCTATTCCCTTCCGAAAATTTAAAATGACGAGTTGAATTTGCATTTCTTTGAAGTACGTCCTGATTTTACAGTATGTCTTAGTTCTACACCGTTATAACCTTCGACTTGCGACGGCCCATCAAAAATCAACGCTACAGTATTATAAGCCTGATTAAACCAAGAACTAGGACATACGCAACCATATTTACCCTCAAACGCTTCTTGAACCCACGTTTGATTTTTAGCACTCAACACACCGATATCAGCGCCATACCGGCATAGTATTGCAGCGCAACCCCATTCCCCTACATTAACAGCTGTTTTTAACGCTACGTTATTGCATATCCCAATGTCACGCCTCACATAGGGATTTTTTAATAAGAACTCAAGAATATCAGGAAAGCCAAACTCTGCCGCCAGCCGCATAGGCAAGTTATGCTCCCCAGCCAAAACCGAAAGCTTGTACTCCTGGCCAGATAAAAAACTTCTTACTTTTTCAAGATTTCCAGCTTGGACTAAATCTAAAAAGTTTGACCATGGATTATCGCGACAACTTTCCACTGAAAGAGCACCATCAGAATCAACACCAAAACCTAAAGCCATACTCGGCACGCCTCCCAAAAAACGTTTAAAACGAGATTATTCTACACTTTGTTAATTAACTATGTAAGAGCTAAAGCGATAAATTTTACCCGTTATCTATTTAGCTTGCTAATTCGTCTATTAATTTATTCTTGCTATTGCTGTATATAAGCTCATGCTGTAGTTTATTGAATTACTGCCAGGATTCTAAAGTAAAGTAAGGTCTGAAATATAAATTTATGCAACATACTAACCCAACTCAAAGTACAAGTACAATTACAGCCTGGTTTGTATGGTTCTTAGCTTCTTTCTTTTACGCATATCAATATATTTTGCGTGTTTTACCCAATATTATGATGTCTGATATTTTGCAAAAATTTCATATTGAAGCCGGCGCTTTTGGTCAGTATTCAGGGTTGTATTATTTGGGGTATGCGGGTATGCACATTCCTTTGGGTTTACTCCTAGATAAGTACGGCCCTAAGCGTGTTTTGCCTGTGTGTATGTTATTAACCAGCCTAGGTGTTTTGCCTATGATATATGCTGATAACTGGATATATCCCACTATGGGTCGTATGTTGATAGGCATTGGGTCATCTGCTGCGATATTGGGTGTTTTTAAAATTATTCGTATGACTTTTGAATCCAAGCATTTTACTCGTATGTTAGGCTTTTCTGTGACAATAGGGCTTTTGGGTGCCATTTACGGCGGGCAGCCGGTTAACTATCTCATGCATACATTTGGATTTGAAATTGTCTTAAAAACCATTGCAGCAATAGGCATTTTGCTGGCAGTGGCAACCTATATGGTGATCCCACAGCATAAAGTTGAATCCAACTCTCAATCTGTCTGGCAAGACGTAAAAGCGGTTTTAACGAATAAAATGGTGATTGGTATCTGCTTATTAGCCGGCATGATGGTTGGCCCTTTAGAGGGTTTTGCAGACGTATGGGGTAAAGAGTATCTTAAAACCAGCTATGGATTGAAAGATAGCTATGCTGCAACGCTCCCTTCTATGATTTTTTTAGGTATGTGTGTAGGTTCATCCCTTATGAGCCTAGTGGCAGAAAGAACACGGGCTTATTATGAAATTATTATCACCAGCGCAATCGTCATGGGTAGTATTTTTGTCGGCTTATTGCTTGGAATCTTCCCCCCACAAGCGTTATCTGTTGTCTTTTTTATTGTGGGCGTCTTTTGCGCGTACCAAATTTTATCTATCTATAAAGCATCCACTTATGTTCCCACGCATCTAATGGGGCTTACTACAGCAGTTGCTAATATGATTATTATGGTATTTGGTTATGTTTTTCATAGTTTTATTGGCAAAATTATGGATATGAAGTGGGATGGTCAAGTCATTGATGGTGCTGCCGTTTATCAATCAAATGCTTTTTCGATGGCACTTAGTATTATTCCTATAGCGCTATTATTAGCGGCGATGGGATATGGGTTTATTTACCTGAAAGACAAGAAAACAAGCACACTATAAAATCTATCGAAAAAATAGAAAAATCAGAAACCAGTTGCGCCAATAATTAGTCTACAATTAGTTCAAATGACTAATATTGGTGCCTGGTGTTTATATGAAATTTGCTCCTTTTTTTTCTACTGTGTTAATTGCAACATTGGGTAGTACACTTCTCTACGCTGGTTCTAGCTTTATTCAAATTATTCCCAAAGAACTAAAGGGCTCTGATATCCAGCTTATGCAAGACCAGGCAAGAATTGAGCTGAATGACAAAAAAGAAGGCGGCACGGTCAACTGGTACAACGAAGAAACCTCTAACAGCGGCTCTGTTAAGCTGATTAGACGTTTTGAAAAAGACAGTAGTCAGTGTATGGAAGTTATGCATAAGGTGTTGCTAGATACAAATTCAGACAACTTCTCTTTTAAAGCCACCCTTTGTAAAGATTCTGCTGGCAAATGGTACAACGCCCAGTAAAGAAACTTTGATTCACATCTGATATACTTCGGTGCAGTTACAACTCAGGTTAGGGTTGCGCCATGTTTGAAGTTTTAGGAAATCTTGATCCTGCTATTCTTTCAAGAATTCAGTTTGCGTTTACCATAAGTTTTCATATTATCTTTCCCGCTTTTACAATAGGTTTAGCCAGCTGGTTAGCTGTTGTTGAGGGTTTTTATCTTTTTACAAAGCACCCCATCTACGAAGAAATTTATAAATTCTGGATAAAAATATTTGCCATTACTTTTGGTATGGGCGTCGTCTCAGGATTGGTCATGTCTTATCAATTTGGCACCAACTGGGCAATATTCTCAGACAAGGTCGGTAATATTCTTGGCCCATTGCTCGGTTATGAAGTCATGACGGCTTTTTTCCTGGAAGCTTCATTTTTGGGTATTATGCTTTTTGGTTGGAATCGGGTTAGCCGAAGAATGCATTTTGTTGCCACCCTGATCGTTGCGATAGGCACTTTTATTTCCGCATTTTGGATTTTATCTGCTAATAGTTGGATGCAAACACCTGCGGGCTATACCATTGGTGAGGATGGATTATTTTATCCTCAAAGTTGGTTAAAAATTATATTTAACCCCTCTTTTGGCCATCGTTTTTGCCACATGATGATAGCCTCATATTTAACCACAGCCTTTGTGATTGGTGGTATTTCTGCTTGGTACCTGTGGAAAGAGCGCTTTGTAAAGCACGCTAGAATCATGTTTGCTATGGCGATGTTTATGGCATTATTTGTCGCCCCCATTCAACTATTTGTAGGGGACAGTCATGGCTTAAATACCTATAAATACCAACCTATCAAAATTGCGGCGATGGAAGGTATTTGGGAAAATGAAAAAGGGGCAGGCTTGCGATTGTTTGGTTGGCCTGATAGCGAGGCGGAGGAAACTAAGTACAGCATAGAAATCCCTAAATTAGCGAGTTTAATTATCACCCATAGCTTAGATGGCGAGATCAAAGGTTTAAAAAACTGGAAAAAGGAAGACAGACCTCCTGTTGCGATTGTTTTTTGGGCTTTTAGAATTATGGTCGGTTTAGGTATGTTGATGATTCTCACTGGCTTGATTGCATTGGTTTTATATCTCAAAAAGCAATTATTTCATACGAGATGGTTTCAAGTCTGGTGTATGGCTTTAACCCCTGCGGGTTTTATTGCTGTATTAGCCGGTTGGTTTGTCACAGAAATCGGACGACAGCCCTACCTGGTCTACAATATACTCCGAACCAAAGATATGGTATCCCCTGTGCCCGGGCATGTTGTGCTAACGAGCTTAATTACCTTGGTTATTGTATACACTTTTATCTTTGGCTCTGCTACGTACTACATTTTAAAATTAATATCCAAAGGCCCCATCATTGGTAAATGGCATGGCGGTTATGGCTCACATGGCTTACGTCACCCAGCAACACTAGCAGATGTGTTCCCCAGTTCATCAAATAATGAGGATAAAAAGTAACCTATGTTTAACTTAGACCACCTTATTAACCTCCCTTTGGTTTGGGGGGGTATTATTGTTTTGGCTTTATTTTTATATGTACTGCTAGATGGTTTTGATTTAGGCGTGGGAATACTGTTTCCATTTGCGCCAGAAGACAAATGCCGTATGAAAATGATGAACTCTATAGCCCCTTTTTGGGATGGCAACGAAACATGGTTGATATTAGGTGGAGGCGGACTGTTTGCTGCGTTTCCAGTCTCTTATGCCATTTTAGCTTCGGCGCTCTATTTACCCATCATGTTTATGCTTATCGCCTTAATATTCAGAGGGGTTGCTTTTGAGTTTCGCTTCAAGGCGGGACCTAAGACACGTCCTATTTGGGATTACTCTTTTCATTTTGGCTCTTTGGCGGCTGCATTTTGCCAAGGCCTCATTCTTGGCTCTGTTATTCAGGGCGTATCTGTAGAGGGACGTGTGTTCTCTGGTGGCGCTTTTGATTGGGTCACGGCATTTTCCATCATGTCCGGGCTAGCGATGATTGTCGCTTATAGCCTATTAGGGGCCACCTGGTTAATTATGAAAACAAATGGCCCTACACAAGCATGGGCGAGAAAAATCGCGCTTTATATCTTGGTATATTTTGCCTTTTTTATTGGAATTGTGAGCTTATGGACCCCACACCTCAACGAACAGCTCTATCAACGCTGGTTTAGCTGGCCCAACATATTATACCTATCGCCCATTCCAATCGCTTTGGGCTTGTGTTTTATTTTTCTGATGCGAGCCTTAAAACAAAACGCTGAGTACAAGCCCTTTTTCCTAACAATTTTTATGTTTATACTCTGCTATATAGGATTAATTAGTGGACTTTGGCCTTGGATTGTACCTTATCATATGACATTCTATGATGCCGCCGCCGCACCAGAGTCGCAGTCTTTTTTATTGGTCGGCACCGTCTTTATTTTACCGACCATCCTATGTTATACCGCTTATAGTTATTATGTTTTTCGTGGAAAATCAACGCATGAAGCCATGTACTAATAAAAATATTAATATTTTTCGTAAAAAGAAAATCTTTCAAAACCTATCCCCACAAAACCAGCAAAGACTTTGGTTTGTGGGACTTTGGTTTGGAAGCTTAATTACTTTTAGCAGTGTTGTCTATGTGCTAAAATTATTTTTCTCCTGGCTATTTTAGTGCTTATTTGACCTCCAGAGTCACCCCAACATAATGCATGGAGGCTGGGTCGTATTTACCATCAAACACTGCGCCAAATGGTAACGTTACATTGCTGGCTTTAACGCTGTTAAAATGAGCATATGTATAGCTTGTGCTTAAAATATATCCTTGTTCAAGATTCAAGCTAAAGCCAAATGACAGCCGATAAACACTAGAAAAAGGTGCATCTGGCAAGGTAAATGATTTGTCCGCAGGATTACTGTCATATGAGAGTCCTGTGCGCACAGTGAGACACGAGTCCCATTGATACTCCACACCACCGGCTATACGCCAGGTATCTTTCCAACGCCTATCAATATATGATGCTCTAGAGGTCACATTATTGCTAATACCTACATTTTGAAAAGCATACTCACTCCAATCCGTCCATCCGACATCTGCCAAAAACTTCAACTGTTCTGAAAGCTCATGACTCATAGACAAACTGAAACCCTGAGGCAACTTAGTTTTTTGATTAAATTGTAAATTCGTACCTGAGGGCACTTTAAGATCGCCGTCTAAACTTAATTTAACCCCTGATTTATAAGTAAACCCAAATTGCGTATATTGCGTATACTTATATAAGCCTCCCAAGGTGAAGCCCCAATCCCAATCACTCGCGTCAATTTCAATATTGGCCGCATTTTGCAGTGGTGTCGCTTTTAGTTTATAAGTAGGCAAATACCCATACACAAAATTAAGCCCCAAACCTATAGAAAAATCTTCTGACATTTTAAAAGAAAGACTAGGCTCAAAATTGATACCCAAAAAGAAAATTTCTGTTACATAATTCCGTCCTAGCCAACCTTCACCATATTTTAATGCAGTGGCGTAAGGTGTATTAACTGTAAAACCTAATGTCCAACACTTATTCAATGGCTTTACAAAATACAGCGCGCCACCCGGAATCAAGCCGCCCGCAGAGCCACCATCCCCCCTAGCATTTGTAGGGAAACCTACTGCCGCATCTCCAAGCTCAAATTCAAAATTAATATAATTAAGGTGTGCTCCTATCAGCAAAGCAAATGTATCTACCTCTAGAAAAGACATGCCCGCGGGATTCAAATAAGCTGTGCCTGCATCCCCTACTCTTGCGCCTGCGCCTGCATAAGACATTCCCATATCGGGTGTTCCCACTTCATATATGGCAGCACCACCGCCCCCCGCATTCGCCAATAATACTGAAGGAAACATGACAGATAAAATAGGAAATAGTGCAGTTGCCGCTATATTATTTTTATTCACTTATTAAGCTCACTTATACCGCATACTAATAATTCTCTACTATGCCGCAACAGTGCATAAGATCAGCAACTGACAAATCGATTTTTATCCCCCCTCCTCAAGCTCCCAAACATACTGCCGAAAGATAATATAGTGATATTAATTTAGGTACTTATGAGCAAGCTAAGCACAATTATGAATATATCTATCTATAAACCTAAACCAGGGCTGTTAGTTTTAACAATGGCTTTAATATTAAGTCACAGCAATATTTGTGCAAAAGAAACAAGCGTTCATAAGCACCCTGACTTTAATCACATTTATATACCTAGCACCATTGAGATACAAAACAAAGGAGAAATTGATGCGCCTGTGGGGGATTACATGCTGCAAAGTCCCATTATTAGCGTGAAAATTAACGGTCAAGGCCCATATAATTTTATGTTTGATAGTGGCTTTTCTCAAAGTATGATTTCAAAAGCATTGGCTAAAAAATTGAACCTTCCTGTTACTGAGGCAAAAGATGTGATTGCAATCACATCCAATCAAGTTGTTAATATTTTTCAAACCACCTACTTTGCTAAAAACATACAAGTGGGCGATGTCAGCATGCAGGATTATAACCTTATTGTTTCTAGTAGCTTTGAAAATGAAGTCGAGATTTTTAAAAACATGCGCATTGATGGGGTATTAAGTGCCAATGCTTTTTATCCAAAACTAATAACCATTGACTATAAAATCGAGAAGTTAACGATTAGTGATGGTAGGTTAAATAGAGGCGACGATGGGGTCAGTCTAGCCGCCATAAAATCTACAACGCCAACGCTCAGAGCAAAACTTTATTTTACCAAGCTGAGAAAAACAGTTTATCAAAATCTTACTGTTGATACTGGCTGTTATTCTCATATATTCATTAATGCTTGCGACATCCCCGAAATGGTTGATTTTACAGGTCGGGAAAATTTAATTGCATATGATTACCAAGGTAATAAAGATACGGAATATTTTGCCCAGCTATTTGGGAAAATTGAATTTTTACCAGATTACGCTATAAAATCACCTTATATCACATTTGCTCGCACCAATTGTCAGCTCAAAAAACGAGAAGGCCTACTATGTCGCAAATTTTTCGAAAATCATAAAGTCACAGTTGATTTGGTCAATAACTTGATTAAATTAAAACGGCATTAATTAATGTTCTAGCCCTTATTCATCCCCGCCTCACAGCACATTGTAAGTGCCCTAACTATTATGTATACTGCCGTTCGGTATGTAAAATATAGCAGAAGCACAATGCCAAAAGAAAATGACTCAGTAGAACAACTAATTTCAGAGTTTGAAGCACAACTCCATAAAGCAGAAACTCAGCTACAGGCAAACGCTTTTAATCACTACTTTAAAAAAGTCAATCAGCGTGACACTGAAAAAGATTTAGTCACATTGGCGTCAATCGTTGAAAAGCATTGGGCAATATTAGGCAAATTATGGCTGCAAGATAAAATTGAGGCCGACGATGCGCTCCCCGCCCTATTACGCTTAGGGCTTGTCAACAAAGCGTTAGCTGAAAAAACACTGGATTATATGCTATCCCAGTTACCCCAAGAAATATTAGCCTATATCTATGCACACTTCCATACAGAGCAAAGCTTCAACACATTAGTTTTGCCTAATAACGAAATTAATATATCAGAGCTTGAATACGCTCCTAAAGAGGCAAGCGAATACCAGCAATATACCGCATATTGCTATTTTTTATGTTCTGCACATGCAGAGTTACAAAAAAACATTAACGCAAAAATAGCGACACAACTAGCTCAAGCCAAAACAAATATTACCTCATCTCTCTTAACGACAATATTAGATACGGGAAAAACGTCGCTTTATGATGCTTTTGATTTAAGTCTATCTCCCATATATGATCGCATTGAACTAAGCCAAGACCCAAAAACCAGAATTAGCTTGTCAATACTAAATCATAGGCAAACTAAAGCAGGGCAAGAACTCACCGCTAGCAACGCCGGCATTTGTGAAGCACTAATCGAAAGCTCAGATCAAATATTAATTGATTATTTGGCTTATCGCCTCCTTTTACAATTGCCAGATAAACTTGCCATATCTACAATAACAGCCAACAAAAAACAACTACCCTCTCACGAACACATTATTGGCCAGTTTTTATTACAGCACGCACAACAAAGTAATCAGTCACTAGAAGTACTCAAGACTACTGTTAATGACAAATTGCGCCACAATGCTCAACTGAGAAAAAATATTAGACTTTATTTACCGAGGGTTATAGGCGTACATATAAAAAGACTAACGCATGATGCAGCAGAATGGCTTCATTTTATTTTAAAAGGAAAATTTCAAAACCAACAAAACAAATGGCCTGGTCTTGCGTTCAAATCTCAACCTGAAAATACAAGCACCCATCCAAAAGTTGTAACAACAATAAAAAGCTTGCTTTGGATTGCAGCAGCCAGCGAAGAAGCTTTCAACCACATTATTGAAACGCTTCCCCAAAAGTTAGATACCATCCCCCAAAATACCGCTTTATTTAATCGACTTTTTTACTCATTCCCTTATCTCAACCTAGGGGAAACGATTTTAGGTGTTTTACACCACGAGCCTCTTAGCCAGGCCATTGCGGATCAACTTTTCTCTAGAATCAAAAAAGAGCAACATTCTAAAATTGGCGAATTGTTAAAAGGCAAGAATTGGGATCTTTACAATTTAATTTCTGACTTAGAAGAAGTAGATGAAACATCTTGTTCATGTACTAATGTTATCGGTCTAGTTTGTTTGGCATTAAGATGGCCATCTGTCAGACAGCGCGTAATCGGGTATATGTCTGAAAATCCACCCTCTATAGAAAACCTACCGCTCATTACAAAATTCTCTATGGCTGATTTTTCACTAACAAATGATTGGGTTCCTTGCTTTGCACAAGCATTATCTCAACATAAAAATACTTTGATTGGCTATTCAGAGTCTTTCGAAAAATTCAAATTAGCTTATGCTATGGCACTACCTGAAATTTACTTGCCAATCGCTAAAAATATTGGTGAGGACATTTGCAAAGCAGAAGGTAGAGAAATAAAAGCACAAGCCTGGCTAATGGCAGGGCTGCAAGCCGGATGTTTTCAGGCAACTCATTTTCCACAAGGTCATTATGTGCCCAAAAATCCAAAATTAACGTCACTATTATGCACTGCTATTAGCATGAGTTTGCTGCCCCTGCCAAACATACGCCTCGCTATTTTCTCTGGTCTAGGAGGCCAAGAAAACACGTCTCTACCAAAACTAACTTATATCAACATCAACCAATGGACACTATCAAACTTTGATGTCTCAGCCATTATATTTGGATTAAATGAACGTGTAGAGAAAATTGGGACTCTATCGATGCTTGAAGCCTTACCGCTTGAGAATGTTCAACGGCTTAAGGCCAACCTCAACGGAAGAGTGACTTTTAGTTTAAGTAGTATGCATCAGACTGTGTTACAACAACGCCCGCCCTTACTGGCTTACAGCTTTGGGCAAGTTGGTGAAATTTCCACCTACAATAGCCCTCCAAGGACAACACCTTCGCTAACAAAAAAACTAAACTGATCATATGGGAAAATTTAATTTACACTTCCATCTGATAGTTTATGACCGTCTCAAGCTCAGCTATGGTATCAACAGCCCCTGTGCCTATAGACTCAAAGACTTGGGTAAATGTTGAAACATTATCGTTTAGTGTAAAATGAACGGTTACCGAGGAACCATCATCGGTAACATCTGCATCCGAACCAATAATATCACTTAAACTGGTAGAACCTGCAATGACATCTTCAAATATGACTGTTTCGCCAATATTAAACTTGTAATCTTTGATAATATCTTTGTCACCTGAATTCGCCATATCCATACTAATTCTAAAAGTATCCTGACCACCATTGCCTCGAATAATATCATTACCCAAACCACCATTTAAAATGTCATTGCCACCTTGACCTCTCAAATCATCATTGCCGTCCCCACCAAATAGCTCATCTGCTCCGCTACCACCCAATAATTTATCATTCCCATTATCACCATTTAACACGTCGTCGCCAGCATTGCCCTTTAGAGTGTCCTTGCCTTCTCCACCATTTAAGATATCATCCCCGGCATCACCTCTAAGATTATCTTTGCCGTTCCCGCCATTTAACACATCATCGCCCGCGTTACCTCTAAGATTATCTTTGCCGTTCCCACCATTTAATACATCATCACCCAGATTACCTCGGAGCTTATCCTTGCCATCACCGCCATTTAAAATATCGTCGCCCTCTTTACCGCGCAAAGTATCATTCCCACCAAGCCCTTGGATTAGATCATTGCACTCTGTCCCATTCAAAATATCTTTAAATTCCGTACCAATTATAATATTACAAATAGCATTACCCGTATCTAGTACAACATTATTAACAGGAACTTCTGTGAAGAACGCGGGTACAAATGAACCTTTATTTTGATCGATACGGTCGAGAGCTTGAGGTAAACTTTCCACATCAGGCACGTTGCCAATGATGTGGTCATACACTAAACCTTCTGCACGGCCAAAGCCGCTACTCTGATGAGTTGTTTTCTCTTGAATAAGAATAACTTCTTCTGCATCTTCTTCTACAGCAACAACCTCTTCCTTAGGCTGCTCTGTGGGTGCCTCTAAGGATTTTTTTTCAGTTTTAAGTGGGACTTGTTCATCACGCAACAACCCATCACTCACCCCTAAAGCGAGAGCTTCATAAACTGATAAAATTTCCATTGAATAAGTAAACATAAATACTGCAACCACACTAATTCTACACAACCCTCTCAGGATAAGTGTTTATTAGAGCAAATTATGTTTATTGAATATATTGGACTTTGGTCTTGGATGTTAAAATGACAAAGTATGTAGCTACACGACAAAACCCAGCCATTTCACAGACGATTCTTCTTTATTGGTAATTTAACATCAAAAAATACGCTTTCGAAAATTGGTCCAGCAAATGAACTTCCTGCCCCACCGATACAACTAATTATCCTCATATTGGTTAACATTTGTTGGCAATGTAGATTACAAGGTCCCCAATAATCTAAATATACCGTTTTGCCACCATCTAATAAAATAGCGATGGATGGCTCAACAGTATATTTAGCATTACGCTTTTTTCCTGCAAATTTTGAAATACCCAACTTAAATTTTCCTGAAGAAAAATCTACGGTTGATTGAGTAGACAACATATCTTCAGTGATCGCATTAGCCCATAAACCACCACTAAACGCTTCCATGCTCACATCTTTAGGGGCAAAAGAGATCACTCGACCGGTTTTATTCAAAGCGACCATAAGAGCAACCTCAACACACCGAGTACGATATTCAATTAAGTCATTTGTGACGCTATGATTCATCATCGGGATATAGTGAGAACCACTGCGAGAAAGATTATGTGTATCAGACACCGAATCAGAATCGCTTAGAGATACAGAGACTAACTTTTGATATTTCTTAGTATCAAACCGCTTATCAATAACCTGCCCTGCAACATCACCATCATGTGAAATAGGGGCGGATAAAGCTCTTAATAAAAAATATTGCTCTTTAGTCGGCAAACGCGCCAAGCAGTATTGATAAGTACCATTTCTGTTGTTTATATTCTGAATAAGTTCTGCCATCTCTTGTCTTAATGAGATATCATTGCATGGCACTCTATCTTGAGATATAGCCACAATAACGATTTTACTATTCGGTATAGAGACAAAACCTATGCACTTATTTTTATTATAGAGCGGGAAATTTTCATCACTCTCACTTTTTACACTATAAGCCAACTGATAGAATTTTGCGGCAGCTTTTTTTGTACGGTTGCGTGCAGATAAATCTGGAGCAAACTTCTGATCTACATTTTCTTGAACATAAAAATATTTAGCCATTGAAAATACACCTTTTAACCTCGATTTGGCATCTTGAGGATCATCAGGCTCAATACCTAAAAAAGCCTCTTCATGCTCAGGTGATGGTTCAACTTGCAACCGATGACTAAATAAATCGGCAAAATAATGGAATAACGAAGGTACATTTAAACTCAACGCCTTACTCACTAACACGTCATTTTTTGCCGGGGGGCTATTAACACCACCTTGCATATTTTAACTCCTCAAAATTTCATAAAAATATATTTTTCTAATGAGCACGTGGATCAAAAAACATCAGCTTACCAGCTTGATATTTACAACACTAATAAAACATTTTATTTGTATGCTTTTATATTGGGTATCTTAAGTTAATATTAAGTTAACTTCTTAAGTCAACAAAGCAGTTGCCACAAACCAAATAACACTATATCTTGTGCCTTATAAATACGAAAGCACAACATAGAGTGGTTTACCCAACAGAATGCCTTCTACACTATCAAACATTATCAGCACAAGTTTAAATCATGCCATTGCATTTGGTAGCCTAACTCGCATTGCTATTCTTAATATCTTAGGCGCTGGGGGTTTACTTGCGCTAAAAAGCGTCATTGAAAGTTACAATGAAGAGCGAGATTTAAATCGCGCCTTCATACCCATTTACTACACTTCCTTAGGTTTGTTATCTGTCTGGCAACTACTAGAGCTAACAGCTTGGTCAAAGAATAAATACAGTCATGAAAAAGAACTTGTTGGTATCAGTACCACACAACAAGCTCTGGCTCGACGTCATCCTGTCCATTTTTTATTTGATGAATACAAACGGATTCCTAACTGCCTATCCTGTAAAAAACCACTAAATCATACTCAGCCTGAGAAGGAATCTAAAAATTCAGAAAATCAAGCCACAGCGAGTGAACTAAAAGTATAAGAGTCACTCATCAATCATAGGTTCATCACTGAGTTTGGAAATTCGCTCTCTTGTCGCTTTTTGCAGACGAACCACTTCATCCCAATCATTTGACTCAGGCAATATATATTCTGATATAACAATCTGTATTTTAGAAGGCCGTAATAACCATTGTCCACTTCTAATAATTTGACGAGCACCCTTCACCCCAACAGGGCAAATTGGGACTTGGGCCTCTGCTGCTACTTTAAAAGCACCAAACTTAAAGTTTTTCAAACCAACAGCATAAGTAAACGTCCCCTCAGGAAATATCGCAATAGAGCGCCTAGACTCTAACGCTTGAATAATATGCTGCGATTCTTCTAAACTCTGTGAAAAATCCATCCTATCAACCAAAATATGCTTATGCTTACGAATAATGGTTTTCACAAAAGGAAAGTTGGCGATTTCTTTTTTAATCACAAAAGAGAAATGGTTGGGTAGAAAGCTATATAGTATCGGCGCATCTGCGTAACTGCTGTGATTCACTGTCAATATAATGGGCTGGCCGTTTTTGAGTAATAAAGCCTTATTCTCAACAGTGACCCGGTGCCCACTTAAAAACAGTATTAACCTACAAGTCCCTCTTGCAAAGGTGCGTGAAAAATTGCTAGGCAGACAAAACACACAAAACACAGCGGGCACCAAACAAGAAAAAGTAACCAGCCAAACATATAGTGTATAAACAAACTGAAATCCCACAGACAATAAGCTGAATGATTTTTTAAAGAATCCTCTTACCGCCAACTTTCCAAGCTGCAGCCATAAAGGGAATTGAAAGCTTGTTAATTTCTGACACTCATAATATTGTTTGCATTGTGCTCGTTGTAACTTACCACTGGAGGTTTTGGGAACCACTTGGGGCTTGACCAGAATCACTTCATCTGGTGGCATTCCGGTTGAAACACTCACGTTTTCTATAATTTTTTTTATGATACTTTCTTTAACCGAGTTTTGAGTTTCTTTGGTTTCCGCGACAATAACCAACTTTTCAGTGCCTTTTTGCGCATCGCTCACACCAAATGCCGCCACACAGCCCTTACGCACACCATCGACTTGACTGGCAACGTCTTCTATGACTTCAGGATACAAGTTTCGACCCGCTTTAATAATAATATCTTTTTTCCGACCTGTTATATAAACTTCACCATCAACCATATAAGCAAAGTCACCCGTATCACACCAATCTCCATGAAAAACCTCTGATGAGGCTTCAGGATTATCATAATATCCCTGCATGGTAGAGGGTCCTTGAAATTGCAAGCTGCCAATCATCCGCTCAGCCAATACATTATCTTGCCCATCCACAATTCTAATCTGATGCTTGGGAATGGCCTTACCACAACAGACAAAACGAACGGATTTTTCTTTTATATTTTCTATTGGTGTTGCTATTTGTTTGGTCTGATAATCTTCTTGACTAATTGTATCAATAACCGGTGCTCGACCCAATGGGGGAAAGCAAACCGCAACACAAGATTCCGCCAAGCCATAAACTGGGAAATAAGATTGTTCGTTAAAACCATATTTTGAAAATTTCTGAATAAAACTATCAACGGTGTTGGGATTTACGGCTTCGGCACCATTTAACGCTAAACGCCACGAACTTAAATCTAATCCTTCAATCCTTTCTGGTGTTATTCTTTTAACACAGAGATCGTAAGCAAAATTTGGCCCCGCAGAGATTGTCGCTTTATGATAATGTATTGCCCATAACCATCTTTCAGGGCGCGTTAAAAAATATATCGGTGACATAATAATAACGGGTCGACCATAATAGAGTGGCGACAACCAACAACCAATCAGCCCCATATCATGATAGAGTGGTAACCAGCTGACAACCACATCGTTAGGCTGAATTTGCATCGCATCGCCAATCGCTTGAATATTGGACATTAAATTAAAATGTGACAGCAAAACACCTTTTGGATCGCTGGTACTCCCAGATGTAAACTGTATTAATGCAGAATGCTCCCCCGTCAACCTGACCTCGGGTGGCTTTTTCACCGCATCACTGATTTGCTCATAGGTGACGACCTTTTTCAGAGAAGGTATAAAAACACCTAGCAAATCACTAAGCTTTTCTGCCTTATCAAATGTGATTAGTACTTTGACTCCTGATTTTTTTAGTATTTTTACTTCTCTGAGCGTATATTCTTCAATTTTATCAGGCCTAAAAGGTGGGTAGATCGGCACGGGCACAGCCCCCAAAAGCTGCACACCCATAAAACTATAAAAAAAACCTTCGCACGTTGGCAGCATAATCGCAACCGTATCATACTGCCGTATCCCTATTTTGTATAAGTTGGCTGCAACTTTTAAGGCATTATCCAATAAATCCTTATAAGATATTGTAAGCTCATCACCATTTTCCTGTTGCAAGTAAATATGTGGGCGGTTCGGCTCATTTTTGACCCAATGCCTTAATACCTCGACAATGGATTTTTCATTTTTAGGATAATAATGCGCACGTTTTGGTAATAATGTTTTTCTAAATGAATGACAGTTTTTTGCGGGGTGGCTTTTTTCAATCGCAACAGACAAGTCTAGTACCGTTAAAGCAGTCGCCAATAGATCATCCGGTAAATAAATATTAAACTTTTCTTCTATTTCATGGAAAAGTTCAACCTTGCCAATACTATCAATCCCCAAATTCTTTTCTAATTCAGCGTCTTCTAATACAGATAATGCCGCTCTTTGCCTACCCATTTTGATTAAAAAATCTTGAATAATAGGGATAAGCTCATCAGAAATATTATTGTGCTTAGCCAATCTTGCCCCCATGACACAGTAAGCTTGCTAAAACAAAAGTGTTGCTTAAGCTCCTCTTCTAATTTATCATAAATAATGGTTTTTGCTTCTGTTAAACAGCTCAGCGGCCAAAAATAAACAATATAGCCAGAACAATAACCCAAACAAAGCATATAAATTAAATGGGACTTTCTTATGACACAAAAAAACTGGATATATACAATCTTATCCGTCTCTTTAGGCGCAAATTTCTTTTTGGCAGGATATCTTGTTGGGCATAAGCCTCAATCCCCCCATGACGCAAAATCAGTAGAAGAACAGCCATTAAAAGGTATTTTAAAAGAGTTACCAATTTTATCTCAAAAACAGCTTGCCCCAATGATAAAAAACTCAAAAGAAACCAGTCTAAATAATAAAAGAGAACTACACCTCTCTCGCAAGAGACTGTTCGAGCTCATGTCCACGCCGGAACTCAATAAAAAATCCATTAAAGAAACCATGGATACGATGCAACGATTATCTAGCGAAAATTTAGAAATCTCCCAAGCTCTGCTATATGAAGCCATTACACACGCTTCATTTGAAAATCGTCTAAAAATGGTGGATGCCATGAAACGCAAAGCACATCGCACCCATAGAAGAAAAGCAGAGTAAATAAAACACCAGTTGTTTTAGTGTATATTCTAACTGTCATAATTTAAGCTTTTTAACACCGCGCCGATACAAATATAGGGAATAATCCTAATGATAGTGTGGTGTTGTGGAAACAAAAGCTTGGGTTCAACGACAAATAGTAAAATTTTCATGCTTAATACTGTTTGCATTGATAGTGCAGGCTGGTGCCTGGGCGGCAGAGCCATTTAATCCTAAAGCAGCCAACAAAGCCCTTGATGCGCTCTCCATAAAGCTTCACAAACAACCGATGAATACTGAAGAACTGATTAAAACTCAAAAATCACTGGTAGAACAAAAAAAATTAGCGGAAAGTTGTATCGCGGAAGAAGCCAAGGAACTAGAAGATATAAATGAACAACTCCCCGTAACAGAAAGCGATCCTAAGAAACCAATAACCTTAACAGCCGATCAAAGATATTTACTACAAAAAAAATCTGAAACAATAACCAGGCTAGCGGGATGTAAACTATTTTCTATTAGAGCAACTGAATTAATTGCGCTATTTAGTGCGGAAGCCAAAACAAAGAAAAAAACTATTATTCTAAGCACCACAGAACCGTTGTGGGAATCAATATCTGATTTAAAAGAACATACCTCAGAATGGACTCAGAACATTGATACAGACAAAATCACCCAGAGCCTTGGGCTAGAGACCTATCAGAAAAAAGATTTATATATAATACTAATGCTTCTTGCTTCTGCGTTGCTAATCACAATACATTCAAAATCCAAAATAAACCGATACATTCAAAGCCAGCACTCTAAAAGCGAATTAGAAAAAGATTTTTCTGCATTTTTAATCATCATCAAGAAACACCTAGGCATTATTCTTTTCTTGGGTACATTATTACTTTATGAGTCTATACACGATTATTTGTTACACAAAGATTTTGTGCTGGATACTTTTTTAAGACCACTTTTGATTTTTTATTTACTCGTCGGTGTGATTGATTTTTTGACGCACCCACCAATCTCTAAAGATCTTTTTACCACACAAGGAAAACGATTTAAAGAATCATTTTGTAACAGCTTGAAATTTTTCTTATTTATGGTTTTATGCATATACTTCACGCCTGAAATAAAACATCTTATTCCTCACGATGACTTGATATTCGAAGTCATCCTTGTTGCATTTTATTCCATTTTGGCATTAAATTTATTTGTCATTGTACAATCTTTTTCTTATCTAACCAATTATTTTGACAAGGCGCCCGCCACAAAGTCGCTTGTCAATTTTGCAAATACTATTTTCCTGATATTCAATATTACCTGTCAATGGACAGGGCATGTAGAGCTATCTATTTACTTATTAAAAGGCATCACTTACTCCATATTCTTGGTTTTTGTTTCTCTGGCCATTTACACATACTCTATTTCTATTTTAGAAAAATTATTTTCAAAACAGCACCCATGGAAATTGCAAGCTTTCAAATTCATACATAAGCATCGCTCTGAGTTAATTTTAGAATTAGTGACCCTAAAGATCGTCATGTTTTTATTTGTATGGGGATGGCTATTTGTTAAATTAAACGATGCTTGGACCATATCTGAATTATGGTCAGCACAACTCAGACAACTTATTTTTCAGGGATTTGAAGTGGCAGACATGCAAATCATCCCTATACGCATTATTTTCTCATTACTGTTCTTTTCTCTCACAACATTATTCATTAAAACACTAAAATATCAATTACAACCCGCAGACACCTCTAGTATCAAAGCTGAACAAGAGGCCTATTTAACCATTATCGGATATATTGGTATGGCAATTAGTCTTGTTTTCTCATTAATGATTGCAGGCGTTGATCTAAAAGGTCTGGCTCTTATTGCAGGTGCATTATCTGTCGGTATTGGTTTTGGCTTGCAGCATATTGTTAATAACTTTGTCTCAGGTATTGTCTTATTGTTGGAACGCCCCATAAAAAAAGGAGATAGAATTGTGGTCGGCGGCAAAGAAGGCTTTGTGACTAATATTGGTGTCCGCTCTACGAGTGTCAGAACTTTAGAACAATCACACATCATAGTCCCCAATTCAGATTTGGTCACCAAAGAAGTCAAAAATTATATGATCAATAATAAAAAAGCCAGAATGAAAGTAGAAGCGCGAATGAAATTCAATGCCCCTGCCGATAAAGTAAGAGAAATTTTATATGAGGCAGCTAAATCCCACTCGGAAATCTCGACAGAAAAAGGCGATGAGCCATATGTATTTTGTATGGGCTATTTTGATAATGCCCTACAGTTTAACTTATGGTGCACTGTTTTCAATGTCAACCTCAAATACAGAACCAGGAGCGATCTCTATTTTTATATTGATAAACGCTTCAGGGAAGAAAATATAGAGTACTATTTTGTGCAGGCTGACATCAATATGAAAGATCAAGCTCAAAATAGTTATCTTGACCCAGAGCAAGAATCATAAATACCCTCTCAGATTTTAGACAGTCTAAAAAAGTTAAACAACCTATAAGTTTATGGCCAGAATAATAACCAGTTACACGGGAATTTGGTGCATATGCATTATTTAAATTTTCGAGCAATTCTATTTGATAGGTGCATATCAGCTTCTCTTTAATGTTTCTGGATTAAGGTGGTTTCTCTTTTCTATAAAAAGTTGAATTTTAGAAATTATTGCCGAGCAGGCTCGGATATGCACTAAGACCCTACTAACGACTCTTTTATCCTAAATTTGATGAATGGTAAGTATATTAAGATGATTACTCATCATACCCATTGCTTTAGTGTTATCTATTCAATTAAAATATATCATACATTAATAATATAAGTACATAATCAGCATATGCCTTTACAACACTTTACACTACCAATAGATCCAATGAAGATGCCCACCAGAATACTGTCAAGGCAAGTAAATAATGCATTTAAAAAACACCCCGAGATTGTAGGCTTAAGTATTACTATAGACTCAGCAACAACAACAGAATTTTGGTCGGCATTAAAAACCATCCTCAATGAAATGGTTGCTGATATTACACTAAAACAATTTGCAATGACTTTTAAGCATAATGATAGCAAACATGATTTTACACCTGTTCTGCAAGCCGAGTTTTTACAAAATATAGAGATGCTATGCATTGAGGGGCCTATCTCTGGAACCTGCTTTGAGAATCTCCAACAACAACTTGTCAATCTTAAAAAATTATCCTCTCTTTCCCTAACCACCTCACAGCTTGAGCTAATGCATATCGTTCCGCTAATGCAAAAAATGCCACATCAACTAAAAACTTTAGATTTAAGCTGGAATCCTATTAAACTATCAAATGATAACGAATATTTTCAAGATTTCTGGAAAGCCATACAAAAAAGTAAATTAAAAAGCCTCACGCTAACTTCTATTGGCTCAGCAGAGTGTGGTTATCTAGAGTCGGTTCTACCCAATATCTATCGCCTATTCAAATTGACCCTTATATCCAACCCCTTATTGAAAACTCCTGATTTAACTAAATTAACATGCAGTATGAAGAAAAATCCTTACTTAAGCATAAGAGTAGAGGATATGATGGGGTATTTTAAATGCTCAGAAGAGAAAAAGGCGCTTGACGATATCTCAGCCCAAAATGCGACACTCTCCTTACAAAAAATCACTAGCGTATCTATTGCAGAGCTATTCCTTCAAGGCGAAATCACACCAATGGAACTTTATACTCTTCCACCTATCGTTGTATCTCAATTACCTTTAAGTGATAACGATAAAGTGCCCATCCTATCAAGATATAAGTTACAGCAAGCAATATCCGCTTTATCTTTAAATGAGACAGAAAACGATTCTCCATGCGTCCGTCCGTCTTTATAATTTTATTTTCACTATCGTTTTTTAGAACGCGGAGCTTCAGTTGGTTCCCGTTGAGGTAACAATTCTTTTACTTGCTCATGCCGAGCAATCACTATGTCGATTTTTGTTAGTAACTCTGTTTTTGTCTGTTCAGCATTAGAGCCAAGTTTTTCTGGATCCATGTCTATCAACTGAGCTTGTAACCGCTCTAAAGATTCAGAAACAATAGCAGGATCACTTTGATTCGCTAGTGTTTTCGAAGTTAATAGCAACATTTTACCAGCATCATTTAACTGCGATGCATTAACAGGCCCCCCTACAATCATTGCCTGACCGCCTCCAATTGACGTCCCTAGATTATTTGACTTGAGCTGATTAGCTTCACGGTCTAGCATAACAACAAAACGTTTGATCGAGTCTGCATACATTTTCTCTGAATTTTTTATATTATGATTTTGCAACATGTCTGCTCGAATAGATTGTATTGCTCTTGACTCATTAGTGGTAAAATCATCTATTTTACTCGTGAGTTTGTCAACTTTTTTCCCAATTTTTTTTGAATTGGGAAACGATCTTTTCAATGACTCAAGTTCGTTTCTAATAGCTGGTAAATCCAGGGTTTCTAGAATAGTACCTCTCAGTTCTGCTTTAAAATCGTCTGGTAAAGACTTATCATCTAATACTTTCCCGAGACTCTCATCTAATTGGGAAGATTTAAATTGCTCAGCTCTTTCTTGAGAAGCATATATGGCTTGAGTCCCTGTATATTTATTTGCGCCTCGTGCAAGTGCAATATTCTGCGGCCTGTTTTCTGGAGAACGAGCTGTTAAATGTTGAACAATACTCAATAAATGATCTGGCATTCCCTCTTTTTGCTTTACAGCAGGCTCTAATATATCTACTAACGCGGTGCGCACATTAAAAGCTGGGTTTGCGTTAGGTACCACCCCATCAGGATACTCTACAGCATCTTTTTCATAACTCAGATCAGAATAAAGAGAGGCGATTACAATACCCAAACTATACATATCACTTTGAGCAGAATTTTTATTCTCAAACATGCCCCTTGGTTCATATGTTTCTGGCGGCATATAAAGGTATGATGGCCCTTGAAATATTTCGTGAGGGGAACCATCTGCAGCATTAAATGCTTGCCCCATGTCAATGATTTTTGCCGTCCCACTTGCTTGATCATACAGAATATTATCTGGCTTAATATCACAGTGAACAATACCTAACTGTTGTAAAGAAAAATAATCGTTTAACAAAGCATTTGCAAGCGCTTCTTTTTTCTCTGAAGACATAGGCTTTTTTTCACCTACCCCACTACGCTCATCTTTGATTTCATACATTGCTTTTCTTAAGTCAGCACCAGGAAATATCGGCTGAATAATGAGCAAAGACTGGTCTGGATCGTTGGTATAGCAAATTCAAAATGGAATGATCGATTTAAACGCATAATCAATTGTATCAGC
>CAZWHY010000018.1:0-60992 GCA_964633725.1 Uncultured Candidatus Berkiella sp.
CACACCATATCCTTAGAAGAGAATATTGCTAACTTTAAAGCCGCGCTGGCAAGCCATCATAAAGATGTCATCAAAGCCATGTGGGATGGTAATACTTTGTTAAAAGATTATTTTAGTGGTCAAGCGGTTAATATAGGTGCCGAAAATGAACCTAATTATCAAATCATCTCCCTCAAGACACTGTGTCCCCTTATAAAAAAGGTTCTATCAAGCAGCGGTTCTGGTAAAGGCAACTTTATAGATATTTTTATCAATAACATATCAAACTTTGCCGCATTAGATTCGGTTTATGATGGCTTGAAGCAAAAAGGCGGCAATTCGCCATCTATATATAGAAAAAACCAGCTTTTTGTCCTGCAAGCCAGAATGGAGGCACTAAGAGAAAAAAATCAAGAAATAATGCAAGAAGAGCACCAACAGGCAGAAGAGTTGTTCTATAAGGAACCTGAGTCAGGTTCATTAGCCCAGCAAGATTTAATAATTTCTTTGGCTCACCTAAGCACCGAGCCTCTCGAACCAATCTTTTGGGAAAGTCTTTGGTACGAACATCCTGAGCTAATACATTCTCAACCACTCATTAAGGGTTCTCAAGATGAGTTAACACAACGAGTCGGCTCTGGAGACGAGCTTAACCCTAAAGGCCGAAGATTAAATTAACCAGAATTAAAACCGTCCAAGAATATAAACATAGTCAAAAACACTTGTTTTTAAAGGGTTTTTAGCATTACATAGTATGCATGCACTATGCAATGAGTCGAGATTTTGAGTTTTTACGTACTACTTCACAATTAATTTAGTTCGAGTAATATTGAACCCTTACCTTTTTTGGACAGCTTATCATCTTCATTATAAATTGGGCATTTCTTTAATGATAAACATCCACACCCTATACAGCTAGTTAAAGAATCTCGCAGTTTTTCTAAATTTTCAATTCTTGTGCTAAGCAAATTTCTCCAACTTTTAGCTAGTTTCTCCCAGTCTTTTACATTAGGAGTACGCCCATTCGGAAGCGTAGACAGGCCTTCCTTAATTTCCTCTAAAGTGAGACCAATTTTTTTCGCAGCTTTTATCACTGAAATTCGACGCAATACATCTCTTGTATATTGTCTTTGGTTTCCACTACTCCTTGAACTTGAGATAAGATTCTTTTCCTCATAAAAATGAAGCGTTGAAACGTTAACACCACTACGCTTAGAAACTTCGCCAACACTTAATATCTTATTCATTTTATCAAGTCCACTTTTTATAGGAAGTGTATAATTTATCATAAAAATTGCTTGACCTCAAGTTAGCTTGAGGTTTTATTATGTACCTAAACATAACGGTAATGGAGAAAAAGCATGCATTTAGAACATTTAAATTTGGTTGTGAGTGATTTACAAGAAACCTTAGCATTTTATCAGGCAGCATGTCCACATTGGCACATTAGAAGTCAGGGAGAGTCAACATGGCATGAATATAAAAGGAAGTGGTTACATTTTGGTGATGATTATCAATATATTGCATTTAGCGATCATGGTGTAGGGAATAATCGTGATTTAACAAGTAATCAAGTAGGGCTAGCTCATTATGCATATGTCACCAATAATATTAAAGCGCTTATTTCTCGGCTTGAAGCTGCTGGTTATACTTGGTCAAAGCCAATTAATTCTCATGGTGTAAGAAAAAATATATATTATATCGATCCAGATGGTTTTGAGATTGAGTTTGTCGAATACAGCAGTGACTTACCAAACGAAAGAAATAGTGATTAAATGAGGTCTACAAAATGTTAAAAATTATTATTCTTTATTTTAGCGCCTCTGGTCATACACGTCGATTAGCTGAAGCAATTCACAAAGGAGCAAATTCAATTAATAATAATGTATTGATCATTAATATAAATAAGATGAGTGAAGAATCTTGGATGCAGCTTGAAAATGCTGATGGCATTATTTTTGGTTCACCCACATTCATGGGCGGACTTGCAGGTGAATTTAAATTATTTCTTGATGAATCTTCATACAGAAGATTTTGGACTAAAGAAATTTTCAAAGACAAAATGGCAGCAGGCTTCACAGTTGCCACTTATCCATCAGGGGATAAATTAAATACAATTGTTCAGCTGGCCATTTATGCTGCTCAGCATGGTATGATATGGGTAAATAATTGTGATGTCGGCATAAAAGTATCTTCTCACTCTGAAAATTACAATCAATGTGGTTCATGGCTAGGCTTAATGGCAACCTCAATTCAAGACAAGACTAAATTGATCGGCGATAATGATATTCAAGATGCATTCCATTTTGGTGCTCGTTTTGCTAAATCAGTTCATCGTTGGAACTGCAGTGAAGTTTAATTAATATAAGTCTAAGTTTCTCTATAGAGTAGACCGGCTTCACACTATCTCTGGAGGGTTTGGACAAGTATTTGCCCCTGTATTTCCTAATATTAATGCTAAGAAAATCAAATCCATCCTCGATATGTGTAATCTTGGTTTTTTCTTCAGATAAAACCAGTCCTCTATCCGCCAAGAATTTCGATACCGTGGGCATTACTTTTTCGATCAACACTTCTTTAGAGGCACAAGTTATGATAAAGTCATCTGCGGTACCTCTTCTTGGCCTAAATCCATAGGCATTTTTGTCTGATAGCATTTCGGCCACAGGTTCGAGCGCTAGCAGATATAGTGCCTGCTGAGCTCGACATCCCATTACCGGAATACTGAGCGGATGCATCTTTCCTTTTTGCTTTTTGGGGATATAAATTCTTTTTAATGGTTGAGTTTTGTACCCACCCTCTGTCTCAGGATAGTTGTCGTGTTGATCTAGTTCCTAGGGTTGTCCTCAACACGACCTTTAGCGCTATTAGAGTAATTGTGACTCAAGTTTTTTAACTTTACTTAAAAAGAAATCTTGATGCCATAATTTCAATTGAAGTATTTCCCGATCGTTCAAAAATCTTTCGACATCTAATTTTGCTTGCCCCCAATTAATGGTTTGAATTTTTTTCGTCATCTCGGTTAAATACCATTTAGGGGTTATATTAATTTTTTGATTTTGCCATGGCCCAATTTGCTCAATTGCATTTGAAAGTAGTTTGAAATTTGGTGTAACCTTTTTAGCGACATACCAAAGAAAATCATACCAGTCGCGTCCTTTTACATGGTTTCTACAAAGCAATGCATGTGATTTACCAGCAAAGCTACTTGATAGGTCTTGTGTGGCAATAGAATAGTCTAAAGGAAAATCTAGATATTTTATCTCTTTTTGGGAGCCTAATGGTGGGTTTACATCAATTTCTAGTTTGATTAAAATCTTCCTATTTACATGATGCTTAAAGTTTAAATCAATTAACTTTCCAAATGAATCGTCCTTTATAAATAGTTTTTTTATGTTGGTTGAAGCTTTTGATTTGTCTAATATGGATGGCTCAATGCCATATTCAATACATATGTTCTCAATCACTTGAATATATTTATGCCAATTAAAATCACTTGATGGTTTATTTAAAATAAAATCCATATCTTCTGAAAAACGTGGCAGCCCATGCAAAAGCCTAAGAGCTGTTCCACCTTGAAACAAGGCCTCCTCAAAAAAACCTGCAACCGAAAGTCCGTATAATATAATTTCTTGTGCGATTTCTTTAAGTGCGTTCTCTTCTTGCTCCAGAGTATGAATATTATAAGATTGTAACCGGTTTTGGATAATGCTACTCATGATGAATATAAAGCCTTTTTCATTTTTGTAATATACCTGATAACGGTTTTAGAGCGATAGATATTTTCAAATTGATCTAAGATATCTTTAGTGAAGTCAGATAAATGTTCAGATTCTATTCGTAAAGACTCGGTTAAAAAATTGAGGCCTTGCCATTCAAGGTTTCTTTCATAAACCAAGTCAAAAAAAGCCCTAACAGGCGTCGCCATTAAAACGGGTTTAGAATTAATGATTTCTCTTTCAACACCTAATAAACCCTCACATGGGGTAGTAATGATTTTTTTATATTGAAATGTGCCATAAGCATTTGAATAGTCTTTACTTCGACCTCGTAATAAACCAGCACAGATAATATTTACCCTTTCTGGAATCCACTGATGATATGATAATGCGCTTTCAAATGAAATATAGCTGTGCGAAACCATTTGGCAGGCGATGTAATATCCTGTAAATTTTTTGGTAATGAGCGGATGATTAACCAGGTAAGCCCCCCTCTTTAAGTGAATGAGTTCCCCTTTATTGATAGCTTTATTCACCAATGCGTAACGGCTGGCATTTGTTGTCAATAGCAGCTCTTTTAAATCAAAATTACTAATGACCCTTTCAGCCAAGTTCGAGCTAATTAACAGTTCAGTAATTTTTTGCATATAATGTATAAAACTTACTTTTTTAGGAAGTACTACAATTATACTAGCAAAAATATAGATATTTCGCTAATAACTTGCTCATATAGGAAGTATTTGACCATTATTATATGCACATACACATAACTGCATAGTGTAATGTCCGGATACTCTAGTATACGCTCTATATTAATACTATAATATTAGTACTAAGCATAAATATCGGTTAACTAATATAATGGTATCACTTGTAAGTGTGTCAAAAGCGCAAAACCTCATTTCTGAGCACACCCGCACGAGGCGATTAAATATGGGATTGACTCAAGCGGGGCTTGCAAAGCGTTCTGGTGTTAGCCTACCCTCTTTGCGCAAGTTTGAGCAAAAAGGCGCTATTTCTCTAGAATCCCTTCTTAAGTTACTCATGGTATTAAACGGCTTAGAAGCACTAGTCGATGCAATCAAACCCACACAATCTGAATTCTCATCTATTGATGATGTATTAAAAGATAAAAAGAAAACACCTAAAAAAGGGTGGCGCACATGAACCTCTTATCTATTACAGAAATTAAAGTCAGTTTGGATTTTAGAGGACAAGGGCAAATACTCCCAGTCGGGCGTTTAGCACTTCGGGAAGGTAAAATTTATTTTGAATATGACAATGCTTTTTTGAAAACTGGCCTAGAAATTGCCCCCTTACGCTTGCCATTACAACCCGGCGTGCAGACATTTGATCACTTATTATTTGAGGGCTTACCCGGCATATTTAACGATAGTTTACCCGATGGGTGGGGACGCTTATTACTTGACCGTTTTATGCGATTGCAAGGCACGCTGCCTAAAGAGCTTAGCCCGCTTGATAGGCTTGCCTATGTAGGAAATACAGGCATGGGTGCACTGGTTTATCACCCCGAATATCAAACAGATAATACCGCCTTAAATATTGATCTTGATACCCTTGCCATCCATGCACAAAATATTTTAGATGGCGATGCCCAAGATGTGCTACAAGAATTACTATCTCTTAATGGCTCATCCGCTGGTGCACGCCCTAAAGCCTTAATTGGTGTGAATACGACTCGCAAAAGCATCATTCACGGGACAGATATATTACCAAAAGAATATGAAGCATGGATGGTTAAATTCCCCAATAGCAATGATGGATTAGACTCAGGTGCCATTGAGTATGTTTATGCCCTTATGGCAAAAGAAGCGGGTCTTGTAATGACGCAAGTGCATCTTTTCCCAGCCCAAAGAAGTTCAGGATATTTTGCAACCAAACGATTTGACCGGAATGGCAAAAAACGCATTCATACACATAGTGCTTGTGGCTTACTGCACTCAGATTTTCGAACCCCCTCTTTAGACTATGAGGACTTAATAACTCTGACAAGTATACTCACTAGAGACATACGAGAAGTTGAAAAAATGTTTCAGCTTGCCGTCTTTAACGTACTGTCTCACAACCGTGACGATCATGCCAAAAATTTTAGCTTTTTGATGAATGAAAGTGGTGAGTGGAAACTATCACCTGCCTATGATTTAACCTTCTCTTCTGGTCCACGTGGAGAACAAAGCACTATGGTAATGGGAGAAGGCAAAAACCCCAGCGTCGAACATTTGTTAAAACTAGGATTAGAGGCAAAGCTTAAATCTGCACGTATTGAGACAATTATGAATCAAACAAAATATGCTCTTGCAAAATGGAAGGCTCTGGCAAAAGAACATGATGTTCATCCAGAAAATATTGTGCTAATTGAGAAAAAACTGCAAATAATTTAAGTCGATATCAACAGATAATATTATTATCTGATAGCACTCCAAAATATCTACTTGCTTGGGCGCTAAATATCATAATTCCAAAACGGCACGCTCTACCATAGCATGATTGATTTGCATATTCTGATATTGATACGGCTTTATTCCTATCTGAGCAAACGAGTAACCACTTGACCTGTCTCTAATGTTTTTTTGATTTGTATTCATTGGATTAAACGTTTTTCAAAAATATGTGCAATTGCCCTATTTTAAATGAACTTTCAACCAACCCAAACAGTCCTATACCTAATTATACGGGTGATTTTTGTACCCTAGAGAAATTTTGAGTCGAGGGACAATATGCTAAACCCAAAAATCATGGACTTAAAACAACAGAATTTTAAAAGCATTTTGAAAATACTCAAGGAAATTGATCTTTTGTATCATCAGAAAAAAAATGATGCGGCTGAACAAAAAATCGAGACACTATTAGAAAAAAACACAGGCGAAGACGCTCAAAAATATATTCTTCAAATTATTCAAAATATACAAATAGATAAAAAAATAATTTCAGAAGAAACCTCATATATTTTAACTTACGATAGTCATCCTAATGCAGAAAAATATGATGGCTTTTACAACCATGATTTATACGCGCAATTGATGCCTTATTGTGCGTTAGCCTATTTGACCGAAAATAATGGAAACATTGAAGAGCACGCTTTAAAATTGTCGGTTGCCTTTAGCAGTGCAAACCTAAGTAATAAAGCTAAAGATTCAGCATTAAAATATATTTATAATAATTGTGAAAATAATAATCATATTATACACGATGCTTGTTTATTTGTTTTGCCAGATGTTCTGGAATGTGACTTTATCAAATGGAAAAATAGGATAAAATCCCATCTGAACGATGAAGGTTTTCGCAACTTGCTTCCTAATGCTAACGTCATTGAAGAACTTATTAAGGAAAAAATTACAATATATGAAGATTTGAAGAAAAGAAACAAACGGCATAGCAAAGACATAAAATCAAAAATTAACGCATTACAATTCAATATTAATAGTTTTCATGACGCGCACGGCCCACTTTCAGAAGATAAAATGCTTGAGCATCAACAATTGGAACAACAGCTTCTGCTTTTAGAAAATACGTTATCACTATCCCAAGCTTGGTTTCAGGATATAAAAAAAGAAGTGACAATAATTGAAAACGCCATATCCTCAGTGAAAAAAAAATTAAACCTCCTCAAGGCAGAACATGGTGATTTAGATGAGGAACAGAAACAAATCTATCAAAATTTAAACCAAACGCTTTCTGATTTATACCTTCAGCTTTATGAGAAAAGTGTTATCGATAAATTTGATACTTGCAGTATACATCAACTCAAGTCTCTATATGAATATTACATAGTTAACAATGAGGCAGAATATAGCTATATGCTTAGGCATGGGTTAACACAAAATGATTATGAAAAATTCAAAAGGCTAGAATGCCAAAATGATGATCAAAGCATCCCAAATCTCTCTATCGGAAGCGAAGAACTTGACCAACCTTCAGTATATATCAAAAAAGTAAATATAGAAAATGATTGGGAAGTGGCTCGTGCCTGTTGTTTGGGAAAACTTACCAACTGTTGTCAATCATTATCTGGTGAAGACGGTGAGCCCTGTGTAATTTATGGTTTAACCAGTCCAAATAGTGGGTTTTATGTTTTATGTCGCGGTGATGTTGATAATCCTCAACAGAAAGATGAAGTGCTCGGGCAATGCTGGGCATGGCGCAGCAAGAATGATGCTATCGTTTTTGACTCTATCGAGACAAGCCGTAATGCGGATAAAACCACTGTCGAGTTTATGTTTAACAAATTGGCTAAAAAAATCATTGATGATAAATATACTCATAAAGTAGCATGTGGTTTTTCCAATGAGATTTCGTTAGGCATTAGTCTTAGCAGCTTTACTGATGGGTGTGAGGAATTTATAGATTATAATGATTATTGCGATTCTGAGGTTCAAAATATTTTATTTGATATAAATAAGCCTTATTATCATTATTACCTTGATAGCGCTCGAAGAGAGCAGACGGATGCGATTTTAAATTCAGTTATAAAATCTGATAGTCCTTTACTAGCGTCAGAAATTTTTTGGGATATTTTGGCTTGGGATAAGGTGGAATCAAGCCAGAAGCACAGAAAAATATTTTGTAGCCCACCTGAAAGTGAAATGATCGCAACTATACGGGAGATTGTTGCCAGTTGTTCACGTGAGGAGGAATTTTTAGAATTTCATAAAATTTTTAACAAATATTATTATATGCTAGCATGGGCTGCTAGAAAAGGCGATCTTAGCACTGTGCAAACGCTTCTGGACAATGGCACCGATCCAACACTTGCATTAGAATGCGCAGCAATGGAGGGACATATTGACATCATGCAACTACTTTTAGATAAAGGCGCTAACCCTGACTGGAAAACTATAAATGGGGCGCCTGTATTAGCCTTGGCTGCCAGAAGCGGGCATACTGCAATAGTGCAAGCGCTTTTGGATAAGGGTGCCGAGCCTATGCCTGTATTAGTCTGGGCAGCAAAAGAAGGCCATACTGCAATAGTGCAAATCCTTTTGGAAAACGGAGTCAATCTTAATTCAAAAATAAATGGCTTTCCAGCATTGGTATGGGCTGTCGAAACTGGGCATATTTCGATAGCGAAATTTCTTTTGAAAAAAGTTACCGATCCTAAGATATTAATATGGGCAACAAAAGAAGGCTATACTGCAATAGTGCAAGTTCTTTTGAAGAACGGAGCCAATCCAAATACGACAATAAAAGATTTACCTTTGCTAGCATTGGCAGCCAGAAATGGACGTATTGCAATAGTGCAAGCATTTTTGAATAATGGAGCCGATTATAATGCTGTATTAGCATGGGCAGCTAGACAAAGGTATACTAAAATACTACAAACGCTTTTAAATAATGGAGCCGATTGTAGGCCTGTATTAGCATGGGCAGCTAGACAAAGGCATACTAAAATACTACAAACGCTTTTAAATAATGGAGCCGATTATAGGCCTGTATTAATGTGGGCTGCTAAAAATGGGGATGCTGAAATAGCAATAGAGCTGCAAAAAGCAGGGGCAAAACTGAGCCGTGAAGTCTTTAATGCGGCCTCCCCTGAATTTGTAGAAAAAATAAAAATACATCAACAAATAGCGAAGCAAGAGAGTGTGCTTTCAAAATCTGCTTTGGCATCACCTATATTTGACGGGATAGGGAAGAAAGATGCTTCTGTAGAAGTAAAGGCTCCTACAACAAAAGCGGAAGTAGAGGGCACCGCAGAAGAGGAAGCCGCGAAGATTAGCGTAACAAAAAACCGAAAGTTGTAGATTGTAATTTCATGTATTGTTCCTGAATTTTTCAAGAAATAATGTACATCAAACAAATCCCTTCGATGCTGCCTCTCTAAGGTCGTTTTTTACTAACTCACTAGGTAAAACTATTTTATACTTTGCGTCATACATCCCATTGCTGACTATACTACGAGCCCCTTTACCCAAATCTATTTTTTGTACGTTTAAATGTTTCATGACGGGCAATTGAGCTTTATCTGCCATAAACAAAAAAAGCCTTTTCACTTTTATCGAGGTGCATTTTTCCAATAATGTTTGAAGTAAGCTTGGCCTCAAATTATGTAACCCTTCGATTATCTGATAGCACTCCAGAATATCTATTTGTTTCGGTGTTAAATATAATAATTCCAAAACGGCACGCTCTACCGTAGCATGGTTTATTTGTATACTCTGATATTGATACGGCTTTATACCTATCTCAGCAGGCAAGAAAGCTGTTTTAACGACAACTATAGGTCGCCCCCAATCATAATCACTAAACCACTTTGGCAGGTGCTTATCAGGTGATGAGAATAAATATAGGTTCTCCCTACCTAAACGCATGTAATGCGCCACACAATGAAATGATAATGCTGATAAGCCACCCACGTGTATTGGCAAATGCAGCTGTGCTTGTAAAGCATGCACCCCACCCTGCCATAGAACATCATCATCCAACTTTTTAAAAGCACCATGCCCGATAGCCTTGATCCAGCCACTCTCCACATACCGCTTAGCGAGCTGCGATGATATCCCTTGCTCCAACAACCAATGTGACGTGGCTATGGTTTTATCCAGCCAATTGGTTAGCAGGCTCTTTAATTTATTTGGTTTTTCTAAACTCATAGTATATTTATATGATTATTTTTAAAGAACATCAAGTGATATTATATCAATTACTTTAATTATATTAATATAAATATACTATTAGTTTACTTTTATAATTATTTTTAAAGAGTTAATTAAAATGCTTGAGTGTCTGTTTTAATATACTGAATGGTAATTAATGGGCTGGCTCTAGCCCAAATAAGAGGGAGCAGTATAAGTATTTTTTGGTCGGGGCGAGAGGATTTGAACCTCCGACCACATGCACCCCATGCATGTACGCTACCAGGCTGCGCTACGCCCCGAATGAAGACAGGCTCTTCTTTACGCCCTCGATAAGGGAATAATTACAGATGATTTTACCTACTTTTCTGGCTAAGTCAAAAGCTTATTGCAAAAAATAATAACCCACTAATTTTTCTGTCACAGGATATTAACTATTATGGGCATCCGCGCCATCAGGACATAGGCCTTCTGGACTTTCAACCCTTGCTTTTAACTTCTGTCCAGGCTTAAAGGTAACCACTCTACGAGCACTAATTTCCACATCTTGTCCCGTTTTAGGATTTCGTCCTGGGCGCTGTGACTTATCTCTCAAGTCGAAATTACCAAAGCCAGAGACCTTAACAGACTCCCCACCCACCAGTGAAAGACGGATCTGCTCAAACAGCAAATCAACTAAGTCCTTTGAGTCACGTTTACTCATTCTTAAATCAGATACAAGTGTTTCAGAAAGTTCAGACTTTGTTATTGACATAAATTAATCCCTTAGTTCCGCTCCGAAATCCTTACCTAAACCCGTTACAATACTATCCATCAAATCATTTACTTCGCTGTCTATTAGGGTGCGTGATGGATGCTGTAAGATCAAGCCCATAGCAAGACTTTTTTTACCCTCAGCAATGCCTTTGCCTTTATACTCATCAAAAATATTAATTTTGACTAACCAATCATTTGCTAAGTTACCAACAAATGTTGTTAAGCTTTCACTAGATATACTCTGCTCAACTATAACCGCAATATCTCTACGTATTTCTGGAAACTTAGAAGGCCGCTGTAATATGGGTATCTTCTTCTCTCTAAACGGTGCCAAATCACAAGAAAACCAAAACAAAGCACCCTCTATATCAAGTTGCTTTTGTTTTTCAGGATTTAACTTGCCTATAATACCTATTTTTTGTTCACCACAATATATACTGGCTGACTGGCCTTTTTGATTAACCAAATGCTCATCTGTCACATAACGCAATGGCTGTTTTTGCGTTAGTTGCCATAATCGGTTAACGTGGCTCTTTACATCATAAAAATCCACTTCTGCATTACCCGGCCGCCAAGTCTCAGCCAATCGCTCACCGTAACAAACACCGGCAATCTGTGCCTCTTGTTTTAACGCATCGCCCCTATAGAAAAAACAGTTCCCGACTTCAAATACCATCATGCGATGCTGTTGCCGACGTTGATTAAAAGATATTGTTTTTAATAAGCCTGGCAGCAAAGAACATCGCATTGTATCCATATCTTGTGAGATAGGATTCAGTAAAGCTAATGTTTTTTCTTCGGGAAATAAAATGGTCTGCCATTGACTATCCACAAAGCTATAAGTAATCGCTTCATTATACCCCATATCGACCATTGCTTTTTTAATACGTATTGCTGGAATATTATTTTCCTTGCAACTGGGTATCACAAATGGCACTTTCGGTAGTTCAGTTGGCACATTTTCATAGCCATAAACTCGCGCTAATTCTTCTATTAAATCTATTTCTAAATTAATGTCATAGCGATAGCTAGGTGGTAAAACACAGATACCTGGCTCTGAACTGTTCGCATCTTGTTGTGGCAGCACTTGACAGCCAATACGCAGTAATAATGCTTCAACTTGTTCGGCCTCAAAGGTAATACCTAAGATTTGCGTAATTCTTTGGTAACGCAAAGTAATGGGCTGCTTACTTTCTAAACTATCTGTCACCACATCAACCACTTCGCCAGGCTCTCCCCCACAAATCTCCAAAATCAAGGTTGTGGCTCGCTCAATGGCTTGTACTTGCAATTCGGGATCAACGCCTCGCTCATATCGAAATGCCGCATCTGTGTGCAACCCATATAATCTGGCTTTACCCGCTTGATGGACTTCGCTGAATAATGCGCTCTCTAATAATATGTCTTGGGTGGCCTCAGTCACTGCGCTATTTAGCCCACCCATGACACCCGCAATCGCTAATGCGTTATTATCATCCGCTATAATCAGAGTATTATTTTTAAGTTTTACTTCTTGCTCGTTAAGTAAAGTAATAGACTCATCTGTTTTTGCCAACCTAACTGTGATGCCACCTTCAATCTTTGTCAAATCAAAAGCGTGCATGGGTTGACCTAATTCCAGCATGACATAATTTAAAATATCCACAATAGGATGAATACAACGAATATCGCTTCGTCTTAATCTTTCTGACATCCAAACAGGTATTTTTGCTTGGTTCGCATTAATACTTTTAATGATACGACCAACATAACGAGGACAATGTGCTTTGGCTTTTATGTCTATTTTTATTTTTGCATCAGACAAAGGCGCAACTGGATTAATATCGGGAATATTCAGAGAAGATTCTGTTAAAACACCTAATTCTCTTGCTACACCAATCGCACTCAAACAGTCTCCCCGATTAGGCGTAAGATCTATTTCAATAATTTTGTCATCTAATTGTAAGTAATCCCACACAGACTGCCCCACAGGCGCATCTTGTGACAAAATCATAATGCCATCTTGGGCGGATGCCAATGAAGACAAGCCCAATTCTTTCTCTGATAACAGCATACCGGGCGACACAATGCCCTTTAAAGTGGCCGCTTCTAAAACGTCACCTTTTTTGTGTATAGCAGATAGGTGTGCACCTAGCATCGCAACAGCGACTTTAATTTTGGGTGCAACATTCTTTGCGCCACAAACAAGCTCTATACTTTGATTATTATTGCCTACAAGCACCTGGCAAATTGTGAGCCTATCCGCTTTGGGATGTGGTTTTGTCTCAAGCACTTCCCCTACGACAACGCCAGAAAATTGAGAAGCCGCCCCTTCAACACTATCGACTTCCAAACCTGCCATTGTTAGTAAATGCACAATTTGGTCTATATTGTGCTTATCCTGAAGATTAACGTACTGCTGAATCCATTGTTGGCTAAATTTCACTGTTACACACCACTAAATTGGTTTAATACTCGAACATCATTTTCAAATAACAATCTGATATCATCGATTTCATATCGAAGCATTGCCAAGCGCTCTACGCCCATACCAAAAGCAAAACCCGTATATTTTTGCTCATCAACCCCTACGTAAGACAAAACTTTAGGATGCACCATGCCACAACCTAAAATTTCTAACCAACCCGTTTGTTTGCAAATACGACAACCTTTGGCTTTACACTTCACACAGCCGATATCCACCTCAGCAGAAGGCTCTGTAAATGGAAAGTAAGAAGAGCGAAAACGTGTTTTAACACTTTGCTCAAAGAAAGCCTCTAAAAATGCATCTATGATGCCTTTCAGATGCACAAAAGTCACAGCTGTATCCAGCATCAAGCCTTCGACTTGATGGAACATCGGTGTATGCGTCATATCTGAGTCACAACGATATACTTTGCCCGGCATAATAATGCGTATGGGTGCGCCTTTTTCTTCTAAAGCGCGAATTTGAACCGGTGAAGTATGGGTACGCAATAAAGTACTATTTTTAAAATAGAAAGTATCGTGCATCGCTCGTGCAGGATGGTGCTCAGGAATATTGAGCGCTTCAAAATTATAATACTCGTTCTCCACTTCTGGCCCTTCTTCTATAGAAAAACCCATTTGAGAAAAAATATGATTAATACGCTCGATCGTTGTGGTAATGGGATGCAATGATCCAAAAGTTGCAGACTCACCTGGCAAGGTGACATCAATACGCTCTTTTTCTTGTTGTGACGCAATGAGCGCTGCTTCTAATGTTAGCTTTTTTTGTGCCAAAACATCTTGAAAAGTAGATTTGGCTTGATTGATTTGTTGCCCAACGGCACGTTTTTCCTCTGGGGGAAGTGCTTTTAAGCTTTTTAATATTTCTGTGAATTGGCCTTTTTTGCCTAAAAAACGAACTCGCACCTGATCTAAGCTTTGAATATTTTCTGCTTGATCGACTTCTTTTTGTGCTCGTTCTAATAAAGAGTGAATATCGTCCATCGAATCCTCACAAAAAAAGGGAAGCGTACTTCCCTTTTTGAATCGCATTTATTCAGTAACAGCTATTTCAGTAATAGTTTACTGTAACGCAGCTTTCGCTTTTTCAGCAATTGCCTGAAATACTTGACTATCAAAAACAGCCAACTCAGCTAAATTCTTACGATCAATTTCAATTGACGCTTTTTTCAAACCGCCTATGAAACGACTATAAGAAAGACCGTTTTGTCTTGCTGCTGCATTAATACGAATAATCCATAGTGAACGGAAAACACGTTTTTTCTGTTTTCTATCACGATAGGCGTATTGGCCTGCCTTGGTAACGGCTTGCTTTGCAACTTTATAGGTTCTACTTCTCGCGCCGTAATAACCCTTTGCTGCTTTTAAAATTTTCTTGTGACGTTTACGTGCGGTCACACCACGTTTGACTCTTGCCATGAACTGCCTCTACTTATGTGCTCTTAACATACATTTAACCATTTTTGCATCTTGTGGTGCCATGACACCATGTGCTCTTGCATGACGCACTTTTTTAGCTGATTGTTTTGTTTTAATATGAGCTCTCTTCGCTCGACGAAATCGAACTTTTCCAGAGGCAGTGATTTTAAAACGTTTCGCGGCACCACGAAGCGTCTTTAGTTTTTTACGCGCTTTTGCCATTGTATAAACTCCGCATTGTTTGTATTACTTTTTACTTTTAGGTGAAATAATCATAATCATTTGACGACCTTCCATTTTTGCTTCTTGATCAACGTTACCGATATCAACGATATCTTGTTTGATACGAGCAAATTGTTTGGCACCAAGTTCTTTATGCGCTATTTCACGACCTTTAAATCTCACCGTGACTTTTACTTTGTCGCCCTGTGCTAGGAATCCTTTCAGGTTGCGTAGTTTTACCTGGTAATCCCCATCGTCAGTCACTGGTCTTAATTTAATTTCTTTTAGTTTTTGGGCTTTTGGCTTTTTCTTGGTCTTATTCTGACCATAGATAAATTTGCCATAATCCATTACTCGAACAACAGGTGGGCTTGCATTGGGTGATACCTCAACCAAGTCAAAGCCTAACGTCTCTGCAATTTTTAAAGCTTCCATCTTACTCATAACACCTTCGCCCACGCCTGGCCCTAGTATGGCAGGATCGAGCAAATTTTCTTTGTCAATGAGTCTGACTTCTCTTGCAGTGATGTCTTTATTGATCCGAACACCTGGATTTTTAGTTCTTGAGCTAATTTTTGTTCCCTCCAAAGTTTTCCTAAATAAACAGCAAACTAATTAGTTAACTCACATTCTTCTTTTATAATTTGGATGAATGCATCAAGAGGCTTCGTCCCTAAATCTTCTCCCGAACGTGCCCTAATTGCCACTGTACTTTCTTTTACTTCACGCTCCCCTACTACTAGCAGATATGGGACACGTTGAATAGTATGCTCGCGAATTTTAAACCCTATCTTCTCATTTCTCAAGTCAGTAACAACTCTTATGCCGTTTTTTTGCAAATCTTTTGCAATTTTTTCAGCATATTCGCTATGAGCGTCCGTTATATTCAAGACAGCCACCTGAATAGGAGCCAACCAAGTTGGAAAAGCACCTGTATGTTCTTCTATCAACATACCAATAAATCTCTCAAGAGAACCTAAAATAGCACGGTGAAGCATGACCGGAGTTTGACGACTACCATCTTCAGCAATATATTGCGCCCCCAAACGTTTAGGCATCGAAAAATCAACTTGGATTGTGCCACATTGCCAAACACGGCCAATACAATCTTTTAGTGAGAATTCGATTTTAGGCCCGTAGAAAGCCCCTTCACCAGGCAGTAACTCCCAATCTAACTTTTCATTATCTAAAGCGGTCTGTAAAGCTAGTTCTGCTTTATCCCAAATAGCGTCATCACCTACCCGTTTTTCGGGTCTAGTTGAAAGTTTAATTAAGACTTTCTCAAATCCAAAATCTTTATAGACACCAAATAGCATTTTATTAAAGCTAGACACTTCACTTTGTATTTGGTCTTCTGTGCAAAATATATGTGCATCGTCTTGTACAAAGCCCCTCACGCGCATCAAACCATGCAAAGCACCTGATGGCTCATTGCGATGACAAGAGCCAAACTCAGCCAGTCTCAGTGGCAAATCTCTATAACTCTTAATGCCCTTATTATAAATAAGTACATGACATGGGCAATTCATCGGCTTAACCGCATAAGTTCGCCCTTCTGTTTCTACCGTAAACATTTCCTTACGAAACATCTCCCAGTGACCTGATTTTTTCCATAAAGATAAATCCACAATCTCAGGCGTATTCACTTCTTGGTAGTCATGTTTTCTCAGGGTTCGTCTAATATACTGCTGTACTTGTTGATAGACTTCCCAACCCTTAGGGTGCCAAAAGACCATCCCAGGTGCTTCTTCTTGCATATGAAATAAATCTAATTTTATTGCAATCTTGCGGTGATCGCGCTTTTCAGCTTCTTCTAATCTGAATAAATACTCTTTGAGCTGTTTTTTATCTGCCCAACAGGTGCCATAAACCCGTTGTAGCATTTCATTTTCAGCGTTACCTTCCCAATATGCCCCCGCAAGCTTCATCAATTTAAATGCCTGAATGCGTCCTGTGCTAGGCACATGTGGTCCACGGCATAAGTCCATAAAGTCGCCTTGCTGGTAAAAAGAAAGCACCTGACCTTCCGGTATCCTTTCAATTAGCTTAACTTTATAAATCTCACCCATGGCTTTGAATTTTTCAATAGCGGCTTCACGGGTTAATTCATGTCGGGTCACTGTCAAGTTTTGTTTGACTAATTCTTTCATTTTCTTTTCAAATAAAACTAAATCTTCGGGCGTAAAGGCTCTATCAAAGGCAAAGTCATAATAAAAACCATCTTCAATTACGGGACCAATGGTGACTTGTGCCTCTGGGTAGACTGCCTGCACCGCTTGCGCAAGCAAATGTGCGCAGGAATGTCTTAATACATCTACCCCTTCAGAATCTTCTGCCGTAATAATAGTTAGTTTACAATCTGCCGTTATAACCGTTGTCACATCAACAATATCTTCATTGATTTTGGCTGCTAAGGCACGCTTAGCAAGCTTGGGGCTAATTTCCTTAGCAACCTCTAAAGCTGAGACTGCATGTTCAAAAGATAGGGACTGACCATCCGCTAAAGTAATCAAAGGCATAATTGAATTCCGTCGTTGTTACAGTTAGGAATGGGCATGTAATAACTTACCGTTTTATCATCTCATTAAGCAAGCCATCTTTAAATGAACCTCAATCGGAAAAACACTCACATAGCCCTGCTATGCTCGAATTTTGCCTCAATCGTTCCATCTAAATATGCCAGCTTACTGAGCGCTAAACCCGTAAGTTATTACATGCCCATTCCTTACTTCTTACAAATTTTAAATATTGTGCGAGAGAGTAATAATATTACAGTAATTAGAAGTTGTTGAACATTCCTAAAGACAGATTAAAGGTGAATGTCCCCCAATATTTATTTACACCAATCAAACTTTAAGTTTCCCAACAAACACAAATCTATACTTATGTAGTCTAAGATTGGGATAGTAGAACAAAAGCAGATGTAAAAACGCATATATAACTGCTTATATTCACCGTCTTTTGAGGAAAAACAATGGAAGACATCGTCAAAATTTTACAAGAACAAATTGCCAATAATCAGATAAAACTGCCGACTCAACCAGAGGTGGCCGTCAAAATCAGAGAAGTTGAAAATGACCCTAATATCGAAGCTAGTAAGCTAGCAGCTATCATCAATAAAGATCCAGGTCTAACGGCACGAATCATTAAAATAGCCAATAGTCCTTTGATGCGTGGCAAAGCACAAATAGACTCTCTACCTTCCGCGATCAACCGTTTGGGCTTTCGGTTTGTATGTAATACCGCGACAGGCCTGGCTATGGAGCAAATATTTCAAGCCACAAACGAAACCATTGATAAGTGGATGTATGATGTATGGGCAGAAAGCGCTGAAGTTGCCGCTATTTCATATGTTATGGCAAAACATTATGGAAAAATTCCAGGTGATGTTGCAAGTTTGGCCGGGTTAATGCATAAAATAGGTGTTCTGCCTATTTTAACTTATGCACAAGATCATGATGAGTTATTAGACGACGAAGAAAAATTAGATAGCTTGATTAGAAATTTTCATCCCAAATTAAGCGAAGCGATATTAACAGCCTGGCAATTTCCTATTGAAATTACATCCATACCACAAAATATCATTAACCACACCAGTGGGAAAGATGAGAGTATTTTATTATCAGATGTGGTTCGTATTTCAGTCGATCTGTATGAACAAAAAATAGGACATGAAGTAGATACACAACAAAATATAGATTCATATGAAAGATTAGGCGTAGAGCCAGGCATGAAAATTTCTGATGATGAAATTTTACAAAATGATCTGGATACAGTTCTCAGTTTATACAACACGAAACACTAGCATTCAAATTATATTTTCATCTAGGTACTGAGATTATAAAAAGGACTTTATCGATATAGTTAGTTGTTATCATTCGGTAGGGTTAAGATATGTTAAAAATACTAAAACACAAAATCACGCTCTTTGTCGTTATGACAAGTATTTCATGGGCTTTGCCTGCTTTGGCGCATTCGCCTAACAATCATAATAATAAAGCGTTTTCGCCCGCCAGTGTATATTGGTCTAATAGCCAGTATCACCGAGCGCCACACGGCAAAGTCTATCCCAAAGGCTATTCAGGGCGTTTCCCTTATCCAAGCTATTACTACCAATACGATAAAAATAAATATCTAAAAGGCTATTATAAGCATCGTTACAATTATCATTATTACGATAAAAAAAGCTGGTTAACCTATTCTAGAAGCCAAGATTATAAAAAATATTATCGCTTTCAGCCTACCAGTTTGAACGAACGACAAACCAATAAAAATCAATATTATAATTATCGCTACAGAAGGCACAAATAACTTTAACCCCCATATTTTCAATTCTCAAATTCACGCCATCTAATCTGATGGCGTTTTTGTGTCTTGTGTTCTATTACCATACTCTTGATTTTACAAAAAAACCTATGATTTAACTCACCCTATTGTGTCAACTTACTAGGCGCGTATACTGAAAAGATATAGAAAAATTTACAGGCTGTATTTTTCAACACTTTAGGATTTTCTTTTTGTAGGTGATTAAAATGTTTTTACGCGTCGTCTCATCTTCCATTCTTGCATTAGCCTTATGTATTCCGCTCAATGTATCTGCTCATTCAGCATCAAAGTATCAAAAATCAGAGATGCAACGTGGCAATGTGACATATTATTACACTGCAAAAGGGCGAATATATGCGAAAAAAATAGATAATGTAAAATACTACCGTTCATCTCCAGAATATCTAAAAAAGCATCATAAAGCGCATAAACGCTATCCTTACCATTATAAGCATAGATACAATGGTCGCTATGGTCATTATACTTACCAAAGCGCGCCCTATTACACTCAATATGTTTACAAACGCTATTCATACCCCTATCGATACCACCAATATAAACATTACAGAACCTACCCATACCATTGGAATTATAGGTATAGAGCAAATCGAAATTATGAGTATCGGCATTACCGTAGGACATACCCATTCTATTATAGCGCGCATTTTTATAGGTGGTAGAAACAAAAACGCCCCAAATTGGGGCGTTCTATTCTAATTGGCAATTTTAAATTTGAAAAAAATTAAACTTGCTTTGCTTGTGACAACTCTAATTGTTGTTTTGCTTCTTCAAACGTCATCCAAATTTTCTTCTCAAAATCATATAGTTTACATTGTTTGAAAATATTGCAAACATAGCCCCACTTGAATTTATACTCATGAAAATACACGCCATACTCTTTTTTCAATGCGACAGCAGCCTGTGGCAAGTTATAAAAAGGAATACGTATATCCAAATGATGTGGAATATGGGTCAAGATATTATGGGTCAATGCTTTAGATAATTTAGAGCAATGGACAATTGTGCTGCAATATAATGCACCAATGGAGTGAGACCACTCACTCTTCAGATCGAAAAATGGAATATCTGGATGTGTATGATGCAAATAAACAATCATTGAAATAAAATAATTAAACACAATAAACGGCAACACCACTACGGTTATAATGCCTATAATACCACCCGCAAAATAATATCCTATCACAGAGGCCACTAATGCATACGCTAAAGAGAATAGTTTCCCATTGCGATAATGCTGGCGTTGTTTCTTATCTTTTCCTGGGTTAAACCGAACCATGCCTTCCCACCAAACACGGCGAAAGTAATGAAAAGCGCAGCTGAAAAAATTACGCTCAATGCGATAGAGCAGACGTTGGAAAGTAGAAAGATCTTGATATTGTTTTGGCGTCAGAGGCCGCCAAATCCAATCAATCGGTGAAAATGAGTTAAAACCATGATGAACTTTATTGTGGCCATATGACCACATGCGATAAATATTCAAAGACGGTAACATAGCGATAGTACCAAGCAGCTCTCCAACTTTAGTGCTTTTGAAAAGCGCCCCATGAGCCGCATCATGTCCCCAAACAAACATCGTCGCTGTCGCTGTGCCAGAGATAAGTCCGCCAATTAACTTTACCCATATTAAAGGGCTTGAAAAAATAAGCGCCATTCCGGATAGGAAAAACAAAATATCAAATGTAAACCAAAAAAACGTCTTATAAGCTGAGCGCTTATAGCACCCCTGAGGAATAGCTTTACGTGCCTCAGCAGTCCTTATTTTCTTTATTTGATCCCATGGATGATCAGATTGTGTTGTATTCACTATATATATACCTCAAGTAATGAGTCGCGAGTATAACAAATCCCTTCCTCTTTTGTCAGCTACCAGTCTGCTCAGTGTAAAAAACTATTTTCGAGCTTATACGGCATGCTAGAAATTATGCTTTTCATCTTAGCAAACCTCCCATAATGCATTAATAAATAAAGATACTTTACAGTTTGTCTGGTAACTAAGTCCGCCCATCGTGAGTGACTGTTCACGTCAACAAAACCTTGGTATTATGTTTGTTAACTGATAAACAAATACAAGAGAGACATTATTATGATGAATTACTTCTGGGGCTCAAAAGAGCCAGAAAAAGAAACAATAGAAACTGAGTTGCAAGATTTTACGGGGCACCCACGTGCTTATAATAATAGTAACGACAGTAGCAACGATCTCGATATCTCAGATTTTGAAATAATTTCTGACGAAGAGATTACCAAAGCAATGCCCAATGCCGACGACAGAAGAGTGCTTCGTAAGCTATCAGATGAACTCGCTAAAATTGATTTAACAAAAATTGAAGATGAAGATGCATTAGTAGACTTTATTGTAACTTTTGCAAGTGATAATGGAAAAGCAATTGATAGACAGGGTATTAGAGATTACTTCAAAGCAACAGGCCTTGAATTAGACAAACTATTAAGCGACGCTAAATCTGGACAATACACTAAAACCGAAATTGCAATGCGTGTAGGCTTAACAATTGCTGGCGTAGTGGCTGTGCATTGGTTTGCTGGCCCTGCGGCTGCTGTCGCAGCCAGAAGCATTTATACTGGAGCTTATGGTGCCATGTGGGGCATCCCTTCTGCTTGGAGCCCATTGTATTGGGTTGCATTTTTGCCTGGCCGTGAACACTTTGGACACTTAGCCTATAATTGGGCACCTTGGATAATTAACACGGCTGGTGTTTGGGTTTATAACAACACAGTAGATGCCGCAAAATATACAGGCAATAAAGTCGTAGATGCTTACCAATGGGCTACAGGTGCAGGTGCATCCGCCTCTGAGCAAGCAGAAAATGATATATTCTCTTCGGACCATCAAAGCACTGAGATTGAAACAGATTTTGCAGAAATGAATGCACAAATGCATTCATTGTCATTAGATAGCGAACCACACTTTTTCCAATCTGATTCAGATGGTTCTAGTGATGATGAATTTGACGCTTTATTTAGTGGTGACGAAAAAAGATATAATGCAACACCGCTTTTTAATGACTACAAAGAAGCAGAACAAAAAACATTATTTTCAAACAACTCTAATTCAGCCCTAATGGAGTCTGCCCAAGTAGAAATTGTTGAACTAAAAGATACACCACTTGGTTCAAGCTTCTAGTCATTACTGCAAATGTAAAGAGCGAGAAGGAACTTGCTCGATACTATCCTTAGGAACGGACAAGCATTTCTCTAATCTGCATAAGCGCAAACCCCAGTAAGTTGAGACCTTGCCATTTTGCGACATTCTGAATATCGGGATTATCTTGAGCTAAGCCAACCCCCCATATTTTATCGACCGGGCTAGCCTCTACCAATATCGCTTGATTCGTATTGATTAAGAATTTTTTTAAATCTTCGTGCTGGCCAAATTTTTCAACATTACCTTTAACCGCAATATCAAATTTATGTTTATCCCATATTTTTGAACAAAACCCTATTACTTGTCTGCCGATTTTTTTAGCATCTTCAGGGTGCTTTGTTTCTATAATTTTATCAAACGCAATACTATCACCAAATAATCTTGCTTTTTGCGCCATAAAATAGTGTTCGGCAGTCATATAAGTAACGTCATCCACTACAAACGCTCGTTGAAACCATTGGCTTAAGCAAGTTTTCGTGAGGCTGCCATCAACACTTGGCAGATGTCCCCAAAAATATACATATTCAAAACTGTCATTGTCTAAAACCTGGTTAAGATTTTGCATATCTGCCGTTTCTGCTATTTTCATTACAGCGCCTTACCTTGAAGAGAGTACCAAGACTAATGATGATGCTCATGATGACACCCTTGTCCACATTGGTGTTGATTGAGTATTAATTTTTTATGCTTCTTTAAGAACTTATCTCGCTTTAGTTTGGACATATGATCTATTACCAAAACCCCATTTAAACAGTCAATTTGGTACGCCAAAATAGCCGCCAAACTAGACGCTGCGACCATACTTTGAGGCGTCCCATTTTCATCAAAATATGATATTTCTAATTTTTGGGGTCTTTTAATCATCACGGGCACATCACCAAAATATAAACAATTAGATTCACATAAAATCATATTTTCTTGATGCATTATCCTAGGATTGATAAAGCATTGTCTAGTATCACTCAACTCTGATTGTGCTAATACGAAGATTGCAAGATTAAGGCCTACCTGCGGAGCCGCCAGACATAACGACGGGAGATATTCCGTTACATCGTACAACTTCTGAATACTGTCTTGTAAAGACTCATTATAGCTAGTGACACTTGCCGCTTTAATTTTTTCTATTTTAGGATATGAAAGTAGGGTTAAGTTAGTCATTCGAGTGGCTCTTTTTTATGTATTCAGTAATTATACCTCTTACTACCACAATCCCAAAGGAAAGCTATTTTTTTAGCCAGATTGTTAGCTGTTCAACCTAATGACGGGCAAGCTGCTTGACATTTGTTAGCTTTCTGATAATGTTTGCTATCTTAATTCTTATCTTTGTAATTTAATGGTGATTTGTGAGTCAGACTCTACTTCGCAGTTTGTATGTTAAACATAACACAGATATCAAAACGTACCCGTCCATAACAAGCACCCATGGCTTTGACAAAGGCGCACAAATATCTATTGGTGACTTGCATGGTAATGCCTTAAAACTTATCTGGTTTTTATTAAAGCATGGCGTCATCGATAATATTTCCGAACAAAAATATAAAGATTTTATAAATCTATATGAAAAAAATACAACTGAGATAAGCAAAAGTGATCTTCAATGGTTTAATCGCTTTGTCGAAGCAATAAAGATAAATCAGGGTGGCACCATACGCTTGCTAGGCGATGAGTTGGCGGACAGAGGCTCAAATGATTACTTTACGCTTAAAATTTTTGAAAAATTATTTGATAATAATATCCCGCTCGAAATTGTTTTATCTAATCATACCGCCGACTTTATACGAGCTTACGAAAATCAAAATAACTATTCGCAAAATAACTTAGCGCCTCATTTTGTAAAGTCAATGCTCGGCTTAAATCGACTAATTGAACAAAAACTTATATCCAAAAAAGAAGTGGGTCTGCTATTTGAAAAAATATATACCCCTAGTCTAAAAGTGCTTACTTATACTATCAATGAAGAAGCACAATCTATTGCAATATTTTCCCATGCACCCATAGGACTCCAGACCATTGAATCACTGTGCCAGAAACTCAAACTGCCTTATTGTGACAATAGCTTAAATGCACTCACCAAAACCATTGATAGCATTAATAATGAATTTACAAATAATTATGCCAGAAATAAAAAAATAACAAGTCTTTTAGCATCCGAAAAACAATATAAAATGGGTAATATGGATGTTCATAAATTCCCTTTTATGCACTTAATTTGGAATAGAAACTATAGTAACTTAAAAAGACCTAATCACTATAAAGGATATACTGTTCAATATATCCATGGACATGACAGTCGCGAGAAAAATATTACAGATCATATATACAATTTAGATAATACTTTAGGCAAAGGCAATAATGAGCTGGCTCGTTATAATGTACATTACACCCATGAAAAATCTGCCGCACCATTAAAATTATCACCGCGCCATTCGCATAGCCAGAAACAGAGTAAACCTCAAAGTAAATTTTGCAAAATCCTTTATAATCCTCATGCCGCTAATACCTGCGATATTCACAGCCTATCTTGAAACTTTACATCCATCTTAACCACAAAAGACGGAATAGATATTTTTATGGGGCTACTGTAATCCAGTAATACCTCTCAGCCATTTCAAATAATTGCAAAAGGTGTATTTCACCTCAAAAACCACCAAGTTAGTTGTATACTTGTATAATAAGAAGTTTTTGAATAACTTATAACTTATAGCATTTAACTGTAATTACAGGCAGGCTTATGGCTGAAGTGAACGCTCCACAGTCTCAACAACCAATCGCATTAGGTGAACACAAAACACTTGATGAGAATGGAGATGAAATCAATAGCATTGATTTAGAAGCGTATGAAGTTTATTCTTCGAAAAAGGTAGAAAACACTGTAAAAATTGACAACCTCAGTCAAGCGGACAAAGAAACCGTCCAAAATAAATACGGTGATATGTTAGAAAATGTTATCAATAGCAAACAACAAGAGTTTCTTTATAATGAATTTCTAAACCGTATCGTCAAATCTGAAAATCAAGATATGTTAAAAGTTATTATTGATGAATTAAGCGAAGAACAACAAGCATTATTTTATAAACTAAGTACTGCAGAACCACCTCCTTTTGACCCACCCCCTATTGAATATGACCAGTTTAAAGAGCTGTACGCCGCGATTCATACTTCGCTAAAAGAGCATCGACACGATGATAATCGATATCATCTTGCGTACAAAAGTATTGATAAATTCAACATGTTTATGAAAATACCCATTAGAGATTTTGCAAACAGCATGGAATCTGCCGTCACATTGGAGGAAACAAAACATTATAAAAAACGCCATAAAAAATCCATATTCCTTATGATTCTTGAAACTATTTTACCATTTCTAAAAAGTGAACCAATGGATATCATTTCCATTACATCCACAACGCTAGGTTCTGTAGAAAAAGCAACCACTGAAATTATCGCAAAACAAGGTTTCGAACTATATGCAACAGAAAGCAAAAATTATATGCAAGAGTTTGATGAACAGGTTCAATTTCGGCAAGAAGAAAAATCAGGTAACAAATGGCGTTTAGATCAAGATAACAGTTTGCGTAAATCACATACAGCGGATGTAACCGTTGAAGAAACCGTTTCGAAAGTCGCAAAGGCGGCTGGCTGGAACATCGCAAGCGGTATAAAAAATACCATACTAGATAATTTGCAGCAATATTCAGGAGGCTACATTCTCAATGGTGATTATTCTGCCGATAAGGATATTACTAATCAACCTCTTTCCTCTCAAATTCATCATGAGCTTGACCTGGCCAATAAAAGAGCTGTTTTTGAATGCCTTTCACAATATGCTCAGGATATGCACACGCTTTACATGAAAACAGAAACGATTAAAGCCGAACATCCTGAACTCGAATTCTCTAATGAGGTCATTGGCTTTGCCAGAATGGACAACCCAGAATTTAATACATTTATGGTTCAATTGTCTCAATCCTTAGGTTATGAAGATAATGATTTTTCAACAATAGAAAACTTAGTCAACGCCTCAGAAGAAGAAAAAAACCAAGCATTTAGTCGATTTTTTGAAGCACCTGTATACAAAAAAAATGTTGGACTTTCAGCGTGTGCTCATATAATTCACGATGAAAGAGCACGAACGCTAAAACAACCTGCCAAAGATACCGTGAACTATTTCTATATTTTAGATCTACAAGCAGAAATGCTTGATCAAATCAGCAAAAGTCAATATGTTGATCATGGTGTCAAAGCCGTACTTGAAAACCTAGATCTCGGTGACTATGCCTATAATCCAGAGAGCAATAGCTACCTTTCAAATATTACAGGACAAATGAAAGTGCAGATCGTTAATACAGTTAAAACTGAAATTAATGATCTGCTGAAACTGCCCACGCATACGTCTACCACGGCCTCTAACACCCTTCAAGCATGGCTCACGTCTGTTGAGATACAAGCTAATGCTAAATTAGAAGATACTGATTTAACAAGCCCGCAGACCCAACAAACATTTGAAAAAAACGGCCTTTTGGCAGATGAAATACGTGACAGATGGAATAAAGCACAAACTTTGGATGATGAATTATTTGAAGAAAATGATGTCCAAGAAATTGTGAATATTGCATTAGAAGGCATGATGACGGATTGGAAACAAAATGCCATCTCGACCATGGTCGCTGTCAGCGAAATGCAAGGATCAGAGTTTTGTGAAGCCATGCTCGACATGCTAGTCAAAGATGTGGAAAATGCAGAAAAAAACAATGTTAACAAAGAGGTCATCCAGAAAAAATATGACAGTATGGAACTATTACATGCTTGCTTTGACCCAGAAACCAATGCATTGGATACCGATACCCTGAATAAAATTTCTTACGTGGATTTAAAATCTATATTTGATGCCTTACACTTGGGATATAACGAAGTCAGTAATCTTAACCCTCCACAAACGCCTGAAGATAAAGCAAGACAATATATGATAGGCCAAGCCTTATCCCGAGTCAGTTATACTTATCATATTTCAGACCTTGGCAAAACAGCCTTTAATGAAGTGTACATGAGCAATATGCATGCATTTAAGAAGATACCATCCCTTAAAATTTCAAATATGATGACAAAGGCCGTTAGTGAAAAAATTGGACAAAACTTAACAGATTATATCATTGGTCCAAATGCTCAGTTTAACTATTATGCAAAAGAAAAATCTCAGCAACGTCATAACTTATCTGAACGCAGTCAAATAACAACAGAAGCACCACCCGCACAAAGCTGGACAAACTGGACAATAGATAAAACCACACAAGCTACAGGTTATTTACAAACAACATATAATCTTGGCTACAACGCAGTTGCATCAACCTACAATATTTCCAGCACCGTCATGAATCAACAAGTAACAGATTTATTATATGAAGTAGTACCTGTTTGCTGTGAATTTTCTATTTTTGACGATGACGATGATGAGTATTACCCTCGTATAGCAAGTGCAGGCTCGTTGAAAGATACCATTATTAAAAACAGTCAAATTTATATTCGAGAACAAACATTTGACTGTGTTGCTGATACAATCCCAAATCTTTATGAATTGTTGCAAATGCAAAAAAGTGCTAAACAACAAGGCTTAGATCTTGATAACGAAATATTCAAAGAGCTTGGATTTGGCGAGCCAGAAAACTTAGAAAAATTCCTCAATGACCTAGCTAATAATTTAGGCTTTGAGGATACCTTAGAAGCAGACACGGGTAATGTCGTAAAGGGCTTAGAGCATCTCATGAGGCTTAAAGATAATATTGCATCATGTGACGCAGAAATTACAGACTTAAAAGAACAGCTGTCCGGAATGTATTTCTTTCAAGATAAAAGCCAAATCAATAATAACCTAGAATTTGCAGAAAAACAAAAATCACAACTTGAACAACAATATAATAGAATTAAAAATAATGTCACAAAATTGCCACAAACAGACGAAGAAAAGCAAAATGATAAATTTGTTGGGCTAAAAGCAGTTGTCAAAAGAGAAAACCATCGCCTAAATCGCCTAGCTCGAAAAGATAAGCTTGAAAATAGCACAAACTATGTCGTTATGGTTTCAAGCTTAAATGACGTGATCTTTAAAGCACAGTTGACCCAGCGCGGAAGTTTTTTAGCGAACATCCTACCAGACATTGAAGAATACCTCTATGATGAAAATAGAGAAGAAGGATTAAAGACCTACTTGAAAGAAGCCAGTGTAGAAGAAGCTAAAGTACGGTGCTCTGAAATTACTCAACAGGCAATCATGCAGTATATGGCCGGATCTATAGATTTGACAGATAGTTTATCACAAGGTATGAAAGAGGCTTGCGAAAATAAAGTAGACGCTAAATCGGCGCATCACTCAAAACAACAAAACACAAAAGAAACCATAATACAAAAAGTCAATATAGACGCCCCTAGCAAATCACTAACTTTTTCATATGAAGCAAGCAACCCTAATGCATCAGAACAACCTGCCCAATCTCAGGCTAAACTTGAAAGCCAAAAAGATGAACCTAAAGCAAAGAAAAACAAATTATAATTGTCACATCATGTGTAGTAGTTACAAACACTATATTCAAACCCATAATTTTCAGGCATTTTCTTTTTACAAAAAAATTATTTTTTGATGACCATACATGTCACTGAATCAGGCTTGCTGATTTCTTCAACCTCAAGCTTTGTGTTAGGAGTATTCACAGAACTATAAAAATGATACAAACCAGGCTGCTGCCCTTCTTCAACATTATCTTGCCAACCCAAGTCATCTGACTCTTGAATTTCTACACTTCTGACAGATTCAATATCGCTTGTGTGCTTTTCATTCTCACTTAAGCTTCGTACAGAGAAAGAAAATTCTATAGCGGCAACCGATAATCCCACGGCAATAGCACAAGGGACTTGTACGTAATTTAAATATCCATTATTGTCTAATATTTCAGTTAAGCCTGTTTTATCAAACAACCACTCGAGCGCTTGATAGCCACTTGCCGCTTCCGCTATGCTATTTAATAAAAAGGCAATTAGCTTTATATATGTGACTTTTGTTTTTCTAATTGATTTTTTAATGCCTCGCCAGAAAGGCATTGGATTATACAACAAGTGTCCAAACTCTAAACCTTCAGAGATGGATTTAGCAAAAATGGAATTTACACCACCAAAGTAACTCAAGTATGTTAAGGTTTGTTCGGGTAATTGTTTGATTAATGGTACATAACTTAAGGATACTGAAATTTTAAAACAATCTTTTACCCCCTTTATTAGAATTCCAAGAGTGGCAAATAATCCCGCTAGACACAACTTCCATTTTGTTGTCCGTCTAATATTATCCCAAGTCAAAGACTTACGGAATCGATAAGCATTGGCCAGTAATAGCCTATAAGAATAGGCACAATACATAATACCATCTGAAAATGCAAAATATGTACCACTGATATTGGTTAATTTGTTTAAATCATTGGGGTTTATTGTCTTACCAAAAATCCCGACTGTTTGAGCATATAAATTAGAAATCCCTAAATAAGTATCACAAACAACATAAAACATTCTAGTGAGCGCAATAATATGCATCACACAAGTATAAATAACATTTTTAACTTTTTGAAAAATTGAACTCTCTTGCTCTATTTGTTCCTCTTGGTTTGTAACCATAGGCTCATTGCTTAAGATAGCGACTTCGCTATCAATAATTTTCACTTCAACACGAGTGCTCTCTTCATGGCGGGGGGACTGAATATTGGAATGTTCACAAGACAATAAGGGGGATTTTTCATTATCTTCAACTTTTGGGGATTTTTCATTATCTTCAACTTTTAACGTTTTAAAGTTTTTAACAATTAGGTATTTGAGCGAAGAATAACTTGTTAAATAATTTGTATAGCTGATACCTAAGACAAAGATAATGCCTATCAAGTCATTGATGACCGTGCCTAGGATTGTTCCTCCTAAGATGGGCGCAAAAAGCGCCGTCATAAAAAACATTTTAGATCCAATGTCTTTTAAAAACTTCCCTGAACCTAAGATCATTGCAAAAATAGTGAGTACTATATCTCTAAATAACTCACTACAATTATTCCAAGCTCTTTTTGCACTATTCTTTAATGCCATCACTCACTACCATTATTGCATCCATTCATCTTGTCAAATAGTATCAGGATCGTATCAATAGTATTCACAAAAGTAAATGATAATCATTCTCATTTCTAAGTTTGCTAAGTCAATAGCTAGAATTAGCAAACAGTCAAAATTCTGCTATCTAACTACGTGCATATACAATTGTATGTCATGAGAATATTGTACAACTCAGCAATTGCTTTGACCATTTAGCTTAGAATTAAGTCCAAATTTTTTAATCTCTATCCCAATCATCTTGCCTATTCTTCGTTTTATCAGATTTCAGGTCGTAATCATATCCATTACGTGCGTTAAAAAGATAAGATAGATAACTATATAAAAAAATCTGAAGGGGCGGATACTTATGATTGGTAATATCATGGGCGGACTAGCACGTTTTACTAGCAAGTTATTATCGGACACAACCGATGCTGGCCATAACGCTTATTATTATGCATGGCATTATCAGCATACTTCCAAAATAATTCAAGCAATTAAAACCAATAACCATAAAGCGCTGTTGACGTTATTACCCAATTCCAGCGATATTGAAGCTTGTGGCTTCGACAAAACTTTACTTCACGACGTTGTCAGCGAAGGCCATATAGAGATGGTTGAACCTTTATTACAAAATGGCGCCAATCTTGAAGCACTCTCAGAAGGGATGACCCCACTAGCCAGAGCAATCAACAACAGGAATATTGAAATGGTTCGGGTATTACTTCAACTGGGTGCAAAGCCTATGAATGGACGTTGGCAAACCCTGCCCTATTTATTAGAGCTTGCCGTTCAGGAAAAAAATCTCACTAGCAATCAGGCCGCAACATTTGCATCAGATATATTGAATGGAAATAAGTCAATTGATGACCTAGATGTTTTTAAAAACTACTTAGAGCATTGTGCTTCATTACTGAAAGATTACGATCAAAAAAGAGTACAACAAGAGGCGCTTGATACAAAAGCAGATGAATTCTTAATAAAACTAGACCAACAGCGTGCAAACTCCCCCTATCAATACCTAGATGACTATATCTCTTTTATATACACAGGCATTGAATGTAGCAATATTAAAAAGCCCGTTTTGAAAATTAGGTACTATAGTAAACATGACGATGAGATTAAGCATTATAAAAACAAAAAACATGGGCACGCAGATTACTCGCATTATGCAAATGCTAAAAAGGAAGAAATCAGCAAGGTAAAACAAGATATCGCATATATTACAGCCCAAATAAAATCTGAACTTGGCTTTGAGGTCGATGTGACTGTAGTCAGTGATTCTTCGGTTCAGGACAATGCCTACGCTGCTATTTTACAAGTCCCAAACTGTGAGTATTATCTCAAGCAAGTCGAGGATGTTTATTCTACACTCCCGCCTGCTAGGTCAGATAACCCTTATATCAAAATGCTTGAAGAAAAACTAACAAACATAAGTAATGAAGAGGTTGAGTGCTTATTTCAACAAGATATGAATGAAGGCTATCTTTTGCCTCTACACATGGCGATTGAGACGGGCGAGCTCAAAATGGTTAAATTGATCCTGCAAGCAGATATAGATCTCACTACCATTTGCCGTTCAGACTCCCCACTTTGGTTTGCGCTGAATCAAGAACAATTTGAAATAGCCGAATTATTAATTCAACATGGTGCTGATGTTAGCGAACTACAAAATGAAATTAGCCCCTTAATGGTAGCTGCTGAAAATAATCAGGCTAGTTTAGTTAAAATTCTGATACAGCGAGGCGCTTGGTTAGACTATGAGTTTGAAGGAAGAAACGCGCTTAGCATTGCAAGAGAATTTAATCATCCTGAAGTCTTAAACGTCTTTTTATCTCGAGAGAAAAATCATAAAAATTCTAATCGTTATGGTAGCGCCTCCTCAAGAGACTCAATGTTTAATTGGCATCGTACGATTGACGAAGGAGATCATGACTTCTCAAGAATGCTCGTCCACCTTGGTGTTAATCCGAACAGGGCAGGTAAGTTTTGGGGTGCGCCCATATTTTCTGCAATCGACCATCGAGACGTGATGATGGTGGACTCACTCTTGGCGGCTGGTGCAAATGTAAACGTTCAACGTGATGGACAGACACCTTTCCAGGTTGTCTGGGATCAGATACTTCCAACACCCTATAGCACTAGTAAAAATATCCTAGCCATATTTGCTAAGCTAATTAAAGCCGATGCACATCTTTCATATCAAAATAGTTTATCAGAAATCGTCAATTTATGTATAACACATGGCTTAAACGATTGTGCTGCGCAAATTATTAACCAAGTACAAGACTCTGAAATAGCAGCGAATCGTCCTAGTGAAGAATTATTTCCACCGACCCCGTTAAAGATGCACTATTCCCGAAATTCAGCACCGCCTCTATTGAAAGCAATCCGATGCGGCAATCATCGTATGGTAGAATGGTGTTTGAATGAACGTACTGTATATGAAACCGACGATTGGTGCCTCAAGAATGATGTTAAACGACCTCTTATCATAGCCATTGAAACCGGTGATTACAACTTAATGGCATCATTAATAGAATTCCAATCAGACACATGTACATTAAAAAGATACAATAGTGATGGTGACGTAACTTTGCAAGAAAAAATCTCACCTTATGCAGCCGCTATTCGTTTTAAAGCAGGCTATTATACTAATAGCCGGGAACAGGCAAGAATGATCAAAGACGATATGCTCAGACTGCTTGAACACTGTGGTGAATCACCAGAAGATCCTATTGATGGATACTATCCTGCCCATTTAGCAATATTGGCGAAAGATACAAGCTTAGTTTATGATTATTTAAATAGGCAGGCAGATATTAACGCAGTCACCAGTCTAGGATCGACTGTTCTTCATTTTGTATTTAATACTTATCAGAGAGATTTTGAATTAATTCATAGCATTATGCAGCGAAAACCTAACTTACTAGCCAGTAATCAACGTGGTGAAGTATTATTAGATATTATTATGACAAATACAGAATTAAGAAACTGGGTTGCAGAATATCATCCAGAAGGCATGGAATATCATTTAGAAACAGATCGGTCGTATTTAGAAATCTTTATTGCTCAGCCGCAGGTAAAACAAGCCATTTTAGCTGATCCCGATCTAGGTGAATCTGGTTTAGAATTATTGCAAAAACTTGCTAAAGTCGATATGGGATGCGCGAATGGTTGCTTGGCACGTTTAGCATCATACCATGATGGTTTTGATGATCTGTTGCTTCAAACATTTGGTCAAGTGTTCTTTGATATACTATCTGAGCAAGCGGATGAATTAATCGAATACCAAATGCAAATAGAACAACAGGAACCGTACTGTAATCTTAAACTGAATCGTAATCTTAAACTAAGTCTTGATCAAAAAGATTTCGAATCAATTGAGGCCATTCTGAAACGACAGCCTAATTTGCTAGCAAGTAATAATAGTGGTGAAATATTATTAGATCAGATTATGACAGATACAGAATTAAGAAACTGGTTTGAGGAATATTATCCAGACATTATCGAAACTCTTTTAAACACAGAGCGTTCATATTTAGAGATTTTTATAGCCCAGCAAGATGTAAAACAAGCTATTTTAGATGATGCTAATCTAGGTGAGTCTGGTTTAGAAACATTGCAAAGATTTGCAAAAATCGATATCGAATGTGCTAATGGTTGCTTAGCACGTTTAGCTATATACCATGATGGTTTTAAAGAGCTGTTGGTTAACACATTTGGGCAACTGTTCTTTGATGAACTATCTGAGCAAGCGGATAAATTAATCGAATACCAAGTGCAAATAGAACAACAGGAAACGGATTACCATTTTGCACAGAATATTGATCTAAAAGATTTTGAATTAATTGATACCAGTATGAAACGACAGCCCAATTTGCTAGCAAGTAATGATAGTGGTGAAATATTATTAGATCAGATTATGACAGATACAGAATTAAGAAACTGGTTTGAGGAATATTATCCAGAGATTATCAAAACTCTTTTAAACACAGAGCGTTCGTATTTAGAGATTTTTATAGCCCAGCGAGAGGTAAAGCAAGCTATTTTAGATCATTCCGATCTAGATGAGTCTGTTATAGAAGAATTGCAAATATTTGCAAAAACCGATATCAAAAGCGCGAATGCTTGCTTAGCTCGTTTAGCAAGACACCATTATGGTTTTGATGAGCTGTTGCTTAAAACATTTGGAGAACAGTTCCTTGATGAACTAGCTGAGCATGCAGATGAATTAATCGAACACCAGGAAAAGTTACTTGATAAACTATCTAAGAATGCAATTGAAGAACAACAAGTAGCGGTTTTTTATCGGTTCGTGAATAAATCAGACCACATGCAAATAGAAGAACAGGCTGAAAAGCAGGCTAAGAAAATAAAATTTAATGTCTGAACATTGGCAGGCTAACAGCTTATCCGTGAAATTCCAGTAAATAATTGTTTACTGGAAAGACGCTCACAAACAACCTGAATTTTAGTTTAAAATCACTTGACATGCAAGTCAACTAACACTACAATACCATACTTTAAAATAAACTCGAAGACCACATATGTATACTGACGCCTTAGATTATTTTAACTTAAAAGACCCCCTATTCACAAAGTGCCATGAAGCAGCAAAACTAGGCAATACAAGAGGCCTCAAGCGATTAATTGCCAAAAATAAGCCCTTGCTTGATGCCCAAGATGCCCTAGGCAATACTCCCCTTCATTATGCCGTAGATTGCGATCATTATGATGCTACAAAATTCTTGGTAGATTCGGGAGCAAGTCTAACCTTAAAGAATAACATGGGGCAGCTTGCCGCTCATTCTGCCCAAACGGAAGAAATTAAAAATATTTTTAGTGCTAACCAAGATATGCTTATAAGCGAGTTTGTCCCTGCGGATGCTGAGATCGAAGAACTTTCAGAACCAGAAGACCCTCTCAACAATCTGTTTACTGCCGCACTTGATGGAGACATAGAAAATCTATTAGCATTATTGGAAAAATACCCAAAACTAATTAATAAACAAGATGATATACAGGGGTCTTTACTCCACGCAGCAGTATTTAATAATCACCATGACGCTGCAGAAGTACTAATATCTGTAGGGATAGAAGTTAATATTTCTACTGCCCCTGGAGAAACCCCCTTACAAATTTGCACTAATGGAAAAATAAAAAAACTCCTAATAGACAATGGTGCCTGTACCTTTAGCTGCATGCATAAAGCAGTCTTAGATAACGATATAGAAAAAATAGTTGAATTGGCCATAACCCATCATGCTTTTGTTGATGCGATAGACCTGGAAGGCAACACCCCTTTACATTACGCGACATCAATCGGCAGCATTACAGCAATAGAAGCACTTTCTGACATGGGCGCCGATTTTAACAAGACAAATAACTACAATCAAACCGCTATCAATCATACCGTCTCTGACAATATTATAACTTTATTAAAAGGCTTGGGTGCAAATAACCATGACCAGGATTTAACAAAACTGCATAAAAAATGTTATGCCGGTGATATTGAAGCTATCAAAGAAATACTTAATAACAAAGATTTATTAGACGCCTTAAGAGGGATTGACAGCAAAGATGGAGAAGGCAAAACACCACTAATGCATGCGGTTCTTGGAGAAAACTCAGACGCAATTGATCTATTATTGTCATATAATGCAAACCCCTTTATGCAATCTAATGTTGGATTTTGTGCGATAACTTATGCCGAACTTGATGGCTCGCAAACTGAATTATCTATAAAACTAAGAAAGATCTGTGATTTTAGTACAGAACAAAAATATAAGTTTGAAGGACAAATTAACCATCTTATTGAAAAATCCCTAATGCAAAAAGAGAATCGAAATATTTTGTTTGTTTTGGGTGAAACACATGATTATTATCAAATTGATCAATTTGAAAATATACTACTCGACTGCCTGGCAAAGTATGGCATAAACACTTTATTTTATGAGAATGATGAAGAACATACTCATCAATGCGTTGTGCCTAAAGCTGCAAAAGAAAAAGGCTTTAATGTTATAGCTGTAGATGTACACCCTAATAGGGCTAATGAAACCATTTCAGAGCGCAATAAGGTGATGTCACAAAAAGTAAATGCTACCAATAGTTCTGGTATTCTAATCGTTGGAAGCGCTCACCTAAAAGGATTGCTATCCCTTGCGGATGAAGAAATTGATATCAATAAATATCATATTATCCCATTGAACCTAAGTCCTCTTAGCCCAGAAAATACCACCGACGGTATGCACTCAATATTTTCTAACGACAAAAATAAAATCATTCAAGTTACAAAACATGGCCTTAATCTTCCAAGTGAACCAGACACAGTCATGGAACAAAGCGCCCAAAGTTATTTGGCCTGGAGCTGGGATATTTTCTGTAGCGCGACTAATGGTTTGTTTTCCTCGGCAATGACAGATGAAAAAGATCTATGCGCCATATCTGAAGATGTGTTTAATCTTAACATTAAGAGCACAGGAACAAAGCGTAAAAGAGAGAATGAACCCAATGCAGAACCAACTGCTAAGAAGAAAAAACTAAAGAAAAATTAGACTCTGATAGGATTTTGGATTAAGCGGGAACTATGCTGAGACAGAGAGAGCTGTAGCGTTCCCGTTCTGTTTCCGGTGGCCTTTTGACCGGGAACAAAACTGCTCAATTACATACTCTAAGCTCATAATGAATTCTCAGCGTTGCGCTGTTATATTGTCATGCCAGCGAAGGCTGGCATGACAACAAGAGTGTAACGCAAAATTTACCTTTGCAAAATATCCACAGAAAAACAAAACCTTTCTTGTAAAATACACATTTAAATTTTGAATCTGAAATGTCTTTGGGGGGAATTGGTAGGCGCGAGTGACCTCCAACGGATAGGTTATGTGTTTGATATTAAAGAATAAAGCACCTAAAAATGGCTAAATTGTTGCCCCCAAAGTTGCCCCCAAACGACCGTTCGTCGTTTAGGATTGAGCACAAAATAACTTTTTTATTTGGCGACCAGTAAGTAGTCAGATTTGAATGAATTGATTGAGATAACATGCGAGCATAGCAGGGCTATGTGAGTGTTTTATCGATTGAGATTCGTTCAAAGGTGGCATGCTTAATGGGATGCAAAATGAGTAAGCTATTTTGCGCTCAATCCTTGGCCTGGATGCGGGATTTAACTGGTGGGAAAAATTGAATAAATATTTTTTAATTAATTATATTCTTGCTGTATCCCGATGCATTCACTCGTAATTTGATATTGAAGTGATAAAATTTTGTAAGTCTTCGTGGTCTTCCGTCTCAGAGAGAGGAAACTCTTCACATGGAATACCATTCATCATTGGGTAATACAAGGATTCGCATGAGCGTCTAGGCCACTTCCACAAACGTGATTCCCTTAAATTACGATGAATACGATAATGACCGGTTGGTGCAAATTTTTTCCACTTCTTAGTAATGGTATCATAATCATCCGTATCAATAATTTCAATGTGCTCCATTTTCCTAGGGCTTTCTTCCATCCATGCATTATTCAATAGCTTAACTGCTTCAACATCTGAGTCTGGAGCCCCATACCCGAATATCGTTATTGTGAATGCATCCCTAAATAGCTCTATAGCTTGCTCCCAACTCACCTTGATGTAATTATTGGCATTGAAATAATCTTTTTGCCGTACCGGATATAGCAATGGTACTAATTTATATGGTTGGCCACAATCATTACAACAGCCCGGTAGAAAATTAAACTTAAAATGATCTATACAAGAAAATAATTGCACATTACCATGAAGAAAAAATAATTCTGGCAATAAAACACCTATAGCTTGATTGCGCATATAAGCATTGGCCAGCAAAGGATCCCAATTAAAGGTGAAAATCACATCTTTTTTTCTTAAAGATAATAAAAGTCGATCATAATAAGTAACATTATCTGGTAATTCTAAAGATGAGAAATAACTAAATATTTTTTCCTCCAACGCAGTTTTCAATCTAACATCAGAAATATTTGAGTATATATCCTCAAAATTACCCGATGTTTCTATGCCATGAGTAGTTAAAAAGTCACCCAAGCCTAAAACCTGAACAAAATCATCCATAAGTGGCAATATCTTTCCATTTTTGTCCCCCTTAAGAAATGCTGCCCGACTAGCTCCAGCTCCGAGAAGAACAACGTGCGGCTTTAAATTTTTTGGATTTTGGATGAGATCTTCACTACTTTTACATTTACTCACAATCAATTATCCATTCCAAGACCATGTCTCAATCTGACTATCAAAATTTTCTCTGCTCCCAAGTGTTTCAAGACCTTTACTTTTAGTATATTTGCAAAAATCAATGCAACTCAAGGGCAACGCATCCAGATATTTGTTTGCAGAGTTAGCCCCCATTCGCATTGTCATAATAAGATGTAAAGTATTTTTTGCTCTAGTCATGGCAACAAAAAAAGCATCTGGTGTAACATGGCTCATATAAATGTCATCAAATCCAAGAATAAACACATGATCAGTTGAAAGCCCTTTACATTTTTGATAGCTTAATAGCTCTACTGCATTCAGGCCATCTATTTTCGTCGCATCAACGCTAAATTTATAATCTTCTATCTCTTTTACTAACCTATCTTTAGAAAGGTTTTCTTTATTTGCAATTTCTTCTAAACACGCCAAATCCATTAGCCTGTCAACTAAAGTATCGATGTTGTTTTTATTCTCATGTATTATATTCACAATCTCTTTTATGTCTTTAAGAATTATTTTTATATCATCATATTCCAAGCTACATAAGCTCATTTTATTGCTATAGGCTTCTTTAACAAACTCACTAGATTTTTCTAGTTCTTTAAAAAACATCACTCTTCTAAATGCCAAATTATCTTCATTGTTATCATGAACTACTAAACAGTTCAAAAGAAAATCGTATGTTGTTGATGTTAAATGTGGATAAATATGCTGCTTTTCCTCTATTATCTCTTTTAAATTTTTGAATCTCGAAAGAAATCTCTTCTTTAAACTTGGAGTGATTACAAACATAAAAGGATCAACTGACTCGTGTTTTTTTAATTTCTCATTGCTGGCTTCAATCTCAGAATCATTCTCATTTATGAATTTTTTCAGATAATCTACGGAACCAGCCCCACTATAACAAAGTACAACTCGAACTTTAGAGGACTCATCACTTTGACTAATAGGTAAAAATATTTTATCAACTTTGTTAGAATTACCAACCCTATAGTTTTTAATGAAATTTGCAGCCACTTGAGTAATGTTATTTGAACACCTGCTGCAGAACGGTAGAAATGATCTATTAAAATTATTGTCTGCGTATAGTTTTTCAATATATTCCCTATGTGAGTTTTTTAAGGAATCATATAATACTTGATCATCATCTCCTGCAAATAGTGAATAACTCATATTACTTGTTAGCAACTCAATGAATTTGTTTTCTAATTTATTAAAGTCCTGATATTCATCAACAATAATACTATTAAAAACTTCATTCTTAATATTTCCATCCTTTAGTTCTTCATATGCAAATCTTATTTGATCGTCAAAACTAATTGCATTATAGAAATCAACTAACTCTAAGTATAACTCATTCAAACTATTCCACTGATTATCATTTGAAAGCTCTTTCAAATCATGTATTGATGCCTTGTAATCTATCAATGAATATTTACCATCTTGAACTCCTAAAATATGTCTCATATCCAGCCATATCTCCTCCTCTAAAGCATTATCAAATACATTTCTATATTTTGAGTATCTTTTTGACGTGCCTAATAATTCACAAGCAAATGAATGTAATGTTTTTGATTCCGCTTTGCTGCCAATCTCATGTTCCAAATTAATCTTATCTTGCAGGTCATCAGCAAGTTTTTTCACAAACGTTGTTATTAGAATTTTGCTTTTAGGATCCTTTTTCAGCAAATGCTTTATCTTATTAAGAAACAGATATGTTTTACCTGTACCTGGACCTGATAAAACTACTAGCTTGTTAGAATTATCAGTTATTATTGCATCCGATATTTCACTTCTTTTGGCTAGTCTTTCAGTATTACTTAAATTAGTTAATTCAGTACATATTTGTTTTAATTCTAATTCTGTTGGAACCTTATCAAATATCCAGTTTCTCATTCGACTACAACTTAAATTTATCTTTAGTTCATCAATAACTAAAGATTAGCTTAAAATAGTCGTATCATTTTTCTCTACCAAAGTGCATACTCACGAATATACTGTTGTTAATAGGACAACCTGATTTATTTTTAAGCAGCAATCAAATTAATTTCAAATGCGTATAATAAGGCTATTCCTCGGCCATGTTCTTCCACATCCCAATAAACAGCCGCATCACCTCCTCTGACAACTCCCCTCTAATAATCTCTTGCTTATCCGCTTCGCACAGCATGCAATCCAGCACACACTCGGGTGAAACATCAAAGCCAATACAAGATTTAGTAACAAACTCAACCAAAGTTTGATTCAGATATAGCATATTGGGGTGGGAACAGCGGGAACAAGCAATAGATGCGATGACTGAGTTGATGAGCGCTGCGAATCGAAATCCTACTTTTTGAAGGGGGACGCGCGCAGCGCAAGGGGGATTTATGCCACCAGACCAGACAGAATATCCAAATCCCTCTACTCGCTCCGCGAACCTCTCCCTTTACAAAGTGAGATCATTTATTCGCTACGCTCATGCTCGTCAGAAATAATGATACGATAAAGGTTATTTAAACCAGCGGTAGTTCTTTTTTTTGGTTAAGGGCTTAATGTTTTCAAGGGTTTTTGGGAGGCCATAACTTGACTATTGGGCTATGTTTTTTTTAAATTAACAAAACTTAATGTTAAACTATGTACGCAGATTGCTTTGACGAAATTATCAGATATAGAGTGATATGTAGTACAGGTGATTGATATGATTTGACATGGAGTGATACAGGTTAAATGATATGATTTGATATAGAGTAATATTAAAACACTGATTTCAATGTGAAAATATTTTGACCACTAAACGGTACATTTCATATGTAATAACTTGCATAAAAAATATACCTACTATTCGATACTGTCCCCAAACCCTATATTTACTTTTAATCTTTAGATAAGAAAAGATAACAGGCTATCTTTTCTTAGTGATATTTACTAAGAAAGGTTAAAATTTATAATGAGTGTCTTTATATCTCCCCTTATCTCTCGTGCTAATCCTAGGTTATTGCGTTGTGGCAATCATAGGTTATTGTGCATAAACCCAATATTTTTTAGCCGGCCTTTATCAGAAATAACTCAACAATATTAGGTTATATCGTTTATTTTCAATGTGTTATATATTTATCTTCCGTGGCATTTATAGTTTATTGTGTTGTGCGATTTATAGTTTATTGTGTCGGTTTTTGATAGCTTCATTAAAAGTTATTTGACGAGGCAATAGCATGTTCGCTGTTCGCGAACAGCAAACGATTAATACAATCAGATGTGCACCACTAAAATAATGTACATACAACAAAGTGGTATACTTTATATGTAATAACTTACTTATTACGCAAGTTATTACATATGGAATGTACCGCATATGCATATAGATAAGATTAGCCTTGGTCTAAGAGCTTACCCAAAAACTGACAAAACGGAACGATATTCTGTCTGACACTCGCCTCTTCTAATGCCGCCATATAAGTATCACGTTGCTCCACTGGAACAATTGTCCAAGGATACCCACCTGATGCGCACATCACATTCATCATAAAACGTCCAATACGACCGTTGCCATCCATGTAAGGATGAATATAGACAAAGAAAAAATGGCCTAACACAACACGAACCGATGCCTCTTCTTCTTGTTTGAGCAGATCAAAATACGCAGGCATGAGCTCTCGTACTGCTTCAACATTGGGTGGAACATGTTGTGAGCGCCGAATATATACTAAATTACTACGGTACCCAGCTAAATCAGCTGGCTGCAAGATGCCAGCAGTTACACTTGGGCTAAACAACTCACGAAACCAATCACTATGCTCTTTCCAAGCAACCTCGCCTGGGTTCTCACCCTGAATGACTTTTTCAATACTTTGCTTGACGCTTTGGAATGCTTGCCAATATCCTCGTGCTGCTAAAGCATCTTTATGTTCTTTGTGTTTTTCAATTAAATCAGGGTTCCAATTCCCACTACGAACTTGATCAATAAGCTCTACGCTAACACGATAACCTTCAATAGAGAGCGAGTGATAAGCATCACTGATATATTGCTCATCCATATCTTTAAGATATGTTTCTAAATCTATTGCTTGGGTAGCAGCCTTGGGAAACTGCTTGATAATATCCTCTCGCATTTCATGCCATAGCATACGGATACGATTTACATGTGGTGATGGCTCTCTATGAGAGAATGATATAGGCGTAGGCGCTTCAAATGGATCATTCTCACGAACGTCATATCCAGCGGATTGCATTGTCTTTATAATATCATCGGCGACTTTGTCATTGCCTATATTTCTAAATGCACCTGCTAAGCGACCTGCCACGGTACTACGTCCACCCTCTAAAAGCATTGGCAAAATCTCAGAGGCATCTCGAATCATTGCAAGCGCTGCTCTCACATCTGTTGGGTTTTGCTTGAAAATTTGTGGAGAACAATTTACAAGTGCAGGAATGAGGGCAAAAACATTTAAACCTTTTTTATCTTCAATATTATTTTCTGTTGGCATAGAGTATCTTACATTCAATAAAGATGTATCAAATGGAAGCTGAGTTATCTTATTGTCACCTTTAGGAGAGTGCACTAGAAGTTGTCTAGGCACTGTCCAGTTTTCCGCATGCAGTAATAAGGATTGTTCTGGTGACAAGCACCATGTTTGAGCGAATCGTTGACTGAGATACGAGGCAGAAAAATCCCAAAATGAAGCGTACCAGCTGGTACTTTCTCCACGAGGTTCATCTGGGCGCGATGGGACATACCACCCCTTTATGACCTCTAGCAAGAAACCATTTTTAGATAGGCGCTCACGATGGGTTCGGCTTAAGTCTTTTGCACGAACGGCAACAACACCCTGCTTTTGAAGTTCTCGCAGAGCCTCTAATGAAACAGCCAATTTTTCTGAAGGTGCAACCATCATTCTTTACCATATTATGAGTTATTATTTCGTGCTAATCCCAGGCTATTGCGTTGTGGCAATCCTAGGTTATTACGTTGTGTTAATTATAGGTTATTGTGCTGTGCAATTCATAGGTTATTGTGCAAAAAATATATATTTTTTATTCAATCTTATCAGGGCCGTACATTAAAATAACAATAACTATATATATTTCAATATGTTACACGATTCACATGGTGGAGTTAATTTACAGCTTAAAAATAGGTGTACTTGCTCTATTGAGGCAATTGGGTCCTTCCTACCATATATATATACGGGGCACAGAAGCGCAAAATTCGTGCAGAAACTGGGGTTGAGATTTCACCCCCCACTCAAGTAGTGAGATTAATAATACTGGTTAAATCAGGATATGATGGGGATAGTGGACCCCCAACAAATTATGAGAGATAACTTGCTTTAACAAATTAAGACATTGATCTATCTGCTGTTCTATATTTGGCATAAAGACATAACCTATTGCTTCATTAGCATTTCAATAAAATTAAGATTCTTTTTGAATACCTTTGAATGAATTCCATTCCAAGTTCCAATTTTCAAGGTATAACCTACGGTTGCAAAAGCTCTACTGAGACGAAGAAGTGGCATCATCTCTTTATAGCGAGGAACTGGCCTTATACTTAAATAGCCTTCAATGAAAGCTGTGTTCACATTGGAACTGTCTGACCATTCTTGCTCCTCAAAAACTTGAAAGTCTTCTTGGGCAAAGCTTGCCCGAGCAGAAGCCCAATCAATGATTCCACTGAGCTTGCCCTGCTCAACAATGATATTACCTAGTCTGAAATCTCTGTGAACAATACATGGCCCATCTGAAAGTTTTAACAAATGAATATTCTCTTTAACATATTTATATGCTTTTTTTATTAAATCATCTCTTAAGTAATCTATGCACTCTTCAATACTTTCATCTAACTTCTCTAACCAATGATCTTCTGGATTAGAGCTTAATTCAGATGGATACAAAAGATCCCCATATCCTTTAACCGCTATATTATGGATCTGGGCCAAATTAGATCCAATGTCATGGGCTAATTGAGTCGTTAAATTTCCCTTATCTAACAAAACCCCTGGCAGATATTCCATCAATATAGCCCCGAGATTGTTTTTGCCCGGCGCAACGCTATCAACAAGCTTAGGGAGAGGGACAACACCTTGTAATTCACTAAGAAAATATACCTCTCTAAAAAAATGTTGATCTTTAGGACATATCTTTAGAATATATTTCTCGCTTGCAGACCGGATGACTTCATAAACAACAGCGACCATTGCATCAGCATGCTCTATCTTTGAAAAAGTTGCCTGCTTCATTTTAAAGCGTTGTTTATAATATTCTAGATTATCAGTCATATTAGCTGAATTTCTTTAAGTTGATATATGTTAATTTTTTACCCACTTTGCGCCACGCCCTGTCCCAATAGCTTTTATTTTTCCTTCATCTCTCAGTTCACGCAGTATTTTTCTTATCATTCCTCTACTCACACCTGGGCAGGCTTGCTCAATATCAGTAATAGTGAAAGCCCCAATTTTCTTCTCGACGGCTAGAATAATCTGTTCTGTTTTAAAGCCCTTTCCCTTTTTAATCGTACCAACTCTTTCTTCAAACTCTTGATAAGCTGCTAACAACATGCCCCAAAAATAATTTAACCAAGGATGCACGTCATGTTTGCCTTCATGCCAATCTATAGAGCTGGCATCTAGAGATTCATAATAAGTTTCTTTACTCTCTTCAATAATACGTTCCAAGCTAATATATTTTCCAACTTGATAGTCAAAATGATAAAGCAATAAAAGGGTGATCAATCGTGCAGTTCTACCATTGCCATCCCTAAAAGGATGAATGCACAAAAAATCCAAAATCGCTAGTGGGATGATGACTAGTGATTCCAAATCGTTCTTTTCTTTGGCATTCTTAAAACCATCTGTTAAATCTTGCATAGCTTGTGGCGTAGCAACTGCAGTTGTTGGCTTAAACCTAACACGCTTTGTCCCATCTGGTAGCTTTTCTATGATTTCATTATCGGTTAATTTCCAATGCCCTCCTTTGGCAGCATGAAAACGGTAAAGCATTGAATGCAGTTGCAAAATAACGTTTACCGAAAATGGCATGTACTCACTGGATTCATGGATCAAAGATAATGCATCCCTGTATCCCGCAATTTCTTGCTCTGATCTATTTTTGGGTTCAGTATTTTTTAGTACAAGTTTTTTAATGCGATAGTGAGGGGCGATAACCCCTTCAATCCTATTGGAGGATTCACTTGACTCGATCATCGATGCCTTTTGTAGGCTTGCCAATGCTTCTGGTGTTTGCTGGTAATAAAGCTCTTGCTTACCCCTAAACTCACCAATTGTTTTTAAAATGGTCAGCTCATCTAAACCAAAAGTTAAGTTGTTGAGATAATTCTCTTTAAAAGAGTGCATATACTACTTAAATCCATATTTTATCACATAAGTAGGTATTATAGGAGATAAAGGGGGTATTATCAACCTCAAATTACCCCATTAAGTTGATGTTACCCCCTTTCTTGGGCAATAAACAGACCAATAGTACAAGCACTGTAAAATTCAGAGCTTTATTGTTGGGCACTATAAAGTTTTGGCATTTAGGTCAGGTACCACTCTTGGTTGAATATGCTACCTTTGGCTTTAAAATATAACGAAATCCTATAGCTGTTAGAATTCTTGCTTATTTACCAAGTAGCTTGTTACCTGCTCACATATAGCCATCAATATCTAAGCTTTTTCTAAAACCAGCGTCTTGTATCCTTTTTTTGAGATTTTACTTTTACATTTTTCTTCAGCTTTAATTAAGTACTTTCGAATAGTACCGTCACTCAAGGGAATATTTAGTGTCTCCAAATCACTACAGATACTCCCCCTTTTTTCACCTGTTACTGAATCACGCTTAGAGTAAAGCGTGTAACCTCTCTAGCCCCCTACTGCCATACCTAATATCAACCTCAACATGGATGTTCTTTCACGCGGATCGATATGTTCCTCTAGAACAGGCTTTTCCAATGTAAGCTCTGCATCTGCTTTTTTTACCCAGAAATCATGACAGGTTAAAGGTTGTTTTTCATCAATGGGTATACCCGTGTACTTGTGAAGGTTTTGATTGGTTTGACTTGGATATTTTGCCCAAACATAAACTTCTTTTCTTTCTGGGTAAATGCTAAGCAAAGTTTGATAGTACAACCTGGTAAGTTATGATTACTAATTCGTTGTTAGAATTCTTGCTATGCAATAACTAACCTTACCCTCTCTGCCAAAATAGTTGTCTCATATCAGGATATCTTTATTTAACTATTATACAATTATTAAACCTCTCTCATAATTAAGCAAAATAAGAAATGTCGGTAAAAGATCAAATATACAAGTTAGAACTAGAGCTATTAAATTTACCCACAAGACAATCTGAACAGAGATTAAATGTACTGATAGCAGATGACTTCGTTGAATTTGGCAGCTCAGGAAAAATATATAAGAAAAGAGATATTCTTAAGTCTTTACCGACAGAGAAGGCACGCTCTTTTCAGGTTTATGATTTCAAAGCAACCACATTATCAGAGAATATAATTTTGGCGACATATAGAGTTACTGAAAACGCTGTAGACTCATTAAGATCTTCTATCTGGAAATACTTTAAAAATGGCTGGCAAATGATATTTCACCAAGGCACACTGTGTGAAAAACCTATAGAAAATGAAGGATAATATGTCGAACGAAAACCAAAGTGCTAAAGCCAATATCTATCCAAGCCTTAAAAATTTTATATCAGAAATTGCAAGACCCTATTGGTGCTATTTTATTGGTCTACTATTTATAGGTATCTATTCTGCATTATATGGCGCTATTCAACCCTATGTACTCAAAGTTTTATTAGATAATGCTGTCAGCTCAATCAATACACCAGAATTTATTCAAAGCTGTATCATGCCTGCTTCTATATTGATTGGTATGGGACTTGTCATCACCTATGTATGGCGACTGTATAATTATTTTATTTTAAAATCATTACCCAAAATAAAAGCTGATATAACAAAATTAACAACAAAACACCTGCGAGGCCACTCATTTGAATATTTTCAAAATCATTTAAGTGGCGCATTAAGTGCCAAGATTGCAGATCTAACAAGCAATATTCAGGAATTAGTCAATTCGGCTTTTAATATATCGCGCCAAGCTCTAACCGTGATCATAGCAATTGGCATGTCCGCCTTGGTACATCCTTATTTTTCGCTTGTATTCCTGCTTTCCTCTCTTGGATTTTTGTATATGGCATATTACTGCTCAAACAGTATACAGCCTTATGCTAAAAGATACGCTGAAAGCAGAAGTCGAAACTCAGGGATCATAGTGGATTGTTTCTCAAACATAGCAAATGTATTAATGTTTGCGCGAGAAAATTTTGAAGAAAAATATCTGAATAATTCTACCACTGATGTCGTTATTAAAGATCAAGCGATGCAGTGGAAAAACATGATGAATGCTTGCATCTTAGGTGGCATTGCATGGCTACTACAAGCTGCATCAATAATTTTGTTGATTTACTTGGGCAGTAAAGGTGCTATTACAATCGGTGACTTTGCTTTTATTTTTATGCTATCAATAGTGGTGATTGATCAGGTTTGGTTTTTAACAGAAAACCTATTGACTGTAGGAGAAAAAATTGGTGTCTGTAGGCAAGCTATGGAAACAATATTTGAAATTCATGACCAAGAAAAATTGCCAGATAGTCAAAAGCTTATTTTCCAAAAAGGTGAAATCAGTTATAGCGCTGTCAACTTTGCCTATACAGGATGCGAAAATCTATTTGAGAAGTTAAGCACTATTGTTCCTGGTGGCAAAAAAATCGGCCTAGTGGGATATTCTGGTAGTGGAAAAAGTACTTTTGTTAATTTAATCACCAGGCTATTTGATATTCAAGATGGTGAGATATTAATAGATGACCAATCTATCAATAGCGTAACGCGGCAAAGCTTAAGAGAAAATATAGCCTTTATTCCACAAGATCCATCGCTTTTTCATCGTAGCTTGCTTGAAAATATTCAATATGGAAAATTAGATGCTACTCCCGAAGAAGTAATTGAAGCTGCAAAAAAAGCACATGCGCATGAGTTTATTGAAAAACTACCAAACAAATACAATACCTTAGTGGGAGAAAGGGGCATTAAACTATCTGGTGGACAACGACAACGGATCGCTATTGCTCGTGCCATTCTAAAAGACGCTCCCATTTTAATTCTTGATGAAGCAACCAGCTCATTAGACTCTCTTACTGAAAAATATATTCAAGAGTCTCTCAATGTGGCGATGGAAAATAAAACCGTTATAGTGATTGCCCATAGGCTTTCAACCGTTCTGGCTATGGATGAAATTTGGGTATTTGAAAACGGCAGAATCATTGAACAAGGATCTCACCAAGCCTTGCTAGACAATAATGGATTTTACAAGCAACTATGGGATGTGCAAAAAGGGCATAGCTTCATTTAATTAAAAATTCTATTAAACAATGGAAGAAACTATGAATACGGAACTCATATCAGAGAATGACAATCTGCATAAAAAGATCATACAGTGGGGGCACGAGAAACTTACATCTCTTGGGTATATCCTAAAAAACAACCTACCAGAAAATGTGCTAAATAAACCTTGGTCTTATGTCATCCGCTTTGAAACATCTGATGGATACGTTTATTTAAAGCACACACCTGAGCAGCTTGCATTGGAAGCCACCATCATCCAGATTTTGCATGATCAATTCCATGCTTCTGTTCCAAAGGTTATTGCCCACAGTTCTGAGTTAAATTGTTTTTTAATGGAAGATGCGGGCAGACCACTTCGAGAAGTTCTAAAACAGAAATTCGATGCAACATTACTTTGCCGAGCTATTGAGCAATTTGCATCACTCCAGCTAGCGGTTACTGAACATGTAGATATTTTCCTTGATATTGGTGTTCCCGATTGGCGGCTAAATAAATTGCCTGGTTTATACGAACAATTACTTTTACAAAAAGACATGTTGATTGAGGACGGGCTAACAGAAATAGAAATTAGTGACTTGAAGGCACTGCTTCCCAAAGTGTCTAGCTTATGTGCAAAACTATCTGGCTATTCTATCAAACAAACCGTTGTCCAATGTGACTTTCATGACAATAATATTCTTATTGACGACATATCGCAAAATATTACAAATATTGATTTAGGTGAGGTGGTGATTTCACACCCATTTTTTTCATTGATAGGATTTTTGCGACAAACAAAAAAACACCATGCATTAACAGATGAAAATGATACCTATCTGCGCCTTATGGATACTTGTCTTCAAACTTATGTGAATTTTGAATCCAAGAAAAATTTATTAGATGCTTTTGCTACCGCACAGGTATTATGGTTTATTTATGAAATACTGGCTCAGTTCAGGTTGATATCCGCATGTGACAGAACGAAAATCATGTCATTTCAGCATGGAAAAATCAGTTATGCATTGAAGGAATTTATGACTATCTGCAAAGCGAGTGAAGGGCCATCCCAGTGATGGTAAAAATATCCACAGAAAAACAAAAGCTTTCTTGTTAAAGCACATATTTAAATTTGAATCTGAAATATTTTTTTTGGGGGGGGGGATTGGTAGGCGCGAGTGGGATTGAACCACCGACCACCTCGATGTCACCGAGGTGCTCTACCACTGAGCTACGCGCCTAAAAAATACGTAGAAAAGATACCATTAAATATGGTTGTTTTGCAAGTATATTTTTACAGTTTAGTTTTTCAACAAACTATTCAATAAATACAGCAGCTCTAAAACGCTGCATCTCATCCCTAATCATCGCAGCTTTTTCAAATTCTAGATTCTTAGCACATTCATACATCTGCTTATCCCATTGTTTCATATATTTTGCTGCTTTGTCTAGCGTGATAGCTGCAATATCTTCTAAGGCTGTTTGTATCTCTATCACAACAGGATTAGTTTGCTCTAATTTTTTCTGTTGCTTTGTTTTCTTTTTCCCAACTTTTTGATTAAAGTATGCACCACCCATCACATCAGAAACTTTCTTTTTAATACTTTGTGGCGTGATATTATGTTCTTTATTATATGCCGCCTGTACTTTATGACGACGTTCTGTTTCTTGGATGGCTTGATTCATGCTTTTTGTAATTCTATCTGCATATAAAATCACTCTGCCATTCACATTACGAGATGCTCTGCCAATCGTTTGAATTAAAGAGCGAGCCGAGCGCAAAAACCCTTCTTTATCTGCATCAAAAATAGCCACACACGAGACTTCTGGAATATCCAAGCCCTCTCTTAATAAATTAATCCCCACGAGCACATCAAACACCCCCAAACGTAAATCGCGAATAATTTCAACCCGTTCAAGGGTATCAATATCTGAATGTAAATAACGTACTTTAATTTGATGTTCAGCCAAGTACTGCGCTAAATCTTCCGACATTCTTTTCGTTAACGTGGTAATTAAAACTCGCTCTTTTAAAGCGACCCGTTTATGAATTTCAGATAAGACATCTTCTACTTGGGTACCCACAGGGCGAATTTCTATTGTTGGATCTAATAAACCTGTGGGTCTCACTATTTGCTCAACAATCCTATCCGAATGTTCTAGCTCATAATCTCCAGGCGTCGCTGAGACAAAAATAGTTTGTGGCACGATTTTTAAGAACTCTTCAAACTGCAATGGCCGATTATCGATAGCAGATGGCAACCTAAACCCATATTCCACCAACGTTTGCTTGCGGGATCTATCGCCTTTATACATTGCGCCTAATTGTGGCACCATCACATGCGACTCATCTAATATCACCAACGCATCTTTAGATAAATACTCCATTAAGGTAGGCGGCGGCTCACCAGGACCTCGTTGACTCAAAAGCCTAGAATAATTTTCAATACCATTGCAATAGCCCAATTCTAACAACATCTCTATATCATAACGTGTTCGTTGCTCTAACCTTTGTGCTTCAACCAATTTCTGATTGTTATTTAACTCTAATAGTCTATGTTGTAGCTCATCTTTGATTTTATCAACCGCTTCTAACACTTTATGTCTGGGGGTTGCATAATGTGTCTTAGGATAAATTGTGACACGCTCTAATGATTTTTTCAGCTCTCCCGTTAAGGGATCTAAAATAAACAATCGCTCTAGCTCATCACCGAATAATTCGATACGAACAGCAAGCTTTTCGGAATCCGCCGGAAAAACATCAACCACATCACCCCGAACCCTATAAGTCCCCCTTCTTAGCTCTAAGTCATTACGTTTATATTGCAATTCGGCTAACCGACGTAATATCGCTCTTTGATCAATATTGTCGCCCTTCGTCAAATGCAACATCATCGATAAGTAAGACTCTGGATCGCCTAAGCCATAAATAGCAGAAACGGTTGCAACAATGATGGTATCTTTTCGTTCCATTAAGGCTTTGGTTGCCGATAAGCGCATTTGTTCTATATGCTCGTTAACAGAAGCGTCTTTTTCTATAAACGTATCAGACGATGGCACATAGGCTTCCGGTTGATAATAATCATAATATGACACAAAATATTCAACCGCATTATCTGGGAAAAATTCTTTCATTTCACCGTATAATTGTGCGGCTAACGTTTTGTTGGGTGCTAATATCAGCGTGGGTAATTGTAATTGCTCAATAACATGCGCCAAGGTATAAGTCTTACCCGAACCAGTCACCCCCAACAAGGTTTGAAATTTTTGACCTGTTTTTAAACCCGCTATTAATGCTTTGATGGCAGCAGGTTGATCCCCTTGTGGGGTAAATTCAGAGTAGAGTTTTAGTGCTTTGGACATAATAAGCTTACAAGTATAAATAAAATTCAATATATGGCATAGTATATTGCATCTTACCATAGCAAGACACACCTCGGAGGCCAACTTGGGCATTCAACTTACCAACAGAGTACAACGCATCAAACCTTCTCCTACTTTAGCCGTCACGCAAAAAGCTCAAGAACTAAGAGCTCAAGGCAAAGATGTTATTGGCTTAGGCGCTGGTGAACCTGATTTTGACACGCCTGAGCATATCAAAGAAGCTGCCCGCCAAGCTTTAAAAGAAGGTAAAACTAAGTATACCCCCGTTGATGGTACACCCGGTCTAAAAGCCGCCATTGTAGTAAAATTTGCAGAGTTTAATGGCCTGCAATTCGAGAATGATCAAATACTCGTCTCCACAGGCGGTAAGCAATGTATTTATAATTTGCTACAAGCTTTTATTGAAACCGGCGATGAAGTGATTATTCCAGCGCCTTATTGGGTTTCTTACCCTGACATGGTTTTATTAGCCGATGGAACGCCTGTTATCGTAGATGCGGGTATTGAAGATGATTTTAAAATCACCCCTGAAAAACTACGCAGTGCCATTACCCCCAAAACAAAATTATTCATTATTAACAGCCCATCCAACCCAACCGGCTTTGCTTATTCTGAACAAGAACTCAAAGCACTTGCAAATGTGTTAATAGAAAACCCACATGTTTATATTGCAACTGACGACATGTATGAACATATTTTATGGGAAAAATCTTTCTGCAATATCCCTATGGTCTGTCCAGAACTTTTAGAGCGCACTATTGTATTATCAGGCGTTTCTAAAGCTTATTCTATGACTGGCTGGCGTATAGGCTATGCTGGTGGTCCAGCGCCTCTTATTAAGGCAATGAAAAAAATCCAAAGCCAAAGCACATCTGGCGCTTGCTCCATTTCACAAGCTGCGGCAGAAGCGGCTTTGAAGGGTGACTTATCTGATGTGGATAAAATGGTTTCTGAATTTAAAAAACGCCACGATTTTGTAGTTGACCAACTATGCTCCATGAGTGGTGTAACTTGCAAACCTGCTGATGGCACATTTTATGCCTTTGCTAATGTGCAAGAAGCGATAAATAATTTGAAGCTAGAGAACGATGTAGCACTCGCTGAATACTTGCTCAACCAAGTCGGAGTTGCCGTGGTACCAGGCTCAGCATTCGGCGCAGAAGGCTATATGCGCTTATCTTATGCAACAAGTATGGACACCCTAAAAGAGGCCACAAAAAGATTAAAAGAAGTTTTTAATTAGTTCTTGACTTGAATCATTTTGAGACGTAACATGCGCTCTGTAAGTTGTTGTGACTTAGATCAATTATCTAAGTCACAGCCAATATTCCCCGATAGCTCAGTTGGTAGAGCAAGTGACTGTTAATCACTGGGTCGGCGGTTCGAGTCCGTCTCGGGGAGCCATATAAATTAAACATTTATATAAACTCCACTACCTCACCTAAATTTCCAGAATCATATCCGACCACTAACAATTCCGAAAAATTAAATTTCTTCATTGTAAAAAAAGTTTATTAGTTTTCATTGGGAAACTGTGCCTGTCAAGCGGTAACTTGTACTTCGGCCTGCACCTGGGTTTTGTATAAAAATTTCTCTAGCTTTTAAATCCTGAATATCTCTAAGGGCTGTGTCAGTCGAACATTTCGTCAACTTGGCATATTTTGATGTGTTTATATGACCTTTAAAATCATCTTCCAGCATGCGATTGATAATAAGGCGCTGTCTCTCATTAATAGGACTTTGGTTGATTTTGTCCCAAAGCTGCGCTTTGAACAGTACATTGCTCAATGTATCTTCTGCGCTAGAAATAGCACGTCCAAGGCAACCCAAGAACCATTCCAGCCAACCGGTAATTTCAGGTGTGCTACGTTGCTGTTTTTCTAGCTGGTTATAATAGTCTTTGCGCTCACATTCAAATTGCGCAGAGAGGCTATAAAAACGATCTGACATGCTGTCCGCCCGTGCTAACGCCATATCAGCAATAGCTCTGGCAATACGGCCGTTCCCATCTTCAAAAGGATGAAGCGTGACAAACCAAAGGTGAGCAATCCCCACTTTTAAAACAGGATCAACATCACTTTGATTTTCAAACCATGAAAGAAATGCTGCCATCTCCTTTTTAAGTCTGTCTGCGCTTGGCGCTTCAAAGTGAATCTTCTCGTGTCCAATAGAGCCAGAGACAACCTGCATAGGACCATCAGCATCAAAGCGCCAATCTCCAACAATAATTGAATGCATCCCACTACGTCCAGTGGGAAATAACGCTGCATGCCAATCAAATAGCCGCCTTGAAGTAAGTGGCTTAGAAAATGACTGTGTGGCATCAAGCATCATTTCCACAATGCCTTCAACATCACGGCTGGCTGGAATCAGTCCAGCAATATCCATTCCCAAACGACGTGCAATGGATGAGCGCACTTCATCAGGATTAAGGTTTTCTCCCTCAATCGCTGAAGATTTAACCACGTCACGAGTTATAGTCATAAGGATAGCTTCACACTTAAGCTCGAAACCTAAACCTTCCATTCTGCCAATTAAACGACCTTGCCGATGCCGAACTTCAGCTAATTTGGAGGCTAGCCTTTGGGCATCCCAAATGAAGTTTGGCCAATCTTGATGTTTGTATATCCACATATTAATCACCGCATTATTTGCGGTAATTGTAGCTCTTATTCACCGCAATAGCAATATTATTCACCGCATTTTATGCGGCGATTATGAGCACTATTCATCGCAAGCCCTTTAGAGCAAAATCAAACATGGCTTCGATATTGTGTCCATCTGGATCCAAAATAAAGCATGCATAATAGTTTTTGGTATAATTTGGCCTTGGGCCTGGTTTGCCATTGTCAGTAGCCCCAGCATGAATTGCTGCGCTATGGAATGCTTGAACACTTTCCTGATTCTCAACTCTGAAAGCAATGTGGGTACTGGTTATAACCTCGTTACTATTATGCTGTACAATCTCAAATAAACAGCCGTTCCCAATATCAAAGGCATGAAAAATGCCATCTTCACCAAAAGAAACTTTGTAACCTAAAGGCACAAAAGATTTTTCATAAAATAATTTACTTTTTGTTAAGTCTGCTACTTTGATGCTTATATGGTCAATCATGGAAATATCCTGTAGTTTTATATTATGTGTCCTGAATTTTGGGATCAGATCAGTGCCTGCTTTTAAGGTAAGACTAATAATATTCTGTGTCATAATGTATTTTTTATAAAAGGAAGCAAATTCATGTTATCTCATGAACTAATCAAGGATGATAAAATAGTCATACTTATACCACATGACACATTGACAAAAGAGGATTTTGATTCGCTCGTACAAGAGATTGATCCATTTATTGAGGCTCATGGTGATTTAAATGGTCTAATCATTCAAACCGAAACTTTTCCAGGTTGGAAAAACCTCTCAGGGCTTATTTCTCATTTAAAATTTATCAAAAATCATCACCAACATATCAAAAAAGTCGCGATTATAACCAATGATAAAATTTTGTCATTCATGCCAACTATAGGTACACATTTTGCAAGAGCTGAGGTTAAGCATTTTGACTTCAATGCTAAGGAGCAAGCATTAAACTGGATAAATGATTAATTTAATATTGACAATAAATAAAGGTAGATTTGAGTGAATCATAATCAAGTCAAAATTATTTGCACTCATTTTGGTTTTGAAATGCCGGGAAAAAAGCCTATCAGAGTTCATGGTGGGCTACTCCATAAAATGTGGCGTTTAGATACCAACAATACTTCTTATGCAATGAAACAGCTTTCCAAGGATATTGACTTAACCAATAATCAAATTGTTAACAACTATGAATTAAGTGAAAAAATTGCCTCTCAATTTATAGCACTCGGGATCCCTGCTGTTTGCGCTATGAAATCAAATCAATATCTTTGTATGGCTGATGGCACTGGATTTTTAGTCTATCCATGGGTAAATTCTCAAGCTTTACATAAAGATACTGTTTCAGAAATGCATGCCCTTAAAATAGCTGAGGTTTTGGCTAAAATCCATAACATTAATTTGTCTGTTTCTGCAGTCCAAGCGCATCAATTCCATCTTAATACTAATAGCGAAATTATTGCGCTCATAGAGAAAGCAGAAAAGTTAAAATGCCCATTCTCCAATGCCCTAAAAGAAAATATTGACAATATCATATTGGCTAATGAATCCTACCACAATGCATTGCCTATTTTGCAGGCCAATACTGTTATTAGTCATGGTGATTTAGATCAGAAAAATGTTTTATGGGATAATCAAGACAATCCATTACTCATTGATTGGGAATGCACGAGCAAAGTAAACCCCACATACGATATTATTAACACAGCGCTTTATTGGAGTGGCATTACCACTAATTTTAATCAGGGTTTATTTATCAAAATCATTAACACATATCAAAATGCAGGTGGCATTTTAGATAAAGAACTTGTAGATGCTGCTTTATATGGTACCTTGAGTTGGATCGGCTGGATGGTTTATAACATTGAGCGTGCTTGCTCTGAATCTGATCCTGAGCAAAAAAGCATCGGGATATCAGAAGTTGAACAAGTTCTGCCGACTATACTGCGTTTGCAAAAAGTCATTCCCACATTAATAGAAGACATTCGGAATAAGATATAACAGAAATATAATTGAAATTACATATAATTCATATTGCTCTTACCACGCCCATTATGGTCTGATACACTCTACCTACATTTCAAAAACTAAAAAGAATAAAGAATATATGAATAAAGAATTTTGGCACGCAAAATGGAACAGTAACGATATAGCATTTAATCAACAACAACCTAATTTTTTCATGATGGAATACTTCAATTTTCTAAACCTAAAGCCTAGTTCAAAAGTTTTTGTACCGTTGTGTGGAAAAAGCATTGACCTCCTTTGGCTTGCAGAGCAAGGATATGAGGTTATTGGTATTGAACTAAACCTTCAAGCTTGTGAAGATTTTTTTACAGAAAATAATATATCATTTCAACAAAATAAAATAAAAAATTTTACAATTCTATCTAGTGATAAAATAACATTAATATCAGGCGATTTTTTTGAATTAAATACAGATATCATAGGCCAGATTGATGCCATATATGATCGAGCTGCTTTGATTGCCCTCCCCACTGAAATGAGACAACTATATGCCAATAAAATAATAAGCTTGGCAACACACAACACCCAAATACTGCTTATTACGCTCAATTATGACCAAAATACAATGCAAGGCCCACCATTTGCGGTTAATAAAGACGCGGTTCATCATCTATACGATAAGTACTTTAATATAAAAACCTTATATAGTAAATCCGCTGAAAACATTCCAGACCACCTTCAGGCGAAAGGTTTAGAGGAAGCCACCGATCTTGTTTTTATGCTGCTTAAAGAAAAATCCTAGCTATTTAAGTTAGTCAAAAAAAACCAGCATATAGTCTAATATGCTGGTTAGTGATAAATAAGACACCCACGTTAATATTCTATAAACCAACATAAAAACCTCTATTTTCCTTAAATAGAGACCATAAGATTCTTAGAGTGCTATTGAAATATGGTGTTTTCTAGGATATTGCGCGAATAATGTATTTTTGGAGCAAAAATATACAATACCCTTTGTGAGAGTATGAAAATTTGATAGATTTGAAAATTAAACTAGGTTAGATATACTGATTTTGCGGCACTCAAGCCTTGCATCGTACGCTTTCTGTTTTTGCTAAAATTGATTAAATGCACATCACAGCCAACAGCTGAATAAAACTTATTCTGAAAGTTTTTTATGATCTCGAACCAACCTTTTTCATTAAATTTAAGTCGCTCAAGAATGGGGGGAAGATGTTCAGGAATAGCACCAATTTTATCATCTCTAATGACACGTCCGGTATAATCTACCAACTCCAAATAATCAGGTAAATTAAAATTAATTTCAGGCTCTTGATTTTTGAGTTCCAAACAGAGATTTGAAAATGGCAATAAATCTTTAGGCTGCCTTATGTTAGATAGATTTTTCTTATTTTTTAATTGCTTGCCCATCATCTGAATACGTTCAAAGATAGAGGTATGATTTGATTGCTCAGGTGTTTGTGCAATGCCCGCTCGAATAGGGTTTAAATCAACATAGGCCATTGCACTTAGCAACGCACCCTCATCCAATAAAGCCTGTGATTTAAATCGCCCTTCCCAAAATCGACCGGTGCAATCATCTTCATCATTAGAGGCTCTGGCAATAGGCTCATTTAAGCAGCGCATAAACCAACTAATGCTTGTTAAGCGTTCGCGCCAAAGTGGAATTTTTTCTGGTATGTGAGCGCATTTTTTAGCGTCTTTGGGAAATAAAGACGCCCATCGAACAATAACATCATTATCAGATAATTTTTTAGTTGCTTCATTATCTACAAATAAAACCACATGATAATGATTATCCATGATCGCGTACGCACATATTTTAATAGAAAATATTTGAGCTAAAAATTTCAACCTAGATATAATCCATTCTTTTCTATGTGAAAAATCTCTGTTAGTCAATTCATCTATACCACATAAGTAGCTACGACGAACACACCTTGCCATAACATGGTAATAAGGTGTTGACTCAAGATCTATTTGTAATGAACGAGCTGATGGCATAACTAAAATCCTATTATTATTGCTGCACTGAAGATATACCTATATATATTTTCAGGTCAACTTAACGTGGGTGTCTTGTTTATTTTTCTTGTTTATTTTGTTTATTTTGTTTTTTGATCTTTGTTTATCTGAATAGTCTATCCTTATATATAGTCAACAATTTTGGGCTTTCATTTGAAATATTGAGGCAAATGCGTACTGATCTTACATGCAGGTATGTTGCTTTGGTAAAAAGAATGTTACCTTGAGGTGTTAAAGGATAGTTTTGGATACTCACCGACAGCCTTCAGACTTTATGAAAACCTTATACCGGTTTATCACAAGGAAACCTTTTGTCACGCCCTCTGTGCTTGGCGTTATAGGCGTGTGCTTCATTGTCTGGTTTACTAATAAGCTTAATCATGAGGTTAAAATTTTTGCAGCGCATCAGTCTGCCGAGCAATATGTTGACCTAATACTATCCATTAAATCGATCATTGAAGAAGATAAACTGAATACTTTGGAAACGATTAGCCAAAAAGAATACTCAAGAGAACTGGCCAAGCAGCTAATACAACAAATACAGAAATACCTAAATGAATCCGAACATCCCATTACAGTTTCAATACATGAAAAGAAGCCTGATAAATTTTCCCTAGATAACGACATCAAAGCAGCATATAGCTTTCTAACAAGTAATCCTAATGCGGTCTTCACTATCACGTCCAACTTTAATAATGAACGAATTTATCGTTACGCTGTTAATATTAATACTGATGGATTGCCTATCACCATACTCGAAGTTCGTATCCCACTTGATAAGCTTGAGCAACATTCACAACAATATTTAATACAACTCATTGTAGCTTTATCCATCTTGGGAACAGTTGTTCTTTTTATACTTTACATGACTTTAAAAGGTATGAGATGGCAACAGCGACAACAAACTAAAGAACTAGAACATAAAGTTAGAGCAAGAACACAAAGCCTTGCCGAACAGAATAAGCAATTAGAAGATACAATGAACACACTTCAAGAAGCACAAGATCAGCTTGTTGTACAAGAAAAAATGGCTTCCATTGGTGTGCTAACCGCAGGTATTGCACATGAAATTAAAAACCCATTAAATTTTATTAATAATTTTTCAGATATGAATGCAGAAATGATAGATGAGCTAAAGGAAGAAATTCTACAACTGAAGGATGTTCCCGAAGATAACAAAAAAATTATTGAAGCGATTCTTGAAGATATTACCATTAATTGCAAAAAAGTACATGAGCATGGCAAACGAGCCGAATCAACCGTTAAAAATATGCTTTTACAATCCAGAAACAGCGATGATCATGCTGAACCAACTGATGTTAATAAGCTAGTCGAAGAATATCTAAACTTGGCATATCATGGTATGCGCGCCCAAGATACAAGTTTTAATGTCAAAATGGTCAAAAAATTAGATAGCACTCTGCCACAAGTAACACTATCACAACAAAATATAGGACGAGTCATTCTTAATATTATTAATAATGCCCTCTATGCGGCTTATGAGAAAAAAGCTAAAATATCTGACTCACCAGAAGACTTTATGCCAACTGTTACAGTCTGGACTAAGTTTGACAACAAATATATTT
>CAZWHY010000019.1:0-60854 GCA_964633725.1 Uncultured Candidatus Berkiella sp.
AGTGATTTTACAGAGGCGCTTAAATACCTTAACGATGAACAGCGCACAGCGGTTTGCAATGCACTCAAAGATGATTGGCCTAGCCTTATTGAAAATGTTTTTTGTTTTTCCCAGTTGCTTCGAGGCATTAACGCTGAGCAGCGCTCTGTGATTTGTAATTCACTCAAAGATTTTTTTCCTGAGATTATAAAAAGTGGTAGTGATTTTAAAGGGGTGCTTTGCTTCCTTAACCCAGAGCAACGCACAGCGGTTTATAATGCGCTTAATGATGATTGGCCTAACATTATTAAAAGTGGCAGTGATTTTATAGAGGTACTTGATTGCCTTAACCATGAGCAGCGCACAGCGATGTATAATGCGTTTAATGATGATTGGCTCAATATTATTAAAAGTAGTAGTGATTTTATAGCTGTGCTTCAATACCTTAACGATGAACAGCGCGCAGCGGTTTGCAATGCATTCAAAGATGATTGGCCTAACATTATTAAAGGCGGCAGATCCTTTGGGCATGTTCTTGAACTCTTAAACGTTGGGCAATGCACTGCTGTTTGTAACGCAGTCAAAGATTTTTTTCCTAAGATTGTAAATAGGGGTAGTGATTTTACAGCTGTGCTTCAATACCTTAACCCAGAGCAACGCACAGCGGTTTATAACGCGTTTAAAGATTATTGGCCTAATATTATTAAAAGTGATAGTGATTTTAAAGGGGCGCTTAAATACCTTAACGATGAACAGCGCACAGCGGTTTGCAATGCACTCAAAGATGATTGGCCTAGCCTTATTAAAGATGTTTTTTGTTTTTCCCAGTTGCTTCGAGGCATTAACGCTGAACAGTGTGCTGTGGTTTGCAATTCACTCAAAGATGATTGGCCTAGCCTTATTAAAGATGTTTTTTGTTTTTCCCGGTTGCTTTATGGCATTAACGCTGAGCAGTGCGCTCCTGTTTGTGACGCAGTCAAAGATTATTTTCCTGAGATTATAAAAAATAGTCGTGATTTTACAGCGGTGCTTAAATACCTTGGCGATGAACAGCGCACAGTGGTTTATAATGCGCTTAATGATGATTGGCCTAACATTATTAAAAGTGGTAGTGATTTTACAGAGGCGCTTAAATACCTTAACGATGAACAGCGCACAGTGGTTTATAATGCGCTTAATGATGATTGGCCTAACATTATTAAAAGTGGTAGTGATTTTACAGAGGCGCTTAAATACCTTAACGATGAACAGCGCACAGCGGTTTGCAATGCACTCAAAGATTGTTTTCCTGAGATTATAAAAAATGGTAGTGATTTTGAAGGGGTGCTTCGCGTCCTTAACCCAGAGCAACGCACAGCGATGTATAATGCGTTTAAAGATTATTTGCCTACCATCATTAAAGATGATGCCGATTGTTTGGATATGTGTAGATACCTTAGCCATGCCCAACGAGCAGATGCTAATGAACGTTATAGAAATGCGCAGAATAATGCACCTGTATTTTTAATGCAATCTAATTTGTCTGGCCATAAGCGCTTAAGAAGCGACCCAGATTCTGGTGGCTCAGATGAGTCTGTGAGCAATCTAGAATCAGAGGAACCTATGTTCAAAAAGAAAAAATCAGCCAAACATCAGTAATGTTTGGTTGGAACTTGAAAGTAGTACGTACAAACACCCGTCCCATTGCGTACTAGTATACAATGCAATTATGCTTTAAAATACAGTAAAAATGGAGCAGGGTGGGTGATATTTAACCAGAAAACTTTTTATATGGTGTAGCTCCAAGTAATTAATTATTTATTGGAGCGTCATTCCCTTGCCAGCCATTATACATAGTATTGTAATTTCCGCCGGACACGATAATAAGTCAATTTTTAGAGGTTTACAACACATTTTGATCTTACCATGTTCTTATAGTAACACTATTTGTAACTTTAAGGACATGCTAAGCTTATGAGTTTGCAATCATACATAAAAGATATCCGAAAAGATGGAAAGCGCGGCTTTACCACCATGGATATCGTTGAGCAATTTCACGTTTCAAATAGTCATGCGAGGGTTGCTTTACATCGGTTACTCAAAGCTGGGGATGTGATCTCACCCGCTAGGGGTTTATATGTCATTGTCCCACCAGAACATCAACCGCACGACTCTATCCCTCCACAAGAATTGATACCTTTAGTGATGCAGTATTTGGGCGCTAATTATTATGTCGCGCTTCTAAGTGCAGGGTTATTTCATGGGGCGACCCATCAAAAACCTGCTAGATTCCAAGTGATATCAGACAAGCGTATTAAGCACCCATCAACTTTTGGCGATGTGGAAATTGACTTTATTTATAAAAAATCTTTGCTTGCATTGCCTATCCAAGATTTTACTGTGAGCACTGGTTACCTTAAGGAATGGGCATGTAATAACTTACTGTTTTATCATCTCATTACGCAAGCCATCTTTAAATGAACCTCAATCGGAAAAACACTCACATAGCCCTGCTATGCTCGAATTTTGCCTCAATCGTTCCATCTAAATATGCCAGCTTACTGAGCGCTAAACCCGTAAGTTATTACATGCCCGTTTCTTAACAAAATTTAGCTATAAAATTTCAGATTTGAGCTGATATATTTATTTGAGTACGCCCAAATTTTTCCATCTGGCGATAAGCCCTATTAACCCCAACCCAAATAGAGCCAAACTGGTAGGGAGTGGCACTGAGACAGATTGGCTCAGCAATTGAACATTTAGATTATCAATGCCAATGACATTCCAATTTTCGTGTGCGGTATCGCTTCCGACTATTGCGATCCTCAATTCATCAAATCCTGTTACATCATTAAAACCATAGATATCTTGATCATTATAGGCGAATGCATCACTTGAAGTCATAATGCCGTTTTTATAAGCTTCCCATTTAAAAGTATCAAACATAGAGATGCCGCCACCGCTATATATTGCAAATTCCAAGGCTTGCATATTAGCACCATCTGTTCCTGTAATAACTGTCCAATAATTGTTACTGGTAGAATTGATACCGCCATTTCCATACCAACATCCATTTGTTGAGCCGCATAATGGGTGGTTTTGCCATGAGACCAGAGATTGGATATTTAGTTGAGATTCTGTGTATTCACTGAGATCAGCGGTGTTAAAACTTGTAAGAGAATCAAAGGTCGCTTGTCTGTCAATCGTGGTAACCGCAGAGCCCGTGCCCGTTGAAAATATAAGGCTGGCATTAAGATGATAGCTAAGGCTAATACAAATTAATCCCATCAATAATTTAGCTTTCATCTGATTCATTTTATAACGCCCATTTTGTTTTTGTATAAGTAACTTATACTAGTGGAGCAAAAACTGTTCCAGAAATTACAAGGTTAGTAAAATCAACAGATTACGGAAAAGTTTGAAGAGAAACTTGACTCAAAAGTATAAAAAATTTCGACGTAATAGAATATAGATAATTTTACAATCGCTTTAGGCGTTGTTTTGATAGATAAATTGAGCAGGCAGTTATTTTTCTTATTGAATCAAAACCGCCATTCTACAAAAACGCTGTAGGGTTTTGTTGATAAATTGGCTTACAATTATTTCTTTTTGTTCTGGCTCAAAATGGCGAATAGGTTTTTTTTGTGCATCCAAAATATTCAGTTCACCATTGTTTATTTTACTCAAAATTTGTTTTTGAATGTCTGATATTTGTGTACGACCATCTAATAGTAGAATAATATGACGTTCAATTGTCTCAAGCGGGATGTTTTGGTGATTTCGGTTTGTGATGGATTTTTGTAATTTTGCTTGGTATCGAGCCAATGGACAAGCCTGAGGTTTATCAGAGATGGTGGTAACATATTGACTAGGGTAGCATGAAATCTCAATCAATCCTGCGAGTGCCATGCGAAATAAATTCACTTCTACTTGCAAAATATGATGTATTTCTTTTTCGTTTTTATTAAGTGATTTTTGTAGTAATTGAAATAATGTGTCGTAGCTGATCAAGTTAAATCTATTTTCTTGTAAAAAATATAACACTTGCTTGACAGCGGGTTTGCTGGATGACATTTTAATACCCGCCATTTGGAAGGTGATTTTGCTATCATTCTGTATTAAATCTTCGTTAAATTTTTCGAGCGGTTTCGCATTGAGCTTTAGGTGAAAATTGGTTATGGCATCTGTTTTGAGGCTGCGCTGTATTTGGAGATCGTCATGACACAATAATGTACAGCGAAAACGATTATTACGAATAAAATCCATATATTGATTACTGGCAATCATATTTTTGACTTTATGTAATTCTTCAGAGAATTTCTTTGGTAAATTATCAGTATACATAGAGGACAAAATGGCATCACCTAAATAAGCTAAGCTATGATCAGCTGCTTGAGCCATAAATTCATGAAAGTAAAATGGTTTGTTATGAAAAGACAAGTGTTCATGTAAGATGTAATAATCACCTTGTTTTTCAAGGGATCTTATTTCTTGTTTGAGAAAAGCAGCATAAGGAGATTTATCTTCTTCTAAGCCGTCGGTTATAAACTTTAGTATGCTGCGCGCCTGCTTTACTTTGGTTTTTGGATCTTCAATATTTTGCGTGTGCCAAAGCATTAAATCTCTGATATTATTCATCATATTCCAACCAGGCAGTGTATTGTAGCTGATATAAGCTACGCCATTTTTACTGAGATTTTGGTTGCAAATTTTTAATATAGACTCTCTAATGTCATCAGGTACCCAAGAATATACACCATGGCATATTATGTAATCAAATAAACCTTCTTCTTTTTCAAAGTCTAAAATAGACTGATGCCGCAGTTCTATATTGTTTAGTTGCATCGCCTTTATATGTTCTTGACCTATTTTAATTTCAGTTTTGGAAAAATCGATTCCTATTATATTCGCTTTGGGATAATGTACTGCTATAGGTATAATATTACCGCCCGCAGCACAGCCCAGCTCTAATATTCTAGATTTTTCTATTGGTTGAGGGGTTAATCCAAATACAGTTGCCAGCGTAAACAAACACGCAGGATGACTTTGGTGAAATGGAAAGCTTTCGTAAGGTGCATCATCATAAGATTTTGCGATATTAGGGGTTAAGTCTTTCAAAATATGACCTTGTTTTGAGATTTTGATGCTATATATAGAAGCATAGGTGAAATTTCTGGTATTTGTTAGCTTGTTGTATTGAAATAAAACTTATATATATCAGAGTGTTGCAATGCTAGCATGTCGAAAAGTTTGGTTTGTAACTTAATGTTATTTAGTGTTAGACTGAGTATATGGGCAGGTGTACCGTATTGTGTCTATTTGCCTAAGGGGAGTGTATACACTTTAAATTGGGATTGTGGGTTGTTGAGCGGTTTTAGGTATGGTGACAGTTAGCGCGACTTTTGGTTGTGAGGCTAGAGAGCAAGCAAGAGAGAAGTCTGATCAAGCATTACAAAAAATTATTCAAGATGTGCAGCATTATTTGCAGACATATGATCGTAAGCGATTTTTCTTGTCTGTCAGTGTTAAGTATCATAAGCGTTGCTGTAAAAGTTGGTCTAGAATTGGGGTGCAACTTCAAAAATTTTTAGAGGCGCCCAAGGAACACTACTCCATGTTAATGACAAGCTTAGAACGAGAAATTCAAAACTTTCCCCAAGGATCTTATTACTGCAAACAGTTACGCAAGCTTATGCGTTTGCTTGAAACCGGTCCATGTTTTTCCACGAAATATCCGTTTAAGATTTAATTTTTTGCAGCAGGTACAGTAATCCTGCTATGGGTTGCTCTTCTTGATAGCGTATAGTGTCTTCTTTTTCTGTCATTAATTCAAAGCCTATTTCTTGGCAAAGTGCTTGAATATATTTCGCTTGGTGTCTGTATCGACCTGTTTCAGTAATGTGATAATTTTGATTTGAATCTATTAATTGTTCTATTGAAAAAGTAAAATACTGCTGTACTTTCAGTTTTTGGTGAATGGATTGAAAAACGGTTTTTAGCTCACCAAAGTATATAAAGACATCTGCGGCAATAATCAATTCAAAAACTTCTGTAGATTTTTTTAGGTAGTCAATAATATCGCTGACCGCTAGTTTATAATAAACATTTTTTTGTGTAGCAACATCCACCATTTGGGGGGACAAATCTACCCCATATAGTTTATCGGCAATATCACTAAAGTAGGGGGCACATAATCCGGTACCGCAACCTAAGTCAAGTACCTTCCAGGGCGTGATTTTTTGGTGTGCTACTTCATTGAGCATTGAGCGTAATTGCTTGGGCACTTGATATTGTAATGTGTCGTTGACGTGTTGCTCATAGGTATAAGCATATTGGTCAAATAAGGCACGAGTGTATTCGTGTGGTGCACCTTTCTCTAACGTTTTCCCTTGTAATGCTTGAGTCATGTGTTGCGCTGTTTGATTATTGGGGTTGAGATCACATGTCTTTTGATAATGTTGTAATGCAGATTTTTTGTCATTTAAATGTAAATATAAGGTCGCTAGATTGTGATGGGCTTGGGCATGTTCTGGGCTGAGCGTTAAAAGCGTGAGATAAGTTTTTTGCGCGGCCTCTAATTCACCCAGTGATGCTTGTGTGATACCCAAATGAAATAAAGCATTTGTATTGGTAGGCTCTCTTTGGATAACCTGAGAGAGCAAATCTTTAGCAGGAGAAAAATTTTTCAAAAAACAGTAGCTGGTGCCTAAATTGTTCAATGCGCCAAGATGATCCGATCTGTATTTTAGTGTTTCTTCAAAGTGTGGACAAGCGTCAATAAACCTATCATTTTTTAGGTAGCAATTGCCTAAATTATAATGGGCATTCCATAAGCTAGGATTGATTCTTAACGCTTTTTGGAACTGTAATATGGCCTCATTTGTTTTGCCTTGCAAATAGTAAACACTGCCTAAATTATTATGTGCTTCTGAATAAGGTGTTTTTAATTTTAAAGCCTGTTGGAAGTGTGCTTCTGCTAAAGCTAATTGCCCACACTTTTTATAGGCATTACCTAAGTTATTATGAAAGCCTGGCACTTGAGGGGCAATATTAACCGCTTGTTTTAAATAATCTATCGCTTTGGGTAGGTTGTTTTTTTGTGCATAGGCTAATCCTAAACCATGTAGAGCATCTGGTTGACTAGAGGATTGGGCCAGCGCTTGTTTAAATAAGACAATCGATTCATCGACTTGCTGATTTTGCTGTAACTGTAGCGCTTGTTCTATTGTGCTGGTAATATTTTGGCGACTCAATGGTGGTTTCCCCGTTCCTTTGCGATAATATCACGCTACTTTAACAAAAACTGATAGCCCATGCCATTGCTGGTCTCAGAGATGAGCACATTGTCTTGATCGATAGCGAGTGCCAATATAACGGCTGCCATGGGTTTCATAAAATACCGATTGGGAATAATCCATTCTTTTTCTAATTTGCCGCTGAGCACATCCCATTGACGAATGTTACGGGGAGGTGAACCCGTATATAATTTTTGACTATTACGAGAAAACAAAGCCGTTGATATAGATAATGGGGCTTTAATAAATTTAGGTAGCCAAGGTTTACGTAACGTAATATCACATATTTTTTGCCCAGTTTGAATATTGCGTATTTCGCTGCTATTTTGTGATGAAGAGAGGAGAGCGTACTGATTGTTTGGGGAGATTGCCACATGGGTGACTTTATAGGGCATAAACCATTGATGAGACATTTCGCCCGTGTTGAGATTCCAGAGTCGTGCCGCTGTGTCATCTGAACCAATTAAAGCATATTTTTCATCATTCGATAAGGCAACAGTACTAATTTTATCGGCATGCTCAAATGTTTTCCAGGCTATGCCGGTTTGCATGTCAATAATACGTGCTTTATTATCACTAAAACCAATGAGTGCAAACCGTCCGTCTCTGGATAAATCTATATCCAATGGTACGGCGGGCAGTTTCCAATAGGCTTTAGATTCACCTGTTTTTGTATCCCAACTAGCAATAGATTCATCATCGGCTGTAATCGCAATAGAAGCCGCTTGTGCGATACGAACGATTCGATGCGATGTTTTTTGGTTTGCCGTATGGCTAAATGTATAGAGCACTTTTTTGTTTTTAAGATCCCAAAATAATGTGCCTTTGTCGTGTGTCGCAATTAAAGCTTGTTGTCCATCCGTGGTTAGAGCAGCATCAAAGCTACCTGCATTAGAGTGTGTCCAGGTATTCACTGGTTTTGAGTCTTTGCATCCTGCAAGTGCAAGCAACAAACAAGTAACTAAGATGAGTGTTATAAAATTTTGTTTGGGCTTTATTTTATTCATGCTTTATCCTATCCTATTTAACTAGCCCTGACTATACGCTTGTTTTCATTATCCTTAACTGGCAAAATGAATAAGTTTAGGTTTTATATTTGATAGAAGTTGGGGAACTCGAATTATATTTGAGTCGAAGGGATTATGCATAACGATATTATTTTTTCTATATTTTTAATTTTTTGTGGTGCCGCGGTTCTAGCAACGCTTGCTCTATTTACTCGACAATCATTGCTAGTTGCCTATATTGTGTTGGGGGCTATTTTAGGGCCTTGGGGCGCCAAGTTAGTATCAGATCCCGTTATTATTAAAGATATTGGTGATATTGGTATTATATTCTTATTGTTTTTGCTGGGATTGAATCTTCAACCGCAAAATCTTATCAAAATGCTATCTCAAACCACTTTAATTACGGTTGTCAGCTCTTGTATATTCGCAACAGTTGGGTTTTTAGTCGGTCTATCTACAGGTTTTAACTTAATAGATTCTATGGTGATTGGGGTATGCATGATGTTCTCCAGTACCATTATTGGTTTGAAATTATTGCCAACGACCGTGATGCATCACCAACGCACAGGCGAGATAGTCATTAGTATTTTATTACTACAAGATATTATCGCTATATTCGCGATGTTGTTAATTCATGGCGCTGGTTCAGGTGACGGATTATCCACCCAGGAAATTTTACAAGTAGTATTTGCTTTGCCGGGGCTAATCTTTTTTGTTTTTGTCGTCGAGCGGTTTTTCTTGGTGAAAGTATTAAAGAAATTCAACCAAATCCATGAATATCTGTTTTTAGTGGCGATAGGTTGGTGTTTAGGGATTGGGCAGCTTGCAGAGTTTGTAAACTTGTCGTTTGAAATTGGTGCTTTTATCGCTGGGATTTCTATTGCACAAAGTCCTATTTCTCGCTTTATTGCCGATAGTTTAAGACCGTTGAGAGATTTTTTCTTAATATTATTTTTCTTTTCACTAGGCGCACAATTTGATCTATCTATTTTGCCGCAGGTTGTGGTACCCGCTATGATTTTAGCGGCACTCATGTTGGTTATTAAGCCATTGACTTTAAAACCACTACTATTGAAATCTGCCTCATCTGCTAGTTCAGCCTGGGAAATCGGCGTCAGAATAGGCCAAATTAGTGAGTTTTCATTGTTGGTTGCTTATACCGCGAGCAAAAGCCATATTATTAGTGAGAAAGCTTATTTTATGATTCAAGCTGCAACGATTATTACTTTTATGGTTTCGTCGTACTGGATAGTCAATCGTTATCCAACGCCCATAGCGGCGACAGAAAAGCTGAGGCGTGATTAAAATATACTAGGAATGAACAGACAAGCCCCTTGACCAAAGGGGCTTTTAGTTTGTACTGTTTATAGATTGATTTTTTAAAATAATGGCTGGATATTTATGATAAGTATTTTTGAGTTGTTTTCCATTGGTATTGGGCCATCTAGCTCACATACGGTTGGGCCCATGTTAGCTGCACATGATTTTGTGCATCGGCTAGTAGAATCAGATGCTGACTCAGATAAAACCGCTGGACTGCGGGTTGAGGTTTTTGGTTCTTTGGCATTAACCGGAAAGGGGCATGGCACGGATAGAGCTATCATTGCGGGCTTAGAAGGTGGTTTGCCTGAAACAGTTGATACCAATCAAGTTAATCAAAATGTTCATAAAGTATGTTTAGATAAAATATTGAAGTTGCCTAAGCATCATATTGCCTTTGATTTTGGAAAAGATTTTATTTTTCATAATAATAAGAGCTTAGATTATCATACCAATGGTATGAAATTTACAGCTTTAGATAAAGAAAATAATATTATTTTGCAAAAAGCATATTATTCAATTGGGGGCGGATTTATTTTGTCTGAAGATGACATAAAGTCTCAAGATATTATGCAAGCTAAAGCAAAAGTGCCTTTTCAATTTGAAACCGCAGATGCTTTGCTAAAGCATTGTAAGAATCATCGTTGTGACATTGCGAAAATTGTAATAGAAAACGAAAAACATTGGTATACAGAATCGGAAGTGCATGAAAAAATTAATGCTATTTGGCAAGTAATGGATAGATGTATAGAAAATGGCTGCTTGGGCAAGGGATTATTGCCGGGTGGGTTAAAGGTCAGGCGCCGTGCCCCCCATCTATACAGAACGATGATGGAAAATAAACAAGGAGCGCATAAAGATATTAAAGACTTTAATTGGCTAAATATTTATGCCATGGCGGTTAATGAGGAAAATGCTGCTGGCAATCGTATTGTGACGGCGCCGACCAATGGCGCTGCAGGTATTATTCCTGCAGTTTTAAAGTATTACTTAGAATTTTATGATGATGCAAAGCCAGAAGATATCTCGACATTTTTACTAACCGCTGGTGGCATTGGTATTTTGTACAAAAAGCAAGCCTCTATTAGTGGCGCAGAAGTAGGATGCCAGGGAGAAGTAGGGGTGGCTTGTTCAATGGCGGCAGGTGGCTTGACCGCTGTTTTAGGCGGGACACCTTTGCAGGTGGAGCAAGCCGCTGAAATAGGTATGGAGCATCATTTAGGATTAACTTGTGATCCTATATTAGGTTTGGTTCAAATTCCTTGTATCGAGCGTAATGCTATGGCAGCCGTCCATGCAGTTAATGCGGCTAATATCGCTATTTTGGAAGATGGGGAACATATTGTATCTTTAGATCAGGTGATTCAAACCATGAAACAAACAGGCGCTGACATGCATGAGAAATACAAAGAAACCGCACAAGGTGGTTTGGCGGTGAATGTGCCGGTTTGTTAAGTTATTACATGCCATTTCTAAAGGTTCAGTAATATAAAAAAAGAGCCTTTATTAACACGTAATAGAGGCTCTTTTTTGTGGAACAAACAATAAATATGATTTATTGTTTCGCTGTTTTTTCGACTTCTTTAATAGAAATAAGCTCAACTTCAAAAATGAGTGCAGAATGAGGAGGGATTGTGCCACCAATGCCTTGCTCACCATATGCTAAGTCTGCGGGTATAAATAACTCCCATTTAGAACCAGGTGACATAAGTTGCAACGCTTCTGTCCAGCCTGGGATAACACCATTGACTGCAAAACTCACGGGTTCACCTCTAGAATATGAGCTGTCAAACTCTGAACCATCAATCAGTTTACCTCGGTAATGAGTGGTGACTGTGTCTGTGGCTTTGGGCTTGGTGCCTTTGCCTTCTGTGATGACTTTATATTGTAAACCACTAGGCAATGTTACAATGCCATCATGTTTTTTATTTTTTTCTAGGAAACTGCTTCCATCTGCTTGGTTTTTCATAGATACTTTTTTCGCTTCTGCTTTGTGTTTTTCAGCCATTTCGGTTTGTAGGGCTAGTAAGGTATCACGGATTTCATCGTCTGTCATAAGGGCTTTTTTGGCGTTACGTCCGTCGCGAACACCCGCAAGAAAAGCGTCCTCATTAAGTGTGATAGATTGTTCATTAAAGCTTTTGCCAATATCAATACCGATGCTATAACTGACTTTGGCTGTTTTATCTTTCAGTATGATTTTTTTATCATCTGTTGCCGCATTAGCTGTCGCAACGACGGATGCAAGTATTAAAGTAGTTAAACGCAATTTCATAATGGGCGCCTCATTGTTTTATTTGAATTTGCACTATAGCAAAATTGCAGAGAATTTTGTAAGTATAATTTATGAAATAAGATAAAATAGGACAATAAAACCTATAAAACACTCATAAAGCTTAGTTTGTTAACTTTTGAATGAAATATAAACTAATTGTTACTGTGCAAGAAATATTCAAAATAATAGAGTAGATTTTTAATTATGAAAACTGAATTAGCCTGGTATCAGATTCTTATCCAAAAACGCATGCTGGTGATTTTGCTATTGGGTTTTTCATCAGGGTTGCCTTTAGGTTTGACCATGGGTACTTTGCAGGCATGGTTTACAGTAGAAAATGTGGATATTAAGACCATTGGTTTCTTGGCTTTAGTTGGCCAACCATATGTATATAAGTTCTTTTGGGCACCCGCAATTGATAAAGTAACGCCATCTTTTTTAGGTCGGCGTCGCGGTTGGATGTTGGTCACGCAAATGAGTTTGATGGCATTATTTGTTTTTATTGCCAGATTTTCACCGGCAACCACACCATTGGTTGTTGGGATCGTTGCACTATCTATTGCGATTATGTCGGCGACACAAGATATTGTGATTGATGCCTATAGAACAGAATTATTACCCGCAGAAGAAAGAGGGACAGGCGCTGCCATGGCGGTTGCGGGCTATCGAATCGCCGTTTTAATCTCGGGGGGATTAGCGCTTGTTTTGGCTGAAAAAATAGGTTTTCAGTGGGTCTATATTAGCATGGCTGGTTTTATGGGGATTGGTGTTTTAGCCACTTTATTTTGCTCTGAGCCTGTTCACCATAGCGCGGCGCCCCAAACTTTTGCAAAAGCATGCACAGAGCCATTTAAAGAGTTTTTAAGCCGAAAAAATGCAATCGCCTTATTAGTGCTCATTGTACTATACAAAATGGGTGATGCTTTTGCAGGCTCGTTGACAATAACCTTTTTGTTAAGAGGATTGGAATTTGATCTAGGCGACATTGGTTATATTTATAAAACTGTTGGTTTGGTGGCCACACTAGTCGGGGTTTTCTGGGGTGGGTTGCTCATGGCCAAAATTGGCTTGTATCGTTCATTATTGTGGTTCGGTTTTTTGCAAGCCATTACTAATTTTTTATTCATGGTTTTGGCTTGGGCCGGCAAAGATTATAGTTTGATGGTTTTGACCATTGCATTAGAAAATTTAGCCGGTGGTATGGGGACTGCCGCTTTTATTGCCTTGTTAATGAGTTTATGTGACGAACGTTATACTGCGACTCAATTTGCTTTGCTCAGTGCCTTAAGCGCTGTAGGGCGAGTATTTGTTGGACCATCCGCTGGTTATTTAGTTGATTATTTTGGTTGGGCTGAGTTTTTCTTATTCACAGTTATTGTTTCGATTCCTGGACTGATATTATTAGTTATATTGAAAAAATCTATTCGTGCTGTTGATTTTTCGTTAGATCAAAAATCAAATAATCCTGTAGAAGCATAAAGCTTAAGATTGTCGAATAAATGAAATTCCCCATTTGGAATTCATTAGCCACTCTTCTAATTCTTTAATGGGGAGTGGTTTTGCAAAGTGATAGCCTTGCCCCATATCACAGCCAAAAGATTTTAGTATTTTAACGGAAGCTTCGTCTTCTACACCTTCTGCAACAATGGTTAAGCCTAAACCATGCCCCAGCTCAATGGTTGATTTGACAATTTGGGCATCGCGCTTATTCGTGGCGATTTCTCGGATAAATGCCATGTCGATCTTAAGCTCAGACACGGGTAATATTTTTAGGTAGCTCAAGGAAGAGTATCCTGTGCCAAAGTCATCAATACTAAAATGAAAGCCCAGTGTACGTAAGTTTTTAATCGCTTCTAGGGCGTTATCTGGATCTTGCATAAACGCGCTTTCTGTAATTTCAAAAATAATATTTTCAGGAGAAACTTTATATTTTTCTATTAGTGATGTGACATAGCTCAGAAGTGATTTGTTGAGCAAGTCTTTTACGGAAAAATTAATGCTGATTTTCAGCGATATGTTTTTACTCTGCCACGTTGCACTTTGTGCAAAAACTTTATTTAACACCCAAAAGGTGAGCTTTTTGATATGACCTGTTTCTTCTGCCATCGGGATGAATAAATTAGGTGGCATAAAGCCTTTGTATGGATGATGCCAACGAATCAATGCTTCTACTTGACTGACATGTTCGCTATTTAAATCTATTTTAGGTTGATAATAAACTTCAAACTCATCTTGTTGTAGACCTTCTCGAAGTTCGCTCATTAATGACAGTTTGTTGAATTGGTGTGGATCAGAATGGACGTTATATATCGCATAATGATCTGCTTTATGGCGCGCTTCAAATACGGCGACATCCGATTTTTGAATTAAAGTATCTGCATCTTCACCATCTTCCGGATAGAAACTAAAACCAATGTGACCGCTTAGATCAATGGTCACCGTGTAAACACTAAAAGGGTTTTCAAATAGGGTCAGTAGTTGATTGGCAATGTCTTCTGCATCTGCAGTGGTTCTATCTGAAAAAACAATTGCAAAAGCATTGCCGGACATTTTTCCGATAAGCTTGGCATCCGAAAAAGTAGAGGAAATTCGAGCGCCGACATGATGTAATAATCTATCTGCCACTCTATGTCCCAGGGCATGATTAATCTGTGGAAAACGATCAATATTGACTAATGTGATCATCATGTTTTTTGTCTGGTCATCTTGAATTAAGTTGTCAATCGCTTCTAAAAAATAGCCCTTGTTGGGCAGTTCTGTAATCGCGTCAAACCGAGTTTTATGTAATAGTTCTTTTTCTCTTAGCTCTATTTTATAAATCATGTTATTTAATAGCAAAGAGAGCTGGCCAATAACACCTTTATCATTTTGCGGTAATCTAAGTTGGTATTCTCCTTTGTCAACTTTATCAACAAAATGAACAATACTCTCTAGTTTCCTGGAAAACATTTTATTTAACAACGTTAAACCCAAGAGAACCAGCATAAAAGCGATGGTAAAAAGAATAATAATATCGGTCAGTATGTTCTGATAGGGTTCAAATGATTCTGAGAATGAATATAACAAAAGTGCGGTAATATCTGGCGTTTCTTTTGATTTTACGAGTGGGATCATCATGACCATTTGGTCGTCGCTACGGAGTGTGATAGCACTTTGACTTTTGGGCTTTAATAAATTTAGATTTTTTAATATGTCATTTTTTAGTGACGAATTGAGTTTTTGGAAATCCGAAGATCCTAATACCCATTGTTTCCTGGCTGTCTCATAAGCAAATCCTAGGCTAATATCCAAAGGAGAAATTGTATCTAGGTGATGGATAAAAAACTTGTCGATATCATAGCCTATGGCAACCCAGCTATTAGTGGTTAGATCTTTTGTGGGAAAGACTATCCACTGATATATAATATTATCAACAGGTACAATCATTTCAAATGCTTGGGTTTGTGACGGAGCAAATACATCAGAGTGTGGGAATGATTGTGTTTTATGATTATCTAGTTTTGTGTCTAGTACAATACTAAAAGATTTATTAATCAAAACGGCACGATTAGCGCTAAATTCATTCCTGATTTGGTGTAGTGTGTTTAATTTATCTTGGTTTGGTAAATGCGTTTCATTAGAAATTAGGTGATTTAGCTGATTGGATGACAAAGCATAATTAAAAGTAAGTTTTTTATTTTCTAACAGTTGATCGTCTAGCAAAGTGCTGGTAAAGCTTAATTGTCGTTCAATATCCGCTAAAGTTTGTGTGCTGAGACTTTGTGTGAGTACATACATTAGGCCAGAGGATACGGTTAAAAAAACAGTAAAAATGAAAAGAATCACCTTGTTTTGATAGCTTATTTGCACGATAATTCCTTTCTCGCCTAGTTTACTATAATCATGATATCATCTTTTTTTGTTTTGCAGTGATTAAAGTAGTACCTAGTTATGCAGTTAAGACAGATTTCAATTTTAATAATTTTATTGACTATGCCCATGTATATTTTTGCTGGTACTGTAGTGAATAATCAAATTATTACCAATCAAGATAAAATATCTAACCAGAATATTTTTCAGTTTGATTTTGATGATTTTACTGTGGGTACGGCAGAGTACGTAGATGGGGCAACAGGGTGTACCCTATTCCATTTTACTAAGGGTGCACAAGCGGCGATTGATATTCGGGGTGGTTCTGTTGGGACATTTTTCACCCAAGAAAAAATGCAATATGGCGAAGCCTATATTGATGCTATTAGCCTAACAGGCGGTGGTATATTGGGTCTGGAAGCGACTGCGGGTGTGGTTTCAGCACTGTATCAAGATAACATAGATAAGACACAATTTAATAAAATGCCATTAGTTTCGGGGGGCGTTATTTTTGACTTTACCCCAAGGCCAAATAGTCATGTATTTCCTGATAAAACTTTAGGGCAAGCCGCTCTAAAAGCCGCACAAAAAAATCAATTCCCAATCGGTGCCCATGGTGTGGGAACATCGGCTTCATTTGGTAAATTCTTTTGGGATGGGTTTGTGCCTTCTGGTCAAGGTGCTGCATTTGCTCAAATTGGGCAAACTAAAATTGCCGTTTTTACGGTTGTGAATGCATTAGGTTTTATTATTGACAGAACAGGCCAGGTTGTGCGCTCAGATAAAACGCGCCAGTCAATAGAAAATTTACAACAAGATGTCAAAACCAAGTTATTAAATAATCATTCAATAAAATCACCCGCTAATAATATATCTGATAATGCATCAGGTAATACCACTTTAACGGTGGTTGTGATTAACGAAAAACTGTCTGCTCGGCATTTACAACAAATAGGACGCCAAGTCCATCATGCTTTGTCTCAGGTGATATATCCTTATAGTACTATTTTGGATGGTGATATATTATATACTGTGTCTACGCGAACGCAAGATAGTGGTTATGAGCATATAGGCAGCGATATCAAAACAGACTTAGATCCCAATATTGTATATTTAGGCGTTATTGCATCGGACTTGGTTAAGCAGGCGGTTTGGCGGATTATTGAGGGATGAGTAATAAGTTTTTATTCTGACTTCATGACATTGCGATATAAATACTATATATTATTGTCAATTTTAGATCATGGAGTGAGTGAGCGGCATGCAAGTTGTTATTAAGAATTCAATATTAAAAATATTACCGATTGTTGACGTCATATTAAGCCCGTTTATGTGGGTTGTGGGTTGGACGTTATTTTTGATCAGGCGCATAGGCTTGCATCGTTTTCCTTTGGTACAAAAATTATTTAAAAAAATTGGTATATTGCCTATTCGAGCACACTATTACGAAGCGTTATGTTATCCGGAGCAAATGCGACATTCCTTAGAGGCTGTGCGAAACTTGCCAGGCATTGATCTTAATGTGAGTGAGCAACTTGTTTTGTTGGATAAGTTTACATATCAGGAAGAGCTAAACCAATATCCGCTTCATGCAAATAATAGTAAACCTTTTTATTATAAAAATAATTTTTTTGAAACTGGCGATGCTGAAATTTATTATAATATGATTCGGCATTTTAAGCCGGGAAAAATCATTGAAATTGGTAGTGGCTTTTCTACTTTTATGGCCGTAGATGCCATACAGAAAAACAAACAAGAAGACTCTACGTATAATGGCCATATTACCTGCATAGAGCCATTTGAACACCCCGAACTAGAGAAATTTGATATTACGGTTGTGCGTAAGCAAGTGGAAACTCTAGCGCCTGAGTATTTTGATATTTTAGAGTCAGGTGATATTTTATTTATTGATTCCTCTCATGTGATTAGACCGCAAGGGGATGTATTGTATGAGATACTGGAAGTGTTAGGTCGTTTGAAAACGGGTGTTATTGTTCATATCCATGATGTTTTTACGCCCAGAGATTATCGTTTTGGTACGCTATTTGAAGCGCAGTATTTTTGGAACGAACAATATATGTTAGAGGCTTTTTTGAGTTACAACACAAATTATAAATTACTATGTGCTGTTAATCATTTGCATAAAACCCATTCAGATAACCTAAGACAAGCTTGCCCCAACTTAGCCCATTATGATTCCGATCCTTGTTCATTTTGGATACAAAAAATATAGTTTTATGAGTAGTAAGTGACAATAAAAATGCAAAAAACTGGCAATTTATCAAAAATGGTGGTTTCTCATACCAATCCTGTGTCTTACCAATTACCGTTAGGCGATTTTTTAATTTCTCTAAATGAGTATATCGGTAAAGACCTTGCTTTGGAATTTATAGGGGAAATTAATTGTGTCGCTTGTGGGCGAGATATCAAAAAAAGCTACCAACAAGGGTATTGTTATCCTTGTACCAGAAAGTTAGCGCAATGTGATTTGTGTATTTTAAAACCAGAGTTATGTCATTATCATAAGGGTACATGCAGAGAGCCGGAGTGGGGTGATACGCATTGCATGATTCAGCATATTGTTTATCTATCTAATACTTCGGGTTTAAAAGTTGGCATTACGCGTGGCAGCCAAGTGCCGACACGGTGGATAGATCAAGGGGCTGTTGCCGCAATACCTGTTTTTGCTGTATCCACTCGTAGAATATCGGGATTGATTGAAACAGCGCTAAAAGGCAATGTCTCAGATAGAACCAATTGGCGCAATATGTTAAAAAATGTTGTACCTGAAATTGATTTAATAGCAGAAAAGCATAAAATTATTCTAGAAAACCAAAGCTTGGTGACCGATATTATCCAAGAGTTTGGTGCTGGCTCTGTTGTGGCGATTCGAGAAGATAATGTTTATGAATTTGAATATCCTGTACAAGCCTACCCCGAAAAAGTCACCTCATTGTCTTTTGATAAAACACCACGAGTCGAAGGCAAGCTAGTAGGCATTAAAGGGCAGTATCTAATTTTCTCACATGGTGTGATTAATATGCGAAAATTTGGTGGGTATAGAGTGGCGTTGCTATAATCTCCGCATAAAGTGCGGAGATTAATGCGGAGATTGTAAAAAAACATACATCAAAGTTAGTTGGACTTCGGGGTTTAATTTTTTGTCAACACGTTCTCCCAAACCGGCTGTTTCACCAAGCGCATAACGTGCTTGGCTAATAAAACCAATCCGATCATATTAATCAAAAGCATAGTGTTCATGAGTAAATCAGCAATTGTCCAAATAAGATTAACTTGGAGATAGGCACCAACCGGAATTACCAGAATAAATAATATTTGTAGCGGTTTGATAAGTTTGGTGGAAAATAAAAACTCAATCGCTTTTCCGGCACAAAATGACCAAGTCAGAATGGTGGTAAAGGCAAAAAAGAATAAGGTAATCGTCACTAAATAACCTGCCGCCTCAAAATGAAAGCCACGTTTAAACGCTTCTATACAAACATTGGTGCTTTCTAAACCTTGTATAGTCCAAGCGTCTGTTACGATTAGTACCAGTCCTGTTAAAGTGCAAACAATCATCACAATAAAAGGCGCTAAAGTACTAATCAACCCTTGGGTTAAAGCGGTATTGACGCGAGGTGTATGACTCTCAACGGATGCATGAATAATAGGCGCGAGACCGACTCCGCAATCTGTTGCAAATAGCCCTCTGTCAAAGCCAGAAGAAATACCTTGTAATACTGTATAGCCAATAACACCAGAGGCCATTGGAAGTGGACGAAATGCAGAGGTCATAATAAGCTGCAAAGCGGGTAAAACTTTGCTTAGGTTCAGAAAAATAATAATGAGGCATGCAGATAGATAAAAAACAGCCATGATAGGCACAACGCTAGAGACGACTGCCGAGAATCTATGTAAGCCACCTAATATAACACCACCCACTAGAAGAGCCATTACTATACCAATAGCCGAGGCTGGGATGCCTGCATCTATGAGAGGGAGTGCAATAGAATTCATTTGGACTAAATTGCCCACAGTAAATGCAGTGAGTATAGTGACGACACTAAAAAGTCTGGCTGTATTTTTGAGTTTGAGAGCTTTATATAAATAATACATAGGGCCACCGACATTTTCACCGGCCTCGTCTCTTTTTCTATAAAGGACACCCAATGTACAACCGATAAATCTTAAGATTGATCCCAAGATAGCCATAATCCACATCCAAAAAATAGCACCGGGACCCCCCATGCTAAGCGCTACAGCGATACCGGCTATATTGCCTGTTCCTAAGTTGCCGCCTAGCACAGCCGACATAGCACTAAAAGAAGAGGCATTACCTTCTAGCTTCCTATCAGAAGTAAAAAGTCTCCAAGCTCTAGGGATGTGAGTCAGTTGTAAGAATTTAAAGCGAACAGAAAAATACAAACCAAAAATAGTGAGTAGAGGGATCAGAAAGTACAGGGATAGAGTTGTTTTTATTGTTTCTAGCATACACCTAGGGGACATTGAAGCTATACAGTCAATTATTCTACTAAGCACTTATACGGGCGTCAATTTATTTTTGTATGGCTGCTGAATGATAAAACAGCGCTATAGAGCAAGTATTCCCCAGTGGGTGGGTTTAAGTTGGCTAGATATATTTTAGAAGCAAAGCTTAAAGCTTTTTCTGTGCTCTAATCAAATAAGAGATTTGTTCACCCGACTCTATAGATTTTTGTAGGTATGAATTAGAGTGGATTAGTTCTAGTCTGAGTTTATCATCAATAATATTTTTGTATTTTTCTTTATGCGCGGGGGATTGATAGCGAGCATCTAGTGCTTTGACATATTCTAAATATTCACTATTTTTGTTTTGAAAGGTGATATTGGTAAATCCACAAAGGGTTAATATTTTTTGATAGGATGATTTTGTTTCTTTATAGGAGGCATCTCCCATTGGTAAAGTTTCGTGTTTAGGGCCTTGGGACTCAGGGGTTAGCCAATCTATTAGGCAAAGTGTGCCGGAGGGTTTGAGTAGGCGAAAAAGCTCTGTAAAGAGAGCAGGCTTGTTGCTCACATTGGTTAATACACCTTTGCTATAAATAATATCATAGTGCTCAGAAGGTAATGGAATTGTGCCATCTGGCTTGTATATTACAAAATCAATCTGGTTTTTAATGTTTTTTGCAGATTTTTGTGCTGCATATTCTGCCATCCAAGGATAGATTTCTAAACCTGTGACATGAGTATTATATTTTTGAGCTAAGTAGTGTGCCATGCCACCAATACCTGAGCCGACATCTAGTAATTTTTTTTTGGATAGGTTTAATCCTGTCAGCATTTGCTCGACAGCCGGATAGCCACCGAGCGAAATAAGCCCTGTACCATACATTGCTTCAAATATAGGTACGTTTTCTAGTTTGTAAATTTCGTCAGTCATTTTATGTCAGAAGTACTGTTCTTCTCCACCGGTGGGCACTGATGTGTAATGCTGCTTGTGCCTTCTTCTGTGTAGGTTTCAAGTTTTACCGGAAAACCCCAGAGCACATGTACATGCTTAATCACTTCACTGGCTTGTGCATTCTCTAAAGGACGACGGTTCCATTGCGTATAACGCAAAGTTAGTGAGCGATCGCCACGCATGTCTACATTATACACTTGGATATCAGGTTCTATATTGCCTAAGTTATATTGCTCTGATAATTTTTGTCTGACGTTTTTGTAACCATCTTCATTATGAATGGCTTCGACTTCTAAAGATTCTTGCTGGTCATCATCTGAAATACTAAATAGCTTTAAGTCTCGCATCAGTTTAGGGGATAGATACTGTGAAATAAAACTTTCATCTTTAAAATTACGCATGGCAAAATCTAAAGTGACCAACCAGTCAGAACCAGCGATATCGGGAAACCAAAATTCATCTTCTTCGGTTGGCTCCTCACAAATTCGTCTTAAATCAATAAACATGGCAAATCCTAGAGTATAAGGATTGATGCCTGAATAATACTCACTATCGTAAGGGGGTTGGTATACAACACTCGTGTGGCTATGTAAAAACTGCAGCATAAAGTTATCATCAACAAGCCTTTCATTATATAGCTCGTTGATAATGGTGTAATGCCAAAAGGTTGCCCAGCCCTCGTTCATCACTTTGGTTTGGCGTTGTGGGTAAAAATACTGTGCCATTTTTCGGACAATACGAATAAGCTCTCGTTGCCAAGACTCCAGTAGTGGTGCATTTTTCTCAATGAAATATAAAATGTTTTCTTGCGGGTCAGACGGGAAGCGCTCAATATCTTCTTGAGTGACTTCGGTAGATTTAGCTGGCAAGGTACGCCATAACTCATTGACTAAAGATTGCAGATATTCTGCTCGTTTGGCTTGCTTTGCCTTTTCTTCTCTCAGAGAAATGTGATAGGGTCTTTTGTAACGGTCTACGCCATGATTCATTAGGGCGTGGCAAGCATCTAAAATTTCTTCTACGGCATCTATACCATGTAGTTCTTCACATTCTGCGACATAATTTTTAGCAAATAATAAATAATCAACAATAGAGTCAGGGTTCGTCCATGTTTTAAATAAATAATTGCATTTGAAAAAAGAATTATGGCCGTAGCAAGCATGTGCAATCACCAATGCTTGCATGGCTAATGTGTTTTCTTCCATGAGATAAGAAATACAAGGATTAGAGTTAATCACTAATTCATAAGCCAGCCCCATATGGCCGCGTTTGTAGCCTTTTTCAACATTCAGGAATTGTTTCCCAAATGACCAATGATTATAACCCAAAGGCATGCCAACGGAGGAATAAGCATCCATCATTTGTTCTGCTGAGATGATTTCTATTTGATTGGGGTAAGTATCAAGATTAAATTTCTCAGCGATTTTAGAAATGGCTTTATCGTAGGCTTCGAGCAGTTCATAAGTCCACTCAGAAGAGGTTGAAATAATTTTATTGTTTTCACTATCAGTCATAGACTTGACCTCGGATTCAAGCATGGTCTTTCTTCTTAAATAATTCTCTAAATACTGGGTAGATATCTTTGACATCCTCGATGTGTTGCATCGCAAAGTTTGGGCAAGCTTCTTGTACAGACAAATAAGCTTCCCACAGACTTTGATGATGGCGAGGCATGATTTCTACATAAGCAAAGTATTGTACATGCTGCATAATTTCTTCATGTAAAATATCGCGACAACGAGGGGAATCATTGTTCCAATTATCACCATCAGATGCTTGCGCTGCATAAATATTCCAATCTGAGGTGGGGTAGCGCTCTTGAATCACATCGCGTGTCATTTCAAGGGCACTGGACACAACTGTACCGCCAGTTTCTCTAGAGTAGAAAAATTCTTCTTCGTCAACTTCTTTAGCGGAGGTATGGTGCCGAATAAAGACGACTTCTACGTTTTCGTAGTTTCTAGATAAGAATAAATAAAGTAAAATAAAGAAGCGCTTAGCAATATCTTTTTTGGCCTCATCCATGCTGCCAGATACATCCATTATACAAAACATAACGGCTTGGGTTGTAGGCTGGGGCAACTTGATTCGATGATGATATTTTAAATCAAATGGATCGATAAAAGGAATGGCCTTCACGCGTTTTTTTAAGTGCGTAATTTCTTTTTTGATCTCTTCTACTTTTTTTGAATCAGGTTCTGTGCGCAATAATGCAGACAGCCGTTTTTCTAATTCGGCAATTTTTTTCTTTTTAGGGGAGCCTAACGCAATTCTTCTGCCTAAAGCGCCTCTTAAAGAGCGGACGATATTAATATTGGCAGGTATGCCATCAGATGAAAATCCAGCTCTGACCATTTTAAACGCTGGGATTTTAGCAATTTGTGTTTTGATCATGTTAGGTAAAGCCAAATCTTCAAAGAAAATTTCTAAAAATTCTTCTCTAGAGATTTCAAACACAAAATCATCTGTGCCTTCGCCGCTATTACTGGCTTCACCACCTTGGCCGCCTTGTCCAGAAGGAGGGCGCTTGATTAAATCACCTGGAATAAAATCTTTATTGCCTGGTAAAATAATATCGCGCTTGCCGCCTTGGCCATAGGAGAAATTAGGTTCAGAGGTTTCTTTAGAGGGGATGGTGATTTTTTCGCCACTATTATCCACTTCTTTGATACTTCTACCAGACACGGCATTACGAACTGCTTTTTGAATTTGATTTTTAAAGCGACGCATAAAGCGTTGCCTATTGACTGCACTTTTATGGCGCCCGTTGGGGCGCCTATCTATAATTCGCGACATATAGCCAACCTTTTATGAAGACTTACGAACCCGTAAATACCATTCGCACAAGAGGCGAACTTGCTTAGGCGTATAACCTTTATCCACCATTCTGTCGACAAAGTCTTGGTGTTTTTTCTTCTCGTGTTCTGAGCCTTTTGCGTTAAAGGAAATAACCGGTAATAAATCTTCTGTATTAGAGAACATTTTTTTCTCAATAACGACTCTGAGTTTTTCATAGCTAGTCCAGCTAGGGTTTTTACCACGATTATTGGCTCTGGCACGTAACACAAAGTTAACAATTTCATTTCTGAAATCTTTAGGATTACTAATGCCTGCTGGTTTTTCTATTTTCTCTAGTTCTTCATTCAACGAACGTCTATCTAGTATTTCACCCGTATCCGGATCGCGATACTCTTGATCTTGAATCCAAAAATCAGCAAAAATGACATAGCGGTCGAAGATATTTTGCCCGTACTCAGAATAAGATTCCAAATAAGCCGTTTGTATCTCTTTGCCAATAAATTCCACAAATCTAGGGGTGAGATAGCCCTTGAGGTAAGAAATATATCTTTCGTGTACTTCGGGTGGGAATTGCTCACGTTCAATCTGTTGCTCTAAGACATATAATAAGTGAACTGGATTAGCCGCCACTTCGGTTGAGTCAAAGTTAAAGACTTTAGATAGGATTTTAAAAGCAAAACGAGTGGATAATCCTGTCATCCCCTCATCAACACCGGCAAAATCTTTATACTCTTGATGAGATTTTGCTTTTGGATCGGTATCTTTTAGATTTTCACCATCATACACACGCATTTTAGAGAAAATACTTGAATTCTCTGGTTCTTTCAACCTGGAAAGCACCGCAAATTGTGCTAACATTTTTTGTGTATTAGGCGCACAAGGCGCATCTTTTAGCGAACTATTCTCTACTAGTTTCTTGTAAATCTCCATTTCCTCAGTCACTCTGAGGCAATAAGGTACTTTGACGATATACACACGATCTAGTAAGGCTTCATTGTGCTTGTTGTTTTTAAATGTCACCCATTCTGATTCATTTGAGTGCGCCAAAATAATGCCATCAAACGGTATAGAGGCTGTGCCTTCTGTACCATTATAGTTGCCTTCTTGGGTCGCGGTGAGTAATGGATGTAAAACTTTGATGGGGGCTTTGAACATCTCTACAAATTCCATCACACCTCGGTTAGCGCGACATAATCCACCAGAGTAGCTATAGGCATCCGCATCGTGTTGCGCAAATTCTTCTAGTTTACGAATATCAACTTTACCCACGAGTGATGAAATATCTTGATTATTTTCATCGCCTGGCTCTGTTTTGGAAATAGCAGTCTGTCTTAATCTAGAAGGCCAAATTTTGATCACTTTAAATTGATTAATGTCGCCATTGAATTCATGCAAACGCTTGACTGCCCAAGGGGACATGATGCTTTCCGTATAGCGTCTTGGAATGCCGTATTCTTCTTCTAGAATAGGCCCATCTTCTTCTGCGCTAAATAATCCCAAAGGTGATTCGTTAATAGGGGAGTCTTTGATGGCATAAAAGGATACATCTTCCATTAATGCTTTTAGGCGTTCAGCTAAAGATGATTTACCACCACCTACAGGGCCTAAGAGATATAAAATTTGTTTTCTCTCTTCTAAACCTTGCGCGGCATGTTTTAAGAAGGAAACAATTTGTTCTATAGGCTCTTCCATGCCGTAGAAATATTCGAATGAGTCATAAAGTTTCATTACTTTGTTTGAAAAAATACGACTTAGCCTTCTATCTTTACTGGTATCAACCAGCTTTGGTTCACCAATAGCTTTGACTAAGCGCTCAGCTGCATTGGCATATGCCATATGGTCTTTCTTGCATAGATCCAAATATTCAGTAAGCGAAATTTCTTCTTCTTCGTGCCGACCTGCATATCTATCCTTAAATCCGCTTAATACATCCATCGTAGCTCCTTTAAATTTATGCATGTGTATATATTTATTGTATGCCACATTACTTTAACAAGTCTATCACTTAAGGCCTTTCTTCTAATAGATTATCAGTGAAATAAGCTGTATTGCTAAACTATTCGCTGGTATAATTTGGCATTAGAAAATCATATAAATTTAATCTGAGCCGCTTATCTGAGATTGAATTCAATTATAATCGCCATTTTAAAACAGAGAAAAATATAATGAAATCAAGTACTAGCCAACCTCAAACGATTTATTTAAAAAATTACCAACAACCTGATTTTTATATAAAAAGTACAGATCTGGATTTTCAGATATTTGCAGACAAAACCGTAGTACGTTCACGCTTAGCAATAGAGAAAAATATTGAAAAAAATGCACATCAAGCAGATTTAGTACTCAATGGTGAAGAATTAAAGCTATTGTCTGTTGTTGTGGATGGCAACACATTATCTAAAAGTGCATATCAATGTTCGGATAAAAATTTAATACTTTCAGATTTGCCTAATCAATTTGTTTTAGAAATCGAGACCCAAATTCATCCTGATCAGAATACAGCGTTAAGTGGATTATATAAATCGGATGGTATGTTTTGTACACAGTGTGAGGCCGAAGGTTTTAGACGTATTACTTACTATCTAGATAGACCTGATGTGATGGCGGTATTTAACACCACGATTGAAGCAGATAAAAAGGCTTATCCTGTATTGCTATCGAATGGTAATTTGGTCGATAAAGGTGACAAAGGGGATAGACATTGGGTCAAATGGTGTGATCCATTTAAAAAGCCAGCCTATTTGTTTGCCTTAGTGGCGGGTGATTTAACTGAGATCAAAGATCATTATGTGACACAATCGGGCAGGAAAATTGATTTGTCTATTTTTGTGGAAGCTGAAAATGCTCAAAAATGCGATCACGCTATGCAATCATTAAAGCATAGCATGCAATGGGATGAGCAAAAATATGGATTAGAATATGATTTAGATATTTATATGATTGTGGCGGTGAATAATTTTAATATGGGCGCAATGGAGAATAAGGGCTTAAATGTATTCAACTCTAAATATGTATTAGCCGATCAAGCCACGGCCACAGATGCTGATTTTCAAGGCGTGGAAATGGTCATTGGCCATGAGTATTTTCATAATTGGACTGGTAATCGTGTGACACTAAGAGATTGGTTTCAGTTAAGCTTAAAAGAGGGTTTAACTGTATTTAGAGAGCAGCAGTTCACCGCAGATATGGGAACGCCTATTGTCAATAGAATCGGTGATGTCAAACAAATCCGTACCAGACAATATGCTGAAGACAATGGTCCTATTGCCCATCCGGTTAGACCAGATTCCTATATGGAAATCAATAATTTTTATACGATGACCATATATTACAAAGGCTCTGAAGTGATTCGGATGCTGCATACTCTATTGGGCGAAGCAGGTTTTAGAGCGGGGATGGATTTATATTTTGAACGACATGATGGTCAAGCTGTCACAATAGAAGATTTTGTTAGTGCCATGTCAGATGCGACGCAAACAGATTTAACACAGTTTATGAATTGGTATCATCAAGCGGGCACGCCTGTTGTGACAGTGGTCAAGCATTTTGACACCGCTACGAATATACTCAGATTTGATTTTTCACAAACCTGTCCACAAACGCCAGGCCAAGAGCAGAAAAAGCCGTTTGTCATCCCTATCAAAATAGCTTTATATGATGCTCAGGGTAAACAGTATCCTATCTCTGAGCATCCTAATATTCAGCATACAGAGTCTGGTACATTTTTTGTTCTAGAATCAGAAAAATCTTCTTTAAGTTTTGAATCGGTAGAGCAACCCTTGGTTCCTTCATTTTTGGGAAATTACTCAGCCCCGGTTAAATTACATATGGATTATAGTGAAGAAGACTTAGCGCTGATTATTCAACATGATCAGGATGGATTTAACCGCTGGGATAAATCCCAATATTACAAATCTCAAGTCATTCATCAATTAATGGCTGAGCTAGATACTCATAAAGCACCTATGTTACCTAAGGCATTTATGACGGTGTATAAAAGCTTGCTTCAGGATAGCACGACGGATCCCGCTTTGCTGGCGGAGCTATTGGCTTTGCCGTCTTTTCAATATATTGCAGAAGAACTTGCTACTGTGAATGTTGCGGCTCTCAATAATAGTGTTGGTTATTTAAGAGATACGTTGGCTAAGACATTGGCCGTAGAGTTTCATCACGTGTATCAACGAATGTCTGCGTTGGACACCGGCCAGGTAGATGGTGCCTCCATATCGGCACGTGCACTTAAAAACACGGCATTGGCTTTCTTAGGGCGTAGCCAAAGTGAGGATTATATTGCGTTGATTGAAAATCAATATACTCATGCCAATAATATGACGGATCGTATGGGAGCATTATCTGCGATAAATCATTGGGCGCATCCAACCAGAGACAAGTTATTTAATCAATTTTATCAAGATTTCAAGCAGGAAACGTTGGTTTTGGATAAATGGTTTGCCCTACAAGCTCAGGCAGAGTTGCCGGACACATTAGATAGAATTCAGGCACTCTTGTCACATGAGGCATTTGATCTCAAAAACCCTAACAAAATTTATGCCTTGATCAGAACCTTTGGTGCAAGCAATGCGCAATGTTTTCATAGTGCAGATGGTAAAGGCTATGAATTTATTGCGGCCAGAGTGATAGATTTAAATCAACAAAACCCACAAGTGGCTGCGAGAGTATTAGAAACATTAACCGGTTGGAAGCGATTGGACAGTCAGCATGGAGAATTGATGAAAAAAGCCTTGCTGACAGTTCAACAAGTTGAAAATTTATCTGAAGATGTTTATGAAATTGTCAATAAGTCTTTAATATAAAGTAGAGCACATTATGCCTAAAGTGATTGTGACACTCAATATTAGTGAAAAAGAAATCTTAAAGTTTTATAAGGGTAATGTTCAGAATATCGTCGCACATGCAGAGGATGGGAGAGTGATACGCTTTCCCATCAACACCGTGCGGCAGTTTGTTGGGTTGAATGGTATCAGAGGTCGCTTTGAAATTGAATTTAACCCGCAAGGCAAGTTTTTGGGTATTAAAGCTTGTGGTTGATTAAAAATCAGATAGAATTGGTCTTAAACCCCCAACAAACAAACCAACTAACTAATTAGGCTGGCATACAATGACTCCCACAGGCGTATTATTAATCAATGTTGGCACACCGGATGCGCCTACCCAGTCTGCCGTGCGAAAATATCTGAAACAGTTTTTAACCGACCCAATGGTGGTCTCTTTGCCTGCTGTTGCTAGATATCTATTGGTATATGGTTTGATTGTGCCTTTTAGGACAGCCAAATCCACCGAAGCATATAAAGCGGTTTGGGATAAAGACAAAGGTTCTCCATTGCTAAGTTACAGTACAAGTTTTCAAGAAGCTTTACAGCGAGAGTTAGGTGAGCAATATTTTGTTGTGCTAGGAATGCGCTATGGTAATCCCAGTATTGAGCAAGCCATCAAAAAGTTCAAACAAAAAAATATTAATAAAATTATTTTAGCGCCTTTATATCCTCAGCATGCTGCAGCGACATCTGGCTCTGCCTTATTAGAAGTGGATAAACAATTGGCTCAGTATGATGTGAAACCAGAAGTGGTTAATTTAGGGGGTTTTTATGTGGCTCCTAACTTCATCTTGCCAATGGCAAAAATGATTCGACCATACTTTGAGAAAGAGCATGATTGTGTGCTGTTTAGTTATCATGGTTTGCCTTTTGATCAGGTAAAACAATCAGAAAAACATACGCCCCATAATTGTGAGCAAGATTTACCTTGTCCTATTATTTCAGATAATAACCAAGGCTGTTATAGAGCACAGTGCTATGCAACATCAAGAGCACTGGCAAAAGCCTTAGATTTAGAGAGTGATGCGTATTTCGTGAGTTTTCAATCCAGAGTCGGGATGAATCGCTGGATAGGGCCTGATACAGAAGGTGTATTAAAAAAATTAATAGGCATGGGCAAGCGCAATATTATTGTGGTGTGCCCGTCATTTGTGGCCGATTGCTTAGAAACGATAGAAGAAATTGGTATGCGTGGTCAAGTGCTATGGCAATCTCTAGGGGGGGAGTCTTTACAGCTGGTACCGTGTTTAAATGATAATATTGAGTGGGTGAAAGGTTTTTCTAAGTTGCTGGGGACTTGTCCACTTAATGAGCGAGAAATGTAGCTTTCTAACATTGTTTTTTGTTTAAGCTGGTAACAAACACGCAAGTAAAGTTACCATCGAATGCGATAAAATTTTTCTCAATTGAAAAGTGCTAAAATTGTATTAACTATCTGTAAATCAATAAAAAATTATTCAGTTGGCTATGATATAACTATTAGATTTAGTGCTTTAATGCTAAAGTACTCTAAATTTTTGCAGTGCTGTAAAAATAGGATAAAGATACAGAAAACTCTCAGTTTGCTATCTTTATTATATAGAGTATTTATAATGTATTCATACCAAATTTTAGCAACCCAATTCTGGTTAAAATGGCAGAGGATAAAAAGACATGACCCGACAACAAGAAGAAACCCGTGACGAACTTATTAAAAAAGTTGTCGAGTTAGTTCATGAAAAATTGCCTAAAGACGAAGCCAAACTGCTTTCTGAGTTTATTAACTTGTATGCTAAAACCGCAGCCCCTGAGGATCTGATAGATAGAAATGTGATTGATGTTTATGGTGCATTTTTATCACATTGGCAATTCATTAATCATGTGGGGGATAAGGAACATGCGGTTCGAGTTTATAATCCACAATTTGAACAGCATGGTTGGCAATCTACCCATACCGTGATAGAAATTATTCATCCGGATATGCCATTTATTTTAGAATCCATCAGAATGGTGTTGAATCGCAGCAGTCTTAATGTCCATCTTATCTTGCATTTGGGCGATTTGCAGTTTATTAGAGATGACAGTGGCCATGTTGTTCAAATTAAGACCAACCACCATAAAGCAAAGGATGCTCGGATTGAGACGCCTATCTTTATAGAAATTGATCGGCAAAATAATACAAAGATTCTAGAAGAGCTCAAGCAAGTTTTAGAAGAAATACTCGTTGAAATTCGTGCAGCCGTTTCTGATTGGCTGCCACTGAAAAAAACGCTTCAAAATACAATTAAACGCTTGGAAAAAGATACAAATTTAGCGTCTAAAGATTATGCTTCAGATATTATTGAATTTTTAGAATGGATTAATAATGATCATTTCACCTTCTTAGGCTTTAGTCGTCGATCTTTAGTCAAAGAGGGGGATAAAATTCACTGGGAAGTTGAAAAAGAAGATAATCTGGGTATTTTAAAATATTATGGCGATGATTATTTTGAAGATTTTGATAGTTTGCCCAAAAGAGCGAAAGAATTTTATTGTTCCCCCTATCCGTTAGTGGTTGGAAAAACAATGCGTCGTTCCAATGTACATAGGCCGGCTCATACAGACTTTGTTTCTTTGAAAATATTTGATAACAATGGCAATGTTGTGGGAGAGGAACGCTTTGTAGGATTGTATACAGCGGCTGCGTACAACCTGAGTCCTAGAAATATCCCGCTATTAAATACCAAAATAGAAAAAATACTTGAAAAAAGCGATCTATCTGCCGGAAGCTATGATGGCAAAGCATTGGTCAATATTTTAGAAACTTTCCCAAGAGATGATCTATTTCAAGCGCCTGTAGGTGATTTATATAAAATTTCCTTAGGTATATTACGTTTGCAAGAGCGACAACGTATTCGTTTGTTTTTGAGAAAAGATGATTTTGGACGTTACTATTCTTGCCTGGTTTTTGTGCCAAGAGATAAATTCCATTCTGCTTTACGTGAGAAAATTGCTGATATTTTAATGACGAATTTGGGTGGTTATAGTATCGATTTTAATACACGCTTTTCAGAATCCGTGCTAGCGCGTATACATTTCATTGTAAGATTTCATCAAGATTCTGATAAAACATATGATCTGACGGAATTACAAGAAAAATTAGTCAGTATTGGCAGAACCTGGGAAGACCATTTGCATTCATCCTTGGTGGAACAGTTTGGTGAAGAAAAAGGCATTAAACTTTTTCAAAAATATGGTAAGGCATTTCAAGCCGGATATCGAGATACCTTTATAGCTCGCACAGCTGTATTTGACATTCAAAAAATGGAAGTTTTGTGTGAACAGCGACCATTGGAAATGAGTTTTTATCGCTCCTTAGAAGATCCGGAAGGGACAGTACGATTTAAAATATTTCATATGGGCTCGGCTGCACCTCTATCGGATGTTATTCCAATGCTAGAGTGCATGGGGGTGCGCGTTATCAGTGAGCGACCACATGAAGTGATGTCTAACAATGGGCATGGTATATGGATTAACGATTTTGCCTTGGTGCATGCAAAAGGTCATGATTTAAATGTGGAAGAACTGAAAGATGTTTTTCAAGATACATTTTCTAATTTGTGGCTGGGCCATGCGGAGATAGATGGTTTTAACCGCCTGGTACTGCAAACCGGGTTAAATTGGCGAGAAGTCATGATGCTGAGAGCCTATGCCAAATATATGTGGCAAATTGGTTTTACATTTTCTCAAGCCTACATAGAAGAAGTATTGATAGACAATGATGAGATTGCCAAAGGCATTGTGGAGCTATTTCGGACAAAATTTGATCCAATGCTGGTGCATGATGACAGAAACTCACTCGTTAATAATTTGCGCAAGAAATTAAAAGATGACTTGGACGCTGTCAGTAATATTGATGAAGATCGTATTTTGCGTAAGTACATTGATGTCATTATGGCGACATTGCGAACCAACTTTTTTCAAGTCTGTGCGAATGGTATGCCAAAGTCTTATCTGTCGATTAAATTTGATTCTGGCGCAATACCTGAAATTCCTTTGCCCAAACCGATGTTTGATGTTTTTGTATATTCTCCTAGAGTAGAAGGCGTACATCTTAGAGGCGCGAAAGTTGCGCGAGGGGGCTTACGTTGGTCTGATAGGCGTGAAGATTTTAGAACGGAAGTATTAGGCTTAATGAAGGCACAACAGGTGAAAAATGCTGTGATTGTACCATTGGGCGCCAAAGGGGGCTTTGTCAGCAAATGCTTGCCAAGCAATGGAACCAGAGAAGAAATTCTTGCAGAGGGCATAAGCTGTTACAAAACATTCATTTCTGCTTTATTGGATATTACCGATAATTTGGTGGATTCCAAAGTCGTACCGCCACAAAATGTAGTGCGCTATGATGCAGATGATACCTATTTAGTCGTAGCAGCAGATAAAGGAACAGCTACTTTTTCAGATATTGCCAATGGCATATCCCAAGAATATGGTTTTTGGCTAGATGATGCGTTTGCATCAGGTGGCTCAACCGGGTATGACCATAAAAAAATGGGTATTACAGCCAGGGGCGCTTGGGAGTCTGTTAAGCAGCATTTTAGAGAGCTGAGTGTAGACACACAAAAAACAGATTTTAGTGTGATAGGTATCGGCGATATGGCGGGCGATGTTTTTGGTAATGGCATGCTGTTGTCTCAGCATATTAAATTACTGGGTGCATTTAATCATATACATATATTTTTAGATCCCAATCCAGATTCTGCAGCAAGCTACAAAGAGCGATTGCGCTTATTTCAACTGCCGCGCTCTAGTTGGGAAGATTATAATAAAAAATTAATTTCTAAAGGCGGTGGGATATTCTCTCGTTCTAGCAAATACATACTATTATCGCCAGAAGTGAGAGCTATACTAGGTATACAAAAAGAAAAAATTGTGCCCAACGAATTGATCAGAGCCATGCTCAAAGCACCGATTGATTTATTATGGAATGGTGGTATTGGTACCTATGTTAAATCTTCTTCAGAGCATAACTCCGAAGTGGGCGACAGAGCGAATGATGGCTTGAGAGTCAATGGGGATGAGTTAAAATGTAAAGTGGTGGGTGAAGGGGGTAATCTCGGTTTTACCCAACTAGGACGTGTTGAATTTGCTCTAAATGGTGGCAAAATCAACACCGATGCAATTGATAATTCAGCTGGCGTTGATTGCTCCGATCATGAAGTCAATATCAAAATTCTATTAAATGGTATTATCACAGCGGGTGATATGACCGATAAGCAACGGAATGCCTTATTGGTTGATATGACGGATGAGGTTGCAGAGTTGGTTTTGAACAACAATCGCTTACAAATAGAAGTGTTGTCTGTGGCAGAATTTGGTTCAGATAAAAACGTCCAAATGCATTGTCGGTTGATGGATTACCTCGAGAAAAATGCCAATTTAGATAGGACAATTGAATTCTTGCCAACCAATGAAGCGTTAAATACACGCCATCAAAACTCTGGCTTAGGCTTAATGCGTCCAGAATTAGCTGTGTTGTTAGCGTATACCAAGACTTTAATCAAAAGTGAGCTATTAGCCTCAGATGTGCCTGAGGATGCGTTTATTGCCGAGGATATGGTCACAGCATTTCCAGATAACCTTAAAAACAGCTACAGAAAAAGCCTGTTTGAGCATCGTCTAAAACGTGAATTAGTTGCCATGCAAGTATCCAATACTATTTTAAATGACATGGGGCTTGGATTTTTGCACCGCTTGCAGGATGAAACGGGTGCTTCAGTACCTGATATTGTACGTTGTTATATTATATCTAGAGAAGTTTTTAGATCCAAACCCTTTAGGGAAGCGGTTGACGCGTTAGATTTACTTGTGCCGAGTGAGGTGCAAACGCATATGCTACATGATATGAATCGTTTAGTGCGTCGTGGAACACGTTGGTTCTTGCGTCACCGTCTTGGGGGCATCAATGTTCAAGAGTCAATCGCACAGTTTAAAGACAAAGTAAAAACAGTCAGAGAATGTATCAAAAATACAGCATATGGTGAAGGCAATAACTATATTTGCGAGTATACAGAGGAGCTCATCAGCAAGGAAGTGCCTGAAGCGGTGGCAACCAAAGCCGCTCAAATGAGCGCAATGTTTTCTGCATTGGATATTGTCGATGCATCGATGATGTATAAATTACCTGTAGAGTTAGTCATATCTACTTATTATGCCATTGGTGGGCGTTTGGAATTAGAATGGTTCAGAGAGCAGGTTAAGCGTCATTCTGTGACCAATCATTGGGATGCTTTGGCTCGTGCTGCCATTCGGGATGATTTAGACAGACAGCAACGTATTATTACGGTTGCGATTATGTTGATGCCTAGTGATATCGATGAAGTGGATGCAAAAATCGATGCTTGGTTAGCGCACCATAAGATATTTGTTGAAAGATGGCGTCATATGATTGCAGATTTGAAAGCATTGAATAACAAAGACTTTACAATGTTCTCAGTTGCCTTAAGGGAGCTAATGGAATTAGCACATATGAGTACATTAGAATTCCAACAATGTAGCATAAAGGGACATGATGCAGCCGCTTAATTTATATGCTTTGCTCAGGCCACTATTGTTTTTATTGGAGCCTGAGCAGGCGCATACTTTGTGTTTCAAAATTTTAAAACAACTTCAGAAACTGCCTTTAGCTAAATATCATAAAACAGACTCAACAATCAGCTTGGCTCAAACCTGTATGGGATTGAATTTTTCTAATCCTGTAGGCTTGGCTGCGGGTTTAGATAAGAACGCAGAGCTGATACCTATTTGGGAAAAATTAGGTTTTGGATTTATAGAAGTGGGAACGGTGACCCCAAAACCACAGCTTGGCAATCCTAAACCCAGGATGTTTCGATTAAAAGATGACAGAGCGATTATTAATAGGATGGGATTTAATAATCAAGGTGTGGATGTGTTGATTGAAAATTTGCAAAGATACCCATTTACCATTCCCTTAGGGATTAATATAGGGAAAAATAAAGATACGCCCTTAGAGTCTGCGGATGATGATTATTTAATGTGCTTTCATAAAGTGGCGCCTTTTGCGGATTATGTGACCATAAATTTATCTTCACCTAACACGCCCGGCTTAAGAGAGCTGCAAAAGAAGCATTACTTGACGCAATTATTAGATAAGTTAAAAGAGGCGCAAGTAAAATATCAAACAGCAGACAAACCTTTGCCTATTTGCGTTAAAATAGCGCCAGATTTAAACGAATCAGAACTAACCGATATAGTGGAGTCTTTAATTGAATATAAGATTGAAGGACTGATTATGACGAACACTACGATAGAGCGTCCTAGCCATTTAAAAGATCTGCAAAAACAAGAGCAGGGTGGCCTTAGTGGTGCACCGCTGTTTAACTTATCTAACAAAATATTACAACAAGCTAAGAATTTAGCCGGAGATAATTTAACTATCATAGGAGTAGGTGGAATTATGTCAGGAGAACAAGCCCAACAGAAATTCAAGTGCGGTGCTGATTTAGTGCAAATTTTTTCTGGCCTAATTTATCAAGGGCCTGGTTTACTCTCTGAGATTAAAAACACACTTTAATCCCCCAAATAAAGGGCCAAATAAAGGACAGCCAAAAAAAGTTGATTAGCATATAAGTCTGGCGCTAGAATTATGGTCAGTTATTTTGGAGTTATTAGTCATGACCTCAGCTCGATCAGAACAAATCGATTTAGATGCTACACCGTATTACCATGTCATGAATCGCTGTGTTCGTCGCAGTTGGTTATGCGGCGATGACGAATCTACTCAAACAGATTATTCACATAGAAAGAAATGGATAGTGAATCGCTTAAAGTATTTAGCAGATATTTTTTCTGTAAAAGTTTGTGCCTATGCCATTATGGCGAATCATTACCACATCGTTTTTCATGTGCAGGATCAGGTTGCACAAGAGTGGTCTAATGAAGAGGTTGTTCGGCGCTGGTCATTACTCTTTAAGGCTAATGCCAAGGAAAATAAAGAGAAAAAACACAAAATCATTCAATGGCGTGAAAGACTTTCAAGTATTAGTTGGTTTATGCGCTGTTTAAACGAAAAAATAGCTCGTAATGTGAATGAGGAAGATGATTGCACTGGGCGATTTTGGGAAGGGCGCTTTAAATCACAAGCGTTATTGGATGATGCTGCTTTGTTAAGTGCCATGGTATATGTAGATTTAAACCCCATTCGAGCAGGCATCGCTAAAACGCCAGAATCATCTGAATACACCTCTATTTATGAGCGCATTCAATATGCAAGTAAACAGCTGAAAAAAGCCTCTAATAAAAATAAACTACAAAAAGCACCGACTAATTACGATAAGCTCTCTCAGCCTAAGTCTCTAGTGCCTTTTGAAAATACTTCAAAATCTCAAAATTCAATAGATTTTAAATTCTCGGATTATTTGGAGTTGGTTGATTACACAGGTCGCACAATTCGAGACGATAAAAAAGCAGGGGCTATTCCCGCTCATCTTGCTGCCATTTTATCTAGATTACAATTTCAGCCTAATCATTGGGTTTCCTTTGTAGAAAATGTAGAGTCAAGGTTTGCATATGCTGTTGGCAGTGAAATACTGCTGCTCAATTTTTCAAAAGGTAGGCATAAGGGGATAAAAGGCATCCGACAGGCAAAAAAGGTATATTCGAACTCCCACGCGGCTTAAACTAAGACTAAAACAAATTGATATTGCTCTCGCAAGGCTTTGTAGTGCTCATTTTTCTATTTTCACCTAAAATATTCTATTTATTCCAAAAATCTCATCTAATTAAATTCCCAATATGATTATATGCTGGCGCGTTGGGTTTTATCGTTTGTTTTAATAAATTAGGCTGTCCTATTAATGTTTGAGAAAAATGTTGTTCCCACTAGTATCTTAAAATATGCCATTTATTCTGCTTTATACACCCTTTGTCATTTGTAATCAAAAGCCTGACAGACAAGAATATTTTTACACGGTATATTTGGGTAACTAAAAAAATACTGGGGTATCAAAATTATGAAGAATATAACTAACCTACTGAATATGCTTTCAACAGAAGCGAGCAAGAAATATACCACTCAAAAAGAAAGGAAAGATGCTTTGAGCTTGGTTGATACTCTTAAAAAAGTATTTCCTAACCTAAAAGAAGAAGAGCAAAATCTACTCTTGCATAATATTGAAGAAAATCTCATATATTTACAAAGCCAAGACCTTTATAGAAGGATTAGTAAAGGTTTTCAAGTCAACACGGGGGCGGCGCTCACTTTGGCTCAAATTCAAGCTCGAAAGAAAAATTCTAACTTTGAATATTACTCTATTGATATTTCGGAAGATAAAAAACAAGCTGCAACGTTGCTGCAAGATTTACAACACCGTGTGAAGCAAGGAGAAAAGGGTTTCAAAATTCTAATTGTGCAAAGAAATAGTGAGCATTGGTCTTCAGCATTGATTAATGTAAGTGATGAATCAGAAGTAAGCGTATTTCAATTTGATTCAACAACAGCCGTTAACCAATATTCTATTTTGGATGAGATTCCAAAGTATTTCCCGAATTCAACTTGTTTTGCAAATAATGAAAAGTGGCAACACTCCATGGGAAGTTGTGGACTTTTTGCTTTAGATGTTGCGAGACATTTGGTTTCTGTAGAAGATAACATTCCTGAAGAACATAACAGTGATTTTTTTGCATATTTAAAGGAAAATACAGAAAATTTCACGCCAAGAGGCGTGAACAGAGCCAAGCTCCCAATATATTTAGCAAGAACTATGCAGTCAACCACATCAATTCAAAAGCATTATCTAGATGAACCTAATGATCAAAGTTATACGTTAAATAACAACAATAACTATAATGATAATGAGATAAATATTTTTCTTGGTAAAAAACAAGAAAAAGCATCCGAGTCAATTGTAAAATATTTTGAACTAAATGGAAAAAAACTGATAAATGCTAGAATGGAATCTTTTGAATCAATCAAAATGCTAAAGCATAATGTTTCTTTTATGCTGGCATTATTTGATATGGGGGTATCAGCAGATGGGGTTAAGGAAATACTGAATGTATTTACTATTGATGGTCTTTTGAATCGTTCTCAGAAGATGTTCCTTTCTGACGAAAAAAGTTTATTATTATATTATAAGGATTTATTAAGTGACCCTTCTCAAAATTTGCCGAGAATTATAAATGACTTGATTGAAAAAAGAGTGCTTCTTGAAGGGGCGCACGAATATATTCAAGAATTTTTACAAAATGTTATTGAACAATCCCATAATAAATCAAATGTTCAATCAGGTTTGTTAGTGTTGAAAAGCCTCTCTCTTATTATTGGTTTAAATGCTTCAAACAACTTGTCTCCTCATAATGTATCTTGCTTAGAGCGGGTGTTATTGTCTGATGATCGTAAAATATACGCTCTGTTAAATAATAAGCAATTCTCTTACTTTTGTAAAACTATTGAATATCTTGATCCCGGGCTAGATTTTGAGGTGTTGAACAAAATATACAGAACAATATCTTCATCAGAAAAAGGTGTCCCAAAAGGTCTATTAAATATATTAAACGCTAACCAATTCTATAAAATATCTTCGAGAGATGAACTTTTTGAGAAGTTATTTGACGTAAAACATGAGGTTTCAAGTGACTTGTATATATTGCGCATAAATGTTTTGATAAATGCCATGAGAAAAAACAAAATAGATATAAATTCAGATAGTTTTAACTTTTTCACATCCCTACCACAGATAATGTTATCAAAACAAAAAGTAAGTGATAACACATTTTCTCAATATTTCAAGCTGTATCGTTTGGTAAAAAATCACCTACAGTTATCCAAAGAAAATTGGGATGCATTTGAAGAAAAAATGAAGCAAAATAACCCGGAGATATCTCTGGGTCATATTGAAAACTGCATTACTTTAATTTCAAGCGGTTTTGGTATGGAAGATATATGTCAAGCACTAGATTATAACGAAAATGAATGTAATTCATTTTGTCGGTTGAAGCAACTTAAAAAAGCGGTTGGTGAGAATATAGAATTGGACATATCTAATTTAAGTTTTAATGATAAGTCTACATCTGAATCAATTGATAAAATTGTTAAGATAGCATTATTATTATTGTTAGATGACTCTGAATGTAAAAATGATTGGGAGTATGTTTTAGAATTATGTTCGGATAAGGTTGGGAAGGAGATTGTTTTAGCATTGATAAATAAAATTAAAGATGACTCAGAGGATATCAATGCGATACTTAACTTATCATACACGGGGCAAAATTTTGTTCTTACCGCAGAGACCATGCTAAAAATAATCAATTTTCAGCAAGAGCATATAGTAGATGGTTTAGCATTTTATGAAACCTTAGGCAAAATGTCACATCATAGAGCTAAATATAGAGATTATCTGAAAATAAAAGAAAGATTTCCAAATGCATCTACTCAGAGAGAATATGAAGTAATTATTGTTAAAAATGCTGTTGATTTAGTAATGCTGTCTATCTCTGACAAAATAAGTTCTGAGGAAGATTCTATAAATAGAATTATAGAGTTTATAACTGAGGATAAAAACGATAGTCTTATTAAATATAAGTATCGTCTTTTGGAACATGCAAAAGAGTTAAGCCCAAGTTTGAGGGGTTTTTACGACAAAATGGAAGAGTCGGAAGTTGATGAATACCGTGATGCTCAGGATATTGTAGACAACATAAAAGAAAACTTTAAACCAAAAAGGAAGCTTTCATTATAATTAGGGCGAATTGTTAACGCATTTTAGGATATTTACAATCAGTATCAATAAGAGGAAAAAGAAAGGCCGTTAAGCCATTTCTTCTTCCACTTCCAGCTCGGGTTCTTCCTCTAGTTCTAGCTCTGCATGAAACACTTCATGAGGTGTTTTGGTGGATGTTCTAAAGGCATCCGGTTGGGTGATTTCATTGGTTTGAATAATAAATTAGGCTGTCCTATTAATATTTTAATATAGTGCCGCAAGATTCTAAAAACCTAGTAACGACGTGAAAATTAGTAACGACGTGAAAATTAGGGGTAAATACCCATAATTATTGTTATGAATACTTTAATAATAGTTATTAGACCTTTAGAGCTATGTTAGGTAACATGCACCATGATATTTGAAGGGATCAATTCATGATTATATTGTCCATCTAGGGATAAACATGACCGAGCAGATGTTAAAAAAGTGGATATCTCCGTTCGTCCATCATGGTTACGGGAAAACCACTCACATTCACATCCACCTTCACAAATCAAAATAAGGGTCTCCCAATGATTTGTGGAAAACATATGGTAGGGCACTGTTGCGAGATTTAACGGAGATGGCTAGAACGTGGTTATAAATTAGAACGCTCTACAATCAATCACTAGTTTCATGAATATGCGCCTGAATTGAACAAGGTCTCCCGTGCACATCTAATAGGAATTTACCACGCGTCACAATTAAGTAAAGGCGAACAGCAATGAAACGAGCACCAAAACAGGGTATGGCTAGTAGACCCACAGAAAAAACATTTTCATGGTATTTTGCAGCGGCCAAACGCTGCTTGTTAACCAAAGTGCCCATGAAAGGCTCTATGTTTGATTTATTAAATATATTGTTTAGCCCAAAAGGGCGCTTAAATCGAACAAGATATTTAATTGGCTTTTTAGCTTTATTTACAATAATAGGTATGATATTTAGTATAGAGTCATTTCTGTCTAATAACGATGCGGAGCTTAGCAGGACATTGCTTTGTTGTTTATGCATTCCACTAGTTTGGGCTTGCTTAGTAACAGATATCAAGCGGTTTCGTGATTTTGATAAGAGTGGTTGGTATTGTTTGTTTCTTTACGTTCCATATGTTGGTTTTATTATTATGATTGTCTTATTCTTTATACCTGGAACGCCTGGTAAGAATAAGTTTGGAGAACCTGACCAGAAACAAAGGTGCATCCCCGGTAAAGAATTATTTATAAGAAACATGAATAATTTCGCTCCTAATGAGGTATTAGCTCTGTTGAAAAAGCATAACAAAGTTGCCGAAGTCGTCTATGCTGCTCTACGTTGGGCTGCCAAAAACGGTCATCAAGAGGTAGTCAAAGAATTATTAACATATGATGCAGTTAAAGATAATACTACAGCTGATGATAACGAAGCTCTTTATTTGGCAGCCGAATACGGTCATCTAGAGGTAGTCAAAGAATTATTAACTTATGATGCAATTAAAAATAATATTGCAGCTGATGATAACGACGCTCTACGCTGGGCAGCCAAAAATGGTCATCTGGAGGTAGTCAATGAATTATTAACCTATGATGCAGTCAAAGATAACATTATAGCTCGTAGTAACGGGGCTTTACGCTTGGCAGCCAAAAACGGTCACCTGGAGATAGTTAAAATATTATTAACCTATGATGCGGTTATAGATAATATTATAGCTAATGATAATGAAGCACAAGGCTTTGGTTTTACAGACATATTAGCATGTTTAGCCATTACCACGGTTGCCGACATAGTATTATAGCTATTCCAGTAAACAATTATTTACTGGAACCTCGCGATGAATATAGGGACGCTCAGGAGATTGTAGACAACATAAAAGAAAACTTCAAACCAAAAAGAAAATTTGCATTATAATTAGAGCAAATTGTTAATGCATTCTAGGGCGTTTAAAATCAGTATCAATAAGAGGAAAGAGAATGGCCGTTAAGCCATTTCTTCTTCCACTTCTAGCTTGGGTTCTTCCTCTAGTTCTAGCTCTGCATGAAACACTTCATCAGGTGTTTTGGTGGAGGTTCTAAAGGCATCCGGTTGGGTGATTTCATTGGTTTGCAGGCTTTGGAATATACGCATAAATTCTTGGGTGAGTTTGTGCTTTTTAGCATAATGAATCATGGGTAATGCTTTGTCGTGTGATTCTCTAATGACTACAGACGAGGTAAGATAAGTAGTAATAATGGGCAAGCCCTCGTTGATTAACTCATCTACCAGCCTTTTCGGTAAGCTAGCTTGTGGTAGGAATTGATTGACAATAACCCCTTCGACGCGCAAATTCGAATTATACTTTTCTTTAATCTCTGTTACACCTTTGAATAAATGATAAATGGCATTTCTGGAAAATAAATCACAATCAAATGGAATTAAGCAGCTATCGGTTGCGACCAAAGCTGATTGGGTGAAAATGTTCATCGCTGGTGGGGTATCAATGAAAATATTATCAAAATTATCTATTTGCTCAAACAAGCTTTTAAGCTTATATATTTTTTTGCGGGTATCTAGCTCTGTCATTAAAAATTCTAATTCATGAGAGCTTGGGATAATAAATAAATTTTTGAAAGGGGTTGCGTGTATAAATGTATTGGCTTGGGACGCTTTGTAGGAGAAATTTAAAATTTGTTTATAATAATCCGCAATGGTAGGGGTAAAATTTAACGCATTGCGCCCTAATAGATACTGTGTAGAGTTCGCTTGAGGATCTAAATCAATGACTAAAGTACGCAAGCCTTTTTCTGCACTAATCGCAGCAAGGTTACATGTAATAGTGGATTTGCCGACACCACCTTTTTGATTGAAAATAACTCTACGCATTCAGTTCTCCATCTGAATTAATTATTTTAGTGAAATATTATTCCACATCAAGACTAGATATTACCTGATTGCGTACAGAATTACGAAATAAGAATATGTGTCTAATCTAACTCATGTAGTTCAATGTTAAAATTATAACCTAACTCAACCCACTGTTTTGCTAAATTATGGAACGTGTTGCTTTCAACCGCTTTTTGTAAAATTGCACAATCATCAATGGTTGAAAAATTAAACTCAAAAAAAACATTGGGATCGATGCTATAAATAGTCGTGATGACTTCACACAGTGAGCCGGCAGAAATAGCTTTGATTTGATTGTTGGATAATGGATGCATTCTATGCCTTGCTTATAAATTATTATTGTAACCCGTCGAATAGTATATTTTTTAAAATATCAAAACAAGCAAATGCATTAATTTAAAATACTAAAATTTAAAATACGAAGATTGATGTTGCTTGCTATAAAAGAGATATGTAAGATTACGGTAAGTTCAGAGGCCAACTAACAAGTAAGAACAATGCCTTCTTTGTCGATGGCTCAAGGGACCGTATAGAAGTGGATTTAAAATCATAATTGCTTGGCAAATAGCTTGCTGTTTCTGCTCTTAGGAATGGGCATGTAATAACATTAAGTATAATATTGTATCGATTACCCTAATAAATTGACAGCACACTAAAAATGGTTGTTTTGTATGGAGTTTGCTTTGAAAAAGGTAGTGATTTTTGGTTTGGGATATACAGCACAGCATTTTGTTAGGCTTCTAATTAATGAGGGGTATGAAGTTTTTGCGACCAGCAGAGATAAAGCGCGTCGAGATTTTTGGCAAAATCAAAATGTGAATATGTTTGATTTTTCTGTTGATAATGCTGAACCCCTCTTACAAGGGGCGGATGCTATATTAGTGACTACGCCACCTGATAATATGGGACGGGATCCAGTTTATTTACATTTCTATAATGCATTACTAAAATTTAAAAATACAATTAAATGGCTAGGGTATTTATCTACTACAGGTGTGTATGGTGATCATAAAGGTGCTTGGGTCAATGAGTTATCTACTTGCCAACCATCCTCTTTACGCAGTCAAAACCGAATAAAAGCAGAAAATAATTGGTTAACCATGTTTTCTATAGACGCTATACCGGTACATGTTTTTCGTTTATCTGGTATCTATGGTTCTGGACGCAATAGTTTAGAAAGGTTAAGGGCTGGCAAGAATTTTTCTATTGTAAAGCCTGGACATGTGTTCTCAAGAATTCATGTTGAAGATATTTGCAGCGCTTTATTGGCTTCTATAAACAATCCAACACCAGGTGAAATTTTTAATTTAGCAGATGATTTGCCAGCTGCACCTCAAGAGCTTGATATATATTCTGCTCGGTTATTAAATTTAAAACCTCCAAAATTAATTCCCATCGAACAAGCGAATCTATCTGCTATGGCTTTGGAATTTTACTCTGATAATAAAAGAGTGAGTCATGCTAAAATTCGTAAGATCCTTGGATTTGAAAATCGATATCCAAGTTACAAAGAAGGGCTAAATGCTATTTTTAATGAAAAATGAGCATAAATCTTAAGCCGATATTGTGTTTTTTGGTATAATTATTTAATAAAGTTTAAATTCAACTAACAAAGTAAAACGCATGTCTGAAATAACTAATTTAGAAAACAAACAATTAAATGTAAAACGTCAGCCTGTTCCTCATGCCGACATCCATTTTGCCGGTGACTCGGGGGATGGTATGCAAGTTGTGGGCTTACGTTTTAGTGAGTCTTGTGCTCAGCATGGGAATGATATTCGCACTCTGCCAGACTACCCTGCAGAAATTCGTGCGCCTTTGGGAACGGTCGCGGGTGTCTCTGGCTTCCAAATTAGCTTTTCTTCGAACCCAATATATGTGGCCAGTGACAAGTTTGATGTTTTGGTTGCGATGAATCCTGCTGCATTAAAGTCAGCTTTATCTGGCTTAAAAAGAGGTGGGATTTTGATTGTTGATACAGATAAATTCATTAAACGTGATTTAGCGAAAGCAGGGTATACACAAAACCCATTAGAAACAGGCGAATTAGATAGTTATCGCATAGTGCCGATTGCTTTAACCAGTTTGACTTTAAAAAGTGTAGAGAGTATAAACATTTCGCGCTCTGCGGCTAGAAAGTGTAAAAATATTTATATACTGGGCGTTATTTATTGGCTGTATGAAAATTCTTTAGAACCCACTAAAAAATGGATAACAGAAAAATTTAACAAAATACCAGATATTGTTGAGGCAAATTTAGCCGTTTTGCGAGCTGGATATAATTATGCGATTACCACAGAGTTATTTACAGAATATTACTCTGTGTCTGCTGCGAATTTACCCAAAGGAACGTATAAGCAGATGACAGGCAATGAAGCGTTGGTATTAGGCTGTTTGAGTGTAGCCTCTCAAAATAATAATCAACTATTAATGAGTGGCTATCCCATTACGCCTGCATCAGATATTTTGCATGGCTTGAGTCAATACCCGCATCAGGGGGTTAAAGTGTTTCAGGCAGAAGATGAAATGGCCGCTGTAGGCTGTGTGTTAGGCGCGGCATATGCAGGTGAATTAGCCATGACCGCAACATCAGGTCCAGGAATGACATTAATCAGTGAGACACTAGGTTTGGCCGTAATATGTGAACTGCCATTAGTCGTTGTGAATGTGCAAAGAGCAGGCCCCTCCACTGGTATGCCGACAAAAGTAGAGCAGTCTGACTTAAATCAAGCGTTATATGGTCGACATGGTGAGGCTCCTTTGCCGGTATTGGCGGTTAAGTCTGCTGCGGATTGTTTTTTGATGATACGTTTGGCTTTTAAAATTGCGGTACAGTATATGACGCCTGTGATTTTGCTTTCAGATGCGAATATTGCCAATAGCTCGGAGTCTTGGAAAATACCAGATATTTCTGATTTAGAGTCTGATAAAGTCCATAAACAGTATTTCAATGACGCTGAAAATTTTAAGCCCTATAATCGAGATAGCAATACCTTGGCTAGACCATGGGCGGTACCCGGAACGCCTGGGCATGAGCACCGTATTGGTGGGCTGGAAAAGCAAGCCGTATCGGGCACCATCAGTTCTGAACCTGAAAACCATCAAGAGATGGTTCGCTTAAGAAAGCAAAAGATCATAAATATTGTCGATATATTGCCTGAGCTAGAATGTATGGGGGAGAAGCAGGGGGATGTACTGGTTATAGGCTGGGGGAGCGTATATGGGGCTTGCAAAAGTGCCGTTGAGAAAATTCAAACACAGGGCAAAGCCAAAATAAGTTATGTACACTTGCAGGCACTATTCCCATTTCAAAAAGGCTTAGCAAAAATGGTTGCACAATTTAGCAAGGTATTAGTCGTAGAACTAAATGATGGGCAATTGTGTCGGCTCATTCGGGCTGAATTTTTGGTGGATGCTCAGTCCATACAAAAAATACAAGGCAAACCTTTTTATATATCGGAGCTAATAGAGCATTTTTCAGAATATTTGTCTGATAAGGGGGCTTTATGAATATGCCTCTAAAATTAAAGCCGCAGGATTTTGCTAGCGATCAAGAAGTGAGATGGTGTCCTGGTTGTGGAGATTATGCTGTATTAAAAACGATTGAAAAAGTCTTGCCAGAGTTAAATATCCCTAAAGAAGACATGGTATTTGTCGCCGGTATTGGTTGTGCTAGCCGATTTCCATATTATTTAAATACTTATGGGTTTCATACAATTCATGGTCGAGCGCCAACCATTGCAACCGGTATTAAGTTAGCAAGACCAGAACTGTCTGTTTGGATAGTAACAGGGGATGGTGATGGCTTTAGTATTGGTACCAATCACTTGATTCATTTGATGCGGCGAAATATTGATGTGACAATATTATTGTTTAATAACCAAGTATACGGTTTAACCAAAGGGCAATATTCACCGACTTCCCAAACAGGATTTGTCACCAAATCTTCTCCCAAAGGCTCGCTAGAAACACCTATTAATCCGATTAACATTGCTTTAGCGGCGAATTGTAGTTTTGTTGCACGAGCGATAGATGTAGATCAAAAAGGCTTGTCAGGTATACTCAAACAAGCCGCTATGCACCAGGGCACCAGTTTTATTGAAATATATCAAAATTGCCATGTATTTAATGATGGGGTTTTTGATCATGTACGAGATAAAACGCATAGAGCTGAAAATACAATTACTCTGTCACCCAATCAGCCGCTACTATTTGGTGCGGACAATAATAAGGGACTAGTCATTGATGGCGATAATGTGACAATTCAGAATATAGAATCAGACTCTGATAAGCTTAAAATATCATCTTATCAAGCAACACAAGCCATGGCTATGCAATTAAACCAATTAGACCCACAGCAATATCCAGTGCCGATGGGGGTATTTTATCAAGAAAACCGACCTTGCTTGGAGCAGCAAATGTGCCAGGCTATAACAGAAGCAAAGCAAAATCAGAATGTTGATTTAGGCTCTTTACTATCTTCTGGAGTAACTTGGCAGGTGTGAAAAATACTTCATGATATGAATTAGGTATCTTAATTATGACCTAACGTTTTTCTCTTATTGAGATCATCATAACCTAAAATTTTAGGGGCTGTTTTTTCATCAAAAGTGTGATCTTCTAAGCTTTGTGCAATGGCATCGGTTAACATATTAAAGATAGCTTTTTTTTGTTTTTCATCCGTACCTTCTAAGTTAAACTCTGTATTAGGTTTTGCAGTTGCAACGGCCATTTCACACATACGTTTCATAGCTGCTTTTTCTAAGGACTGCTCCATGTTTTTATCAATAGAATACTCTATGAGTGGTGCATTTTCGTCACTTGTTTTTGGTAGCTCTTCTATATAGCCTGTAAATGTTTGATTTTTTTGTCCAGACTTATCTAATTTGATTTCAAATTCCACTTCTAAACTATGGCCTACCTCTTTAGGGCGAATAGACTTGATGCATAGCTGTTCTTGAAGCGTTGTATCATTTAAGCGAGTCTCTAGTTCTTTGAGTGTTAAAGGGGACTTTTGTACTACAATACTTTGGTTGGTTTCTGGTTCATCGTGGCTCAAGGTTTGACTAAAAACAACAGGGGGAAGTTTTTTTCTGACTTCTTTTTTAGTATGAGAACCCTCTGTTACGGCTTCATCTACATCAGTGTGGGCAGGGGCTTTTTTTTCTTTTTGGCTGGGTTTTTGAGTGTGTTGTTCCTGTTCTTGCTTCTGCTTTTGTGAGGGCGGCTCTATTATGGGTGCGGTAAAGTCAACTTTTTTTGAGGGCTCATCTTTTTTTGAAGACAAAGATGATGGATTTAATGTGGCCAAACTGATTGCTTTAGCAATATTTAGCGCTATGCTATCTGCCACGTCATTTGCATCCTCTTCGTCTTCTGGGTTGTAATTTAGATCTTCTAACATGTATTCGCTAAAGGCTCTTAAATGTTCTGAATCCATTTGAAATTCATCGTTGCCAACGGGGAGTCCTAGGACACCAGCGACAAATCCATTCCAAAGCGAGTTGTCACCACAGGTATTACCTTTTTGCTGTTTACATTTTTTGGGTGTAATACGGGCTATAGTTTTATTGACCTCAAGAAACTCTTCTAATGATAATTCATAATTGCTATAGTAGTGGCCAATTGTATCAGGAGTCGTTGGGTTGGCATTATGTGAGTCATAATGTTCAATCGAGATACTTTTGGCACCAAATATTTCCATGCTATTTTCAATCAAATCTCTAGAGGACTCTGGATGCAAACTATCATTAATTTTATTGATAATATCATTAATTGATAAGTTTTGAATTTTATCTGCTATGAAAATTTGATTGAGCGTATTAATAAATTCTGGTTCCAACTCAATCTCAGTTACCGAGGTGGTCCAATGAACCTCTAGATGATTGATAATACTGATAACCCTAATATGTGATGGTGATTCCTCTTTTTTTAAAGCATGGGCAAGTGCTCTGAGATAGCCATCTCGAATATTTATTGCACCTGATCGACCGCCAGTTACAACACCATCTCGAAACGTTGAGACAGTATTATCTGGATTATGAACATATTCCCAATCATCCTGTTCTAAAATCAAATTTTCTTTAATCGTAGGTTCTACTGTGCCTAGATAATATTTTAACAGTGTTTTTAAGTGCATATCATGATTGAGCATAAGAGATAAGTCTGTAGCCATTACTTGTTCACCTTTTGTTTGTTAATTTTTTGACATAGACTTTCTAGGATAAATTCAATATTTTGAGTTGATAATTGGTTACAGGTCCATTCCTTAGTGAAAGCTTTTAGTAATAAACCCTACAAACCACATGGCTGCCATTGCCCAGATATTCAAGTGCATCAAATGCAAAGTTTTGAGCAATAAAAATACCACGGCCATTAGGAGTCGCAAAGCCTGGTTGGTGGTCTAAGAATTTTTGCCAAGCAAAGCCTTTGCCTTGGTCTTTGATTTGGACGGTCAGGCAATCTGGTGTTTGCTCAAATTTCACAAATACTTTTTTTTGTTTGTTTTTTAGTAAAAATAAACGTTCATAGACTGTATTCATCCATTCATTATCTTGTAGTATTTTTTGTTTCTCTTCAAAGTTGATATTAAGATTACCATGTTCAATGGCGTTAATGAGCAATTCATTTAGACCGGTTTCTGCTTGATTTGGGTTAGGATAATATTGAGAGAGTTTTTTCGCTAGTCTACGAGCCTCTTCAAAGGTTTGTAGTTGATAATGCATGCTCTGGATGAGGTTAGGGTAGCGTGCAGAATAAACAGTCAGATCAGGACTGAATAAATGGCTGTTTTTTTGATTAGGTCGGGGCATAGTTTTCAACATAAGAACTCAAATGGTAATATTTATATAAATATAGTGAATGATTGATGATTAAGCTACTTTATCCCGAATTTTATAGTGATTTTCAGTTCAGTTTATGTTTGATGGGTTTCATATAGCTCTTAAGTTTTAAGGGTTTTCCAAGCATTTGGTGATATATGCCTGTAAAAGCCACCACATTTTTGACATAATTTCGAGTTTCTTTATAAGGGATATTATCTATCCAAATATCAGCTGACATATTTCGATTGGGCAGCCATTGCTTGATACGAGAGGGACCAGCATTATAAGAGGCAGTTGCTAAAATAGCATTATTTTGCCACTTTGTTTTTAAGAATTTCAAATAAGTCGTTCCCAGTTCAATGTTCTTTTTAGGGGTATATAAATGATATTTTGATTTGTATTTGATATTGCTCTTTTTTGCAATATACATCGCTGTGCTAGGCATTAATTGCATAAGGCCTCGTGCGCCAACAGGCGATTGTGCAAAAGAGAAGAAGGCACTTTCTTGGCGAGCTAATGCAAAAACCCAGGCAGGATCCAGTTGATGTTTTTTAGCATAATGCAAAATGGGTTTTCTATGTGCCAGGGGAAAGCGTAGTAGTAGATCGTCTTGGTTTTTTGCATTGAGCATCGTTAATATGCTGAGGTCGTACCAGCCTTTTTCAAATGCTAACTGTGCGGTATGCGCTAATTGGGATTCAGGCATATTTTTGGTTAAATGATACCATTCTATTCTCGCAATGCGAGGGCGGTTTATGGTCATTAATTCTTCAACGCGCAATATGGCTGGTAAGCGATTCATTTTTTTTAATGTTTTTGCGTTGATGCTGACGCGTGTGTTTCTCAAGGAGGGCGTTTTGCCTAATTTAATGCTCGCTAAAAACCCATAGTAGTTTCTTTTTAATGCAAGCGATTGGTATATTTTTTGGGCGGCAGATTTTTGATTGATATTATCTAAGGCGCGAGCTTTCCAATATTGCCACTTATTATCTAGTTTTTCTGCGTTAGGCAAGGCATTGATCCATTTGATGGCTTGTTGCCATTTTCCTTGAAAAATAGAGATCCTGATACGCCAGGCTTTTGCAACATCATCTAACTGTTCTGTGGGTACGGAGGCCAAAAATTTCAAAGCATCTGGGTGTTTTTGATGCGATAAAAACACACCGATATCTCTTTGAATGCGTTGTATTTGTTCTGCATTAAAATTATATTTAGTCTTATTTTGTTTCCACCAACCGACTGCCCGTCCTGCATTGCGTCTGGCTAAGCGCTGTAGGGAGGTTGTTAGTACTTCGGATAATATATTGTCTGGGAATTTGGATTTTTTGATCAATTTTGCTTTAAATATCAAATCAGGTGAAATATTAAATTTTAGCCATTGGGTGGCTATGATTTTTTCTGGTTTTGACATCTTTGTTATAAGATAGCGTGCGAGTGTGAAATTTCTATTTTTGATAACCAATTGGAAACGTTGAAAGATCAAAGCAGAATCTAAACCACCTTTTTTCATCCAAGTTTTAAATAATAAATCACAACTGCTGGGTTGTGAGTGGTTGACTAGCCAGAGTGTTTTTAAATCAGATAATATTTTGGGGTTCGCCGTTTGTTGATAAACGCTGCTGAGATAGTAGCACTTGGTTTTAGTGTCTTGAAAATCTGTTGTATTGGGTATTGCAGATACCACATCTTTCCATTGGCTATTTTCGTGTTTCTGTTTTATCCATCTTTTTCTGGGGATATCTTTGAATGGGAAATTAGGGAATTTTTTCTCAAAATGCTTAATATCGTCGAGACTAATATTTTTAGCTTTGTTGATTCTGATTTTCTGTTTGAGTTCTTTATAGAGCAAATGTGGATAGAGTGGGTATGAGGTCAGTTTTGTTTTGGTTTGCTGATATTTTTTCCATTGGCCATTTTTTATGAGTTTTTCAGCTTTTAAGAAGGTCTTTCGTTGATCTTGCAGTTGAACGCCTTTGGATTGTGCGATCGCACAATTATTACCTAATCCTAACCCCATTCCTAGGAGGGTGGCAATTAGTAGATATTGAAGTGATTTTATTGTTTTAGACATTTGGGCAACAACTGAATTCTGTATGTTAGTAATTTAACTGTATTCTAATGATGATAGAGTAAATGGATAATTGCTGCTGGGAAAAGCTATTTAAATTTTTGGTCATATTGGTATTTTATTTGAAAACATCTAGTCATGATTTATGATATTTGCTAGCATCCCTACTTACTTAAATAATACTGTTTATATAAATATGATTTTATTAATTGATAACTATGATTCGTTTGTTTATAACTTGTCTCGATATTGTGAAGAGCTGGGACATCAATCAGTGGTTAAGCGTTGCGATGCACTAAGCCTAAAAGACATTGAGCAGCTTGCACCTAGTCATATTATTATTTCTCCTGGGCCTTGTGGGCCCGAAAGTGCGGGGATATCAATGAGTTGTATTTCTGCCTTCTCATCTAAAATACCTATACTAGGCGTATGTCTTGGGCATCAAGCTATTGCGGCTGTATTTGGTGGAAGTGTTAAGCGTTCCAATATTCCAATGCATGGTAAGCCTGATATGGTTCATCATAATGATCAAAGCGTATTTGAAAATTTGCCTAATCCTATGACGGTTGGGCGTTACCATTCTTTGATTGTTGATACGGTATTGCCAGATTGCTTGGAGCTAATTGCCAGCAATACAGATGGCTTGGTTATGGGCATAAAACATAAGATATATCCTACGATAGGCGTGCAATTCCATCCGGAGTCAGTTTTAACTCAAGATGGTACAAAAATATTAGAAAACTTTCTAAATATGTCGGCATATAGTCAATAAAACCTGTTTATTTTAGTGGTTATTAAATGGCAAGCGTGATTGGTTATATTCCCGATCAGAGATCCGCTATTTTATGGTTGCGATAAAAGATGTATTGACATATAGTTAAATTAGAGCCGAAAATCTTATCTGGAGAGTCCATGAGCAGAGCAAGTAAAATAAATAATAGTGATTTGAATGTTCCCGGACAGTTGTATAGAAAGTATGCAGATGCAGTTGAGAGTTATGGTAAGCAGCCAACTCTAAATAATTGGGAAAAAAAAGAAAAAGCATTCGAAGTTTATAATGCATTGATTGCAAATATAAGAAACACTTAAATTTAGGCGCTCCCAGATAGGAAGCCCCTAATTTTAACCAAACAAGCTTTACAGAGAGCTTGTTCTGATGACACCTACAGCAATACCTTCAATGGTAATTGGCTGAACAGCAGTATTGACATAAATAGGTGAATAATCTGTATTTTCAGCTCTTAGTTCTATTTGGTCACCATGGCGAAAGTACCTTCTTATAACGGTTTTATTATTAACTCTGGCTACAACAATATTGCCGTTTTCCGCACTTTCTGTTGAGTGTACAGCGAGCAGATCACCATCTTTGATTCCAGCCCCTGTTAAGCTTAAACCATGTACTTTTAATAAAAAGTCTGGCTTAGGTGAGAAATACTCGTTTTGAATACGCATGCGACCATTAAAGTTTTCTTCAGCTAATAGCGGACCCTCTTGAGGGGGGCTATCAATAATAGGCAATCCTATACCAAATTCCTTGGCCAGTTGGATGCCCCTAGAGGTACCTGGTGCAAGCGTAATGGCACCTTTGCGAGCTAAAGCTTTTAGATGGTCTTCAGCTGCATTCACAGATCTAAATCCCAATGTTTTTGCAATTTCAGCGCGAGTAGGAGGTGCTCCTGTTTGTTCCATGTGGTTTCTAATAACTTGTAATACTTCTGTCTGGCGGCGTGTCAGATTTATTGTTTGAGTAGATGTTGTTGTAGGCATAGTCATATTTCCTGTTGATAGGCACAGATTCAGTATAGCTTTGCAATTTAGAGTTCGCCAACTACGCTCAACTCATAATTCTCAGTAAGTCTAAATTTAATTTTAGAATGAGTACGGTCTCTAAATTTTCCTTGATGCACTTATTGCATACACTGTTAGCATGAACAATAACCGCTGTTCATATCAATAGAGAATCACTGAAAGTCTGTCAGAAAAACGTCATAGGTGTGTAGAGAAAGTCTTGTCTTTAGTAGGGCAAAACAAGTGATTTTGTTTGTAACAATTTGATCCTAATAATATTCTTCAGGTTCTATGCCTATTAATGGGCCGGACCAATCTTCGGGATGAAAAGTTTCTTCAAAGTAATCAAGATCTTCCCGGGCAATTTCATAAGGGCCAGACCAATCCTCAGGAGCTGGAATAACTTTTAAATCTAGTTCGTACCAAGTCTCAATATCAAGTTCATCTATTTCGCCGGTAAAGTATTGTATTTCAACACAGCCTTCATCTTCATCCGTGGCAACGACCTCGAATACATTGCTAATATCTTGATTTCTATACCAAATTCCAATGTCTGGTTGTGTGTTGTGTCGCATACATACCACCTTACTCCCCTACATCCTAGATTGGAGGCATTTAAATTAATAACTTCTTATCTACTAAAGTACCACTGAAAAACTACCAAGTCATCAAATTAACAAAAAATATATTTTTAGATGCGTGTAAGTTAAATCTTCACCTATAAAATTGAGCGGCAAGAATAAATAGAATTATTCTTATTAGCGCCATACAATGAATGATTAAAGAATGAAATGTTAAGTTTGGAAGATGAGAAAATATATAGATTGGCTGTTTAAGTTTAAATATCTGGTTATTTTGTTTGTAAGCGCAATAATTATTATGTTGGCTTATGGTGGGAGTACTCTACGCTTTAGTACAGATTACAGAATGTTCTTTAGTGAAAAAAATCCAAATTTGCAAGCATTTGAAGCACTACAGAATACATATACTAAACATGATAATGTTATGTTTATATTAACACCAGATAATTCAGACATATTCACCAGTCAAAATTTAAAAGCCATTCAATGGTTAACGGAACAATGTTGGTTGCTGCCCTATACTATCAGAGTTGACTCGGTTACTAACTTTCAAAATATTGAAGCCCAAGATGATGACTTGTATGTCGATAATTTAATTTCGGATACTTTTAGTTTTGAGGCTGACGATATTGCTAAAAAGAAAGCTATCGCCGTCGCTGAGCCATTATTAATAAAGCGCTTAATTTCAGAAAGCACTCATGTTTCAGGCGTGAACCTCACAATACAATTTCCCGATGAAGATTTAGAAAAAGCATTACCAGAGTTGGTAGAAGCCGCTCGTGCCTTAAAAGTTGAATTTGAGAATAAGTTTCCGCAGTTTACGGTAAGACTATCAGGCATTGTGATGCAAAATGCGGCTTTTACTGAATCATCGATGAAAGATCTTAAAACCTTGACACCTTTAATGTTGCTACTTGTGATATTGGGGGTGGGCATATTTTTGCGTAGTACCGTGGCGATTGTAAGCGTGATCATAGCGATTATGGGCTCTATCTTGGGCGCTATGGGATTAGCAGGGTATTTTGGTATTATGCTAAGCCCAGCAACGGCAACGGCACCAACGATGATTATGACGTTGGCTGTTGCTGATTGTGTGCACTTATTGTCAACCTATTATTGGCGTATTGAGCAGGGGGATGATAGGTATGATGCTATGCATTATAGTTTCAAGCTTAATGTCATGCCCATATTTTTGACGACGGTTACAACGATGTTTGGTTTTTTGAGCCTGAATTTTAGTGACGCGCCACCTTTTAGGGACTTGGGTAATATTGTGGCGATGGGGGTGTGGGTGGCATTTGCAATTACTCTGACCTTAGTCCCCGCTTTTGTCATTTTATTTTCTGCAAAACCGTCCAAAACAAAAGATAAAGTGCAACTTTTGTTTCCGCTGATTGCTGAATTTGTAATCCAATATAAAAAATATTTAATCTATATTTTAGGTGGGATATTTGTAGTCTTATTGGCTTTCTTGCCTAAAAATGAACTCAATGATGAGTGGGTAAGCTATTTTTCACCTAAAACAGATTTTAGAGAAGCGGCAGATTATTTATTAGAGAATCTGACAGGCTTGAGTACGATACATTATTCTGTAGAGGCAGAAGGTGAGGAAGGTATTAATGATCCATCGTATATTGCGCATTTAGAAAAATTGGCAATTTGGCTTAAATCACAACCAGAAGTCATACAGATTAGTGAATTAACCCATATTATTAAAAAGCTAAATAAGGCGTTGCATGGCGATGATCCAAGCTGGTACAAAATTCCTCAAAGCAGAGAAATGATAGCGCAGTACTTATTATTATATGAATTATCCTTGCCGCGTGGCCTAGATCTGAATAATCAAGTTAATGTTGATAAATCGGCTACACGGGTGCAGGTTGTATTAACTAAGTTATCAACCAATGAAATATTAGCGTTTGAACAACGGGTACAAGACTGGATGCAGCAGAACTTGCCATCTCATATGCATACAATGGGAACCAGTCCAGATATTATGTTTGCGCATATTGGGTTTAGTAATGTACGTAGTATGTTATTTGGTTTGTGTGTGGCATTAGCCTTTATTTCTGTTATTTTGTGTTTTGCTTTTAAATCAATTCGTTTTGGTTTGTTTAGTGCTTTACCTAATTTATTGCCTATAGGCGTTAGTTTTGGCTTATGGGCGATATGGGTTGGAGAAGTGGGCTTAAGCTTATCGATTGTGGCAGGTATGACATTAGGTATTGTTGTCGATGATACAATCCATTTTCTCAGTAAATATCGCCATGCACGGCTTGACAACAAAAGCCCTGAAGATGCGGTTCGTTATGCTTTTGAGAGTGTTGGGAAAGCATTATTTGTCACATCATTTGTATTAGTGGCAGGGTTTTTAGTATTAACCTTGTCTGATTTTAAATTAAACTCATCTATGGGTACGCTGACGGCTATTACAATTGCGGTTGCGCTTATTATCGATTTCTTTTTAATTCCACCATTATTATTAGCATTTGAGGAGAAAAATCATGCGTTATTTGGCTCTGGCTCTCATCACAATCATTAGTTGTCCGTTATTTGCAGGTTCAGCGGAACAAAAAGGTTTAGAAATTGCGGTAGAAGCGGATAGACGTGACACAGGCTATCGAGATCAAAAAGCCAATTTGAAAATGATATTGCGTAACCGCCACGGTGATAAAAGCATTCGAGAATTATCCATCAAGACTTTAGAGGGCAAAAATGATGGTGATAAAAGCTTGATTGTGTTTAGTCATCCTAAAGATGTGAATGGTACCGCATTGTTAACCTATACCCATAAAACGGGGGCTGATGATCAATGGCTATTTCTACCCGCACTTAAACGAGTCAAACGCATTGCCTCGCAAAATAAATCAGGGCCCTTTATGGGGAGTGAGTTTGCCTATGAAGATTTTACCGCTCAAGAAGTGGAAAAATATGATTATAAATATCTTGAGGATACACCTTGTGGTGGCGATCGTGAATGTTTCAAAATGGAGCGTTATCCCAAAGATAAATACTCAGGTTATAAGCGTCAAGTGGTTTGGATGGATAAGAAGCATTACCGGGTATTAAAAATTGAGTTTTATGACAAAAAAGATGATTTGTTGAAAACTTTAAAGCTTAAAAAATATGAGCAATATATGGGGAAATATTGGAGATCGCATAAACTGGAAATGTACAACCACCAAACGAAGAAGCGCACAACGCTGTTATGGAATGATTATAAATTCAAAAATAACTTTGATGAGAATGATTTCAATCAAAGTACATTAAGACGAGCCGGATAAGAAAATGATGTTAAGAAATTTGTTTTTGTGTTCTTTGTTTTTTTGTCTATCTGCGCACGCGAGTGAAAAAGTCTCGAGCGCAGAGCTTGTTATATCCTCAGCACAAGAGCCATCCCATAATGAAGTTGTATCTAAAGTTAAAAATCAGCGCGATGATAAAATCATTGATAAAAAAAATGAGATAAAAGAAGATGACGATGAAACTTTAAAAGAAGATAAAGAAGATAAAGAAGATAAAGAAGATAAAGAAGATAAAGAAGACGAAGCGAATGAGGACGATGATTGGGAAGAGGACTGGGAGTCTGATGATAGTTTAGGTACAAAAACGAACAAGAAAAAATCTGATGCCCAAGAAGATAGTATTAAGATATCTGAAAAAGAAGAAGCTAAAACTAAGCAGCTTACAGATAATAGCTTTTGGGGAAATTTATCATTTTCTGGTGAGTTTGCACCTCAATACAGAGTGTATCCCTTGCGAGGCTTGGAAGGCCAACATCGTTTAGATTGGGCGTTTAGAGTGGAGCCCGAATTATCTTCTAAGTGGAATAATGACGAAGATAAATTTAATGCCGTATTATTTTGGCGTCAAGACCAAAGAGATAATAAACGCACACATTGGGATATTCGAGAATTATATTGGCAACATGCTGTAGATAATTGGGAAATGAAAGTTGGCATTAGTAAAGTCTTTTGGGGCGTAGCAGAAACGCGTCATTTGGTGGATATAATCAATCAAACCGATGCGGTCGAAAATCTAGATGGTGAAGCGAAATTAGGTCAGCCTATGTTTAGATTGTCTGTATCTGGTGATTTGGGCACATTAGATGGCTATTTGTTGCCCTATTTTAGAGAGCGTACTTTCCCGGGTAAAGACGGACGCATACGGGCAACGCCTAGAACCGATCAAGATAATGTTCTATTTGAATCACATAAAGCACATCATCATTTAGATTGGGCTGTACGCTGGTTCAAAAATTTAGGCGCTTTTGATATTGGTTTGAATGTGTTTAGAGGCACGACTCGCGATCCCTATTTTATTCTCAATTTTGATAAAGGAGAGGTATTATTATTGCCGACTTATCAAATCATTGAAGAATACAGCACAGACGTGCAAGCAACGTTTGGTAGCTGGTTATGGAAGTTTGAAGGATTGCTACGCCGTGGGCAAGCAAAGACTTTTAATGCTCAGGTTTTTGGCTTTGAATATACGTCTGTTGGTGTCTTTGAGAGCAAAGTCGATTTGGGTTGGCTAGTAGAATACCATCATGATAAAAGAGAGCAAAACTTAACGCCTTACAATGATGACATTGCACTGGGTATTCGAGTTGCTTTAAATGACGAACATGATTCTGAATTATTAGCCTTTGTCTTATACGATAGAAAATTACACAGTCAGATGTACAGGGTCGAAGCCAGTCGCCGAGTTGGAGATAGCTTTAAATTTAATTTAGAAGCGACTATTTTGTCCAATGTGAATCGTATGGATCCTTTGAGTTTTATTAGACGCGATCATTTGGTGCAAGCTGAGGTTGTGTATTATTTCTAACAAATTGTAATGGAGAGTATAATGCCTAAAAATACAGAAGAATATGATTATAGTTATAGCGATGGTGGTACAAAATCGTGTGTTAATGAGTGCGTGTGGCCAGACGTATACACACCTTTCGATGCCTCCAAACAAGCAGAACGGAAAGCGCCTCCCGGGTATAAAAAGATGAAAGATTTGTGCAAAGAACAAGAGATTGATGAGGGAACTGTAGAAAAATCTAAAATGTATTTGAAAAAAACAGGCTACAAAGCAGAGTGGTTAGAGATAAACTATAAAAGGACAAGAACTTTGAAAATGTGATTTATAGGGTGACACAGTTAGATGAACAGTCTCGTTTGTTTTTTTGCAAGGCCTATTTTAAAGCCTCACCCGGGAACAAATAAGGACACCCATCATAATTTATATAGATTATGCGAATATCTTTTATCTCAGTATCTCAGTATTTTAATATGATTGAATATTCAAATTAGAAAATATTTTCTATATAGCAAAATTATTAGAATAGTTTTAATAGGGGAATGTGCAGTATATCTTAACGCTCTGCATCTAATTGAATATGTGTTAATGAGAGTTTTAGGCTGCTAAGTAGTTCCGTTTAACTATTTTTAACCCTTTGATAACTCTTTCTCGATTTTGCATTTGGCTGAAATGCGTTAAATGAAACGCACTGCCAATAGCATGTGAAAAACCAGAGCCGATATTTTTAACGATAAATAGCCATCCGTCACTATCAAATTCAAGTCTAGTCAGAATAGGCTTGAGATGGGAGGGGATAGCACCTTTTTTATCTTCTCTTACAACCCTGCCTGTATAGTCTACCAAATCTAAGTAATCAGATAGCGAAATATCAATTTCTGCACATTGTTTATTATGCGTTGGGCTATTAAGGTCTAATAAGTGTTCGACTTGACTTGTATTGTCGATTGTTTGAACGTTTTCGCGATGCTTTGTTGTTTGCTTTTTCAGTTTTTTAATTCGGTCATAGATTGAGGTAAATTCAGACTCTTCGGGAGTGTTTACAATCCCTGCGCGAATTGGGTTTAAATCTACATAGACCATCGCACTTAATACCGCGCCTTCATCTAACAATGCTTGAGATTTAAAGCGGCTCTCCCAAAATCTGCCCTTACAATCATCTTCTTTATTTGCGGCTCGAGCAAAAGGCTCATTTAAGCAACGCATAAACCAACTAATATCATATAAGCGTCTACGCCATTCAATGATTTTCAGTTTTTTGTTTGCGTTGAGTTTTGCATCTCGAGGATATATTAAGGACCATCTTTGTACCACTTCTGAATCAGGCCAATCACACGCAGGCGTTTCGTCAACCCGTAAAACCAGATGATAATGATTACTGTCGGATAAGCAGGTGTTGTTACCAACACCCACTCTCCTAAGAACCGTGCATG